>JBDOMT010000206.1:0-10100 GCA_039831705.1 Pirellulales bacterium | reverse complement strand
AACAAATCTTTTCAGCCGTCAGCCTCCCCGAGGCACGACGCCTTACCAAGCAGGTATATAGTCAACCTGAAAAGTTTGGCTTGACCCAATAAACCCAGCCTAACTTGCTGGCAGTACTTCCACTTCAAGCAGTTGGCAGATATGAGCTAACAGCACATCGACGTCAAACGGCTTTTTCAGGAATTCATTAGATCCCGCATCGCGGAGTTCCTGAATTTTATTCGTCTCCACCATTCCAGAAATGCAGATGATCCGCACATTGTCCATCGATTTGTCGCCACGAACTAACTGGCAAACTTCCTTGCCATTGATGTCTGGTAGCATCACATCCAGCACGACCAGATCAGGACGGAATTCCTTGATGAGCATTCCCGCACCAAATCCATTATTCACGCTACGGATGTCAAACCGGCCATCGCGGTCGAGGGCGTCACAAATCAATTCCACCAGATCTTCGTCGTCATCCACCACAAGTATCTTGCGTTTGCCGCTATCTAAAGCATCTGTGGGGATGCCATTTTCACGCATGAACGAGTAGAGCAGTTCACGAGGAATTCGTCGAAATCGACTTCCCGGAACACGAAATCCCTTTAGTTGGCCCGAATCGAAACAGCGGATAATCGTCTGCTGGCTAACTTTGCAGATTTTAGCTGCTTCACCAGTTGTAAAAACGGTTTTCATAAGCAGAACCACCTCTTTCCTTAGTCGATGG
The DNA here is from genome assembly GCA_039831705.1 of Pirellulales bacterium. Classification (GTDB taxonomy): domain Bacteria; phylum Planctomycetota; class Planctomycetia; order Pirellulales; family Lacipirellulaceae; genus JAJRWS01. Next base: position 9,388 of record JBDOMT010000206.1, on the reverse strand, counting down.
CCAATGATTGATATTGCGCAGGATGCCAATACGCAGGATAATAGTTACGCAATTTGGAATTTCTACGTCAACTCCGTAAAGCAGCAAGTCTCCGTAAAGCGGCATGGTCACTCAGAGCCGCAAGGCTTCTTAGGCGTTAAGCTTAACCGGATCCCCCGAAACCTCCTGAATTGCCAATTGATTCGAATTATAACGGCGATTCATCTGGAGTCAACATTGATTGCATTGACGCAACCACCTTTTGACAAATGGTTTACGTCATAATCGATATGTCAGCGACAATTTATTTATCAGAGGCTTTACCGGAGGAGCTGGCAGAATTTTATAATTCCGTGGTCAAGCAGCCAAATTGCTATCGCTATCGAAATCGTAGCAGAATGTTTATGAAATATTTGGTCTAGCCCAAATGAATCATTAATAGGGCAATGTCGGCTGGCGTAATGCCGCTGATACGACTGGCTTGGGATAAATTTTCAGGTTCAATTCGTGTCAATTTTTCACGAGCCTCATTCCGCATTTGGCCCAGGCTGGCATAGTCGAAGTTGGCCGGGATTCGTTTTTCAGCCAATCGTTGTTGACGATTCACTTCGGTCTGTTGACGGGCCACATAGCCTGCGTACTTGGCGTCATAAAGGACCTGTTGGGCCACTTGTGGATCGACTGCTTGCAACTCGGACAGATGTTCCACAAGATCGTCCCAGCCTATCTCAGGTCTTAAGACGAGTTTAGCCAGAGATATACCACCAGGCCGTGTGGTTTCCAGCAATTTTGCAATTTTGATGATAGCAGCCTCTTTACCGAGTACCCTATCGCGACGCTCATCGCTGACCAACCCTAGTTCGTGGGCCATCGGAGTGAGACGCCGATCGGCATTATCCTGACGAAGTAATAGTCGGTATTCGGCACGGCTGGTGAACATGCGGTACGGTTCGTCGACTCCGCAGGTTACCAGGTCGTCAATCAGTACGCCGATGTAGGCTTGCTCACGGGCCAAACGTAAAGGTTGCCTTCCCGCAAGTGACAAGGCTGCGTTGGCTCCTGCAATTAGCCCTTGAGCGGCCGCCTCCTCATAGCCCGTGGTGCCATTAATCTGTCCTGCCAGATAAAGTCCACCGATTTGCTTGGTCTCAAGATAGGTGTTGAGTTGATCGGGTGGGGCATAGTCGTACTCCACCGCATAACCGTAACGCATGATTTCTGCTTGCTGAAGACCAGGTATAAGCCGCAACATGCCATCTTGTACATCTCTTGGGAGGCTAGTCGAAATACCGTTCACGTAAACTTCCAGCGTATTGCGTCCTTCAGGTTCCAGAAAAATCTGATGTTCTGTTTTATCTGCAAAACGTATGATTTTATCTTCGATGGATGGGCAATAGCGGGGGCCACTAGAACGAATTTTGCCAGTCGCCATGGGAGATCGGTTCAAATTCTTGCGGATAAGATCATGGACCGCCGTGTTGGTGTGGGTAATATGGCAGGGCAACTGGTCCACGGTCAGTTTGTCATTGAGAAATGAAAACGGTTGTGGCTGCTGGTCGCCTGGCTGAAGTTCGGTTTGGTCATAGTCGATGGTACGACCATTGAGTCTGGGAGGGGTGCCCGTCTTGAATCGTGCCAGATGAATCCCTAAGCGGCCAAGAGCACCGCTGATCCCCTGGGTCGTTCCTTCACCGGCTCGACCACCAGCAGATGAAGATTCTCCAGTATGCATCAGGGCTTGCAGAAAGGTGCCCGTGGTCAGGACGATACAAGGCGTCTGATAGATAGAATCACCTCGTACACGCACCCCAGTAATTCGTTGCTGGTGTTCCCCTGTTTTTCTATCGCTGTTCGCCCTTCCCGGAATAGTAATTGGCCCCTTTTCGGTGATTGGCCCCTTTTCGGTGAGCAAGTCTTCCACCACTTCCTGACGCAATGTGAGGTTGGGCTGGCATTCAACCATCCGTTTGATCTCAACTTGATAGGCCCGTTTGTCTGCCTGGGCCCGGGGACTGTGCATGGCTGGACCTTTGCGTAGATTGAGCATTCGAAATTGAATGCCGGTCCGGTCAATTGCCTGCCCCATGGCTCCGCCGAGTGCGTCAATTTCGCGGACAATCTGTCCTTTTCCAATTCCACCGATGGCCGGATTGCAGCTCATCTGGCCCACCGTATCGCAATTGGTTGTCAGCAAGGCAGTCTTGGCACCGAGTCGTGCCGCAGCCAGGGCTGCTTCGGTCCCCGCGTGCCCCGCTCCGATCACCAGTACATCGTATTGGTAGTGGTAGGAATGCACAGGGGAATAAGTCCAGGAGGTGAGAGTCTAGAGTCCAGAGCCAGAAAATATGAGCATCATGCCTACCAGAGACTGGGAAACCATAAAATGGTATCGTACTATCGTATCGTCTTACTGGCTAGTAACCCGAAAATCTCCGTATATCACTTCGCAATCCGCATTTTCATATGCTGCCCGATCTTCCTTCCCACTTTCGCCGATTACTTGGCCATTGCCGTGAGCTATACCTCTCTAGCGCTCAGCGGATTGTTGACGAACATCCACAGCAACTTTCGGGTACGGCTGAGAGGTTTATCGAACGCATGGATGATCTGCATCGCGGATTGTTGGTGAAGATTTTCGTGACCATTTGTGAGGCGGACCGCCGTTGGAGTCAACAGGAACAATCACTGGCGGAAATATTGGTACTTCATCTGTGGGATGAGCGTCTTGAAGGTGATACGCTACGAACGGCATTGAAGGAAATGTCAAAAAAATCGATTGGGCTAAAATGGTATGCGGTAATACGTCCATTCGATCAGATTGCACCACTCCGCAATCGAGTCGGTGAATTGGAAACGTTGGTTATACGCATTGCTCATCTGATTGCCCGCGCGGATGGGCCGATCAGCCCGATCGAAACGGCACAGATAGAATCGATTCAAAAAGAGCTCTATTTACATCTTCGAGAAATCCCCATCGATGAACTGGAGCAGAGGAACCAATCCCAAGATGTGGGAGTGTCCGCGATAGAAAAAATCCAAGACGAAACCAATGGTATCTCCCGAGATCCATCATCGGATAGCGAAGTAAAAACGACAATAATTCACACCGATCCCAATCGTAGCGAGACGGTTGGCAGAGGGTCATCCGAAAATACCAGCACTGCCGAAAAACTCAGCCAGGCTTTGGCCGAGCTCAACCAACTCATCGGTTTGCAAAATGTTATGGCGGAAGTTCGTACCTTGACGAATTTTCTCAAAGTTCAGAAGCAGCGTGAAGAGGCCGATTTGCCAACCACGAGGCTCAGCCTGCATATGGTTTTTGGCGGCAATCCGGGAACAGGAAAAACCACGGTCGCACGTATCGTAGGAAAAATATTTGGTTCGATGGGGGTGTTGAAGAAAGGGCATCTGATCGAAACCGATCGCTCCGGTCTGGTGGCAGAATTTGCAGGACAGACTGGCCCCAAAACGAACAAAAAAATCGATGAAGCCCTTGATGGGGTGCTGTTTATCGACGAGGCCTATACCTTGATTGCGTCGACCGGAGATGACCCCTACGGACGCCAGGCAGTTCAAACCTTGCTCAAGCGAATGGAAGATGATCGTGATCGATTGGTAGTCATCCTGGCAGGTTATCCGCATGAAATGCAGACTCTTTTGCAAAGCAATCCTGGTTTGTCGTCACGCTTCAGCCGCAATTTGCAGTTTGAGGATTACCGGCCGGTCGAATTGGCTAGAATCTTTGGATTAATGTGCAGCAGCAATCAATACCAACTTGGCAGTGCCACTCGAGGTAAGGTAATGCGCGGTTTTCAATGGCTCTATGAGCACCGCGATCAACATTTTGGCAATGGTCGGACTTCGCGCAATCTGTTTGAGCAGGCGATTCGCCGGATGGCTAACCGCATTGTCAGCATGAGCGATCTTACGATCGAGCAACTCACGACCCTGAAGGTCGAAGATATCCATTTCAAGAAGCCTCCAACCGATCTATTTGGCCCATGGATGCAACAACCACCGGCACTCAATGCTCTGCGATTTCACCTCGAGTGCAATAAGTGCAGTTACAGCAAAGATGTGCCATTAAAATTCCTGGGTCAGCAAGTCCAATGCCCCAGGTGCAAGCAACAATTTCTGGCCGATTGGGGAGAGATTTTGGAATAAGGCGATGTGGTAGCTGCATTGCCGTCCCCCCGCCCGTTGTGTAATACTTGGGTTGCGCCCTGGTGTCCGGTATTACGGATTGAAAATCCTGGCCATGGCACGATCACAATTCCCTACCTGCACAACACATAACATGACCACTGAAGAGAAAAAAGAATCGCGTAATTTCATCCAACAAATGATCGATGCTGACTTGGTCATTGAAAAAGGGGTCATTGAAAAAGGAGCCATTGAGAAAGGAGTTGCTGAAAAAGGGGCCGTCCTGGTACATACTCGATTTCCGCCTGAACCCAATGGCTATTTGCATATTGGTCACGCTAAAAGCATTTGCCTCAATGCGGGTTTGGCCCGGGAGTATGATGGTAAATTCAATTTACGCTTCGATGACACCAATCCGGCCAAAGAGGAACAGGAATATGTTGACTCCATCATGGATGACGTACGTTGGTTGGGTGCAGATTGGGAGGACCGGCTTTATTTTGCCTCGGATTACTTTGAGCAGCTATACACTTGGGCTGTGCAGTTGGTACAGGCAGAGATGGCCTACGTGTGTGATCTTGACGCAGAGGCCATGCGTGAAACTCGTGGTTCGTTAACCGAACCAGGTAGGAACAGCCCCTACCGCGAACGCAGTTCGGATGAAAATCTGGACTTGCTTGCGCGAATGCGGGCTGGCGAATTTGCTGATGGGTCGCGTACGTTGCGGGCTAAAATTGACATGGCTTCCCCCAATTTAAATTTGCGCGACCCGGTCATGTATCGCATCAAAAGGGCCCACCACCACCGGACCGCCGATAAGTGGTGCATCTACCCGTCCTATGATTTCACTCATGGTCAGAGTGATTCCCTCGAGGGGATTACCCATTCGATTTGTACTCTGGAGTTTGAAAATCATCGCCCACTTTACCATTGGTATTTGGACCAACTCGGGTCGTTGAATCCAGGCTTGGCCCACCCACGTCAGATTGAGTTTGCTCGTCTCAATATTACTTATGCGGTGATGAGCAAACGCAAGCTGAAACAACTGGTGGACGAAGGCCATGTGACCGGTTGGGACGATCCGCGCATGCTCACCATTCGCGGACTCAGACGTCGTGGTTACACGTCCGTCTCGATCCGTGCATTTTGTGATCGGATTGGTGTGGCTAAGGCTGAAAGTACCATTGACATGGCCTGGCTTGAAGATGCCGTGCGTGAAGACCTCAACGAGCACGCACCGCGCAGGATGGGCGTATTGCGACCGCTCAAGGTAGTGATCGAGAATTATCCCGAGAACCAGGTGGAGCAACTTGAAGCGGCCAATCACCCGCAGCAACCGGAGATGGGATCTCGACAGGTGCCGTTCTCTCGAGAGCTCTACATCGAGCAGGCTGATTTTATGGAGGATGCGCCGAAAAAATTCTTTCGCTTGTCGGTCGGGCGCGAAGTGCGGCTTCGGTATGCGTATTTTATTACCTGTACCGAAGTGGTGAAGGATGCTGCTGGAAATGTGGTCGAATTGCATTGCACTTACGATCCGGCGACCAAAGGGGGTAACGCGCCAGATGGCCGCAAAGTGAAAGGGACGATCCACTGGGTGAGTGCGGCCCATGCCCTGAACGCCGAAGTGCGTCTTTACGATCACTTATTCGGGGTGGAAAATCCCGATGTGCCTGCTGCAGCGGAGGGGACTTTTTTAGACAATCTCAACCCAACCTCACTGGAAGTACTCTCGGAGGCTCAGGTTGAACCGGATCTCACTGAAGCTTCTTCTGGAACAAATTTTCAATTTGAGAGAAACGGATATTTTTTCGTCGATCCGATTGATTCCCAATCCGGCAAGCCCATTTTTAACCGTACCACCACACTTAGGGATACGTGGGCGAAAGAGAAAGAGAAAGGGAAAAGCGGAAAGCGGAAAGCGGGAAGCGGAAAGCGGAAGGTGGAGAGTGGAAAACGGAAAGCGGAAAGCGGAAAATGATGTCTACGGGTACCGGCCACATTCTTCATTCCCCTGAAAAATACGCTATACTGGAGTAGTGTGGTCGTGTTTAACCATCATTTCGTTATGTGCTAAGAAGAAGTTCCCTGAGGTGAGCTATGGCAAAACATTCGAAAAAATTGTCCGAAAAGACGAAGCTGCCTAAAAAAGCAAAATCGTCAAAAAAGAAAAAGTCATCCAAGGCTAAAGACCAAATAGCAACACCGGCTACCGAGTATGTAGCTCCTGCATTGGTTAATTTTTTTTCTTCGGACGGAACTGGAGGAGCCGATCAAGCCACGGTGATTGAAATCACTTCAGCAGCAGGCGATTGTGGAGTGAATGGTGACACCAAGAGTGGCAAACGCACCAAACGCCTCGATCTGAGCGACCCTCTTAAGTTCATGAATTCCAAGAAAGTCATGACCAATGCGGAGTCGCTCAAGATCGGATATGGGAATGGTTACTATCCATACGATAAGAGAATGCCGCGTAAGGAGTATGAAAAACTCAAGGGTGAGTTGCAAGCAGAATTGTTGAAAGTGCAACAGTGGGTGAAGCAGACAGGGCAACAAATCGTTTCGTTATTTGAAGGGCGCGATGCGGCTGGCAAGGGGGGCACCATCAAGCGTTTCATGGAGCACCTCAATCCACGGGCGGCGCATGTGGTGGCGTTGGAAAAACCAACCGAAACAGAACGCGGGCAATGGTATTTTCAGCGTTACATCCACCAGCTTCCGACCAAAGGAGAGTTAGTGTTCTTTGATCGTTCCTGGTACAACCGACCGGGTGTCGAATTGGTGATGGGGTTCTGCAATTCCAGGGAGTACCTGGAATTTTTGCGTCAAGCGCCAGCACTGGAACGCATGCTGGTCAACAGTGGCCTGCAAATGTTTAAGTATTGGTTTTCAGTGAGTCGTTGCGAGCAACTCAGGCGGTTTCATGCCCGCAAATTGGATCCTCTGAAACAGTGGAAACTCAGCCCAATCGACCTGGAATCATTGGGACGGTGGGACGAATACACGAAAGCCAAGGAAGCGATGTTCTTTTATACCGACACGGCCGACTCGCCCTGGACGGTAATCAAGTCCGACGACAAAAAGCGCGCGCGGATCAACTGCATGCGTCATTTTCTCTACCATCTGGACTATCCCGATAAAAATGCAGCAGTTCTGGGTGAGCCCGATCCATTGATCGTAGGACCGGCCTCTGAAATTTACGAAGAGGGCGAACAGACTTGACTTAGTCTGGTCAAGCCAAACTTTTCCAGAATTCGCGAGGAAAATTGTCTAGCAAGGGCAGGTATGGTTGCGCGACTTCTGGAAAAGATTCGTTTGACGAGGACAGAACAGGGACAGAACAGGACACACAATGGAGCCTAATTTTTTCCCAATAATACAAGCACGACGCGCCAGCGAGTGGGTAGGCGCACGATGACCCACTTGCTTGCGCTGCGTGCTAGTATGAGGTATCCACCGCGCACTTATTGCGTACACCTACCCAAAATACAAGTACGACGCGCCAGCGAGTGGGTGGCGGAAGAGTGGAATCCTGATAGGGCCTAGTAAAACCGAGGGTTGGTCTGATAAATTAATTGCCTCTGATCATATGATCCCTGCCTCTGTCCACAGTCCTCTCCCCTCACCCCCCCCAGTAATTCCATGCCACTTCTTGTTGTCGGTTCGGTAGCCATTGATAACGTCGAAACTCCTACCGAGCGTCGTGACAATCTGCTCGGCGGATCGGCTACCCATTTTTCCTACTCAGCCAGTTTTTTTACCAGTGTGCGATTGGTGGGAGTTGTGGGTGACGATTGGCCCGCAGTACATACCGAAATGCTCCAATCACGCGGGATCGACACGACAGGACTGCAGACAGTGGAAGGTGGTAAAACGTTTACCTGGACTGGTCGGTACGAGCCGAACATGAACGATCGGGAGACGCTGGATGTGCAATTAAACGTTTTTGCTCAGTTCAATCCTGAATTGCCAGAAAATTACCGCCGTGCTAAATTTGTTTTTTTGGCCAATGGGGTGCCAGCAGTCCAGTTAAAAGTGCTCGAACAAGTACCGGGACGGCGGTTGGTGGTGGCTGATACGATGGATTTATGGATCCACAACGAGCGCAAAGATTTGGATCTGTTGCTCACCAAGCTCGATGGGTTGGTGCTCAACGACAGCGAAGCAAAATTACTGACGGGTACCGAGAATTTGGCCCTGGCGGGCCACCGGGTACGTGAAATGGGCCCTAAGTTCGTCGTGATTAAAAAGGGTGAGCATGGAGCCATGTTTTTTAGCGAGTACGAGACATACGTTCTGCCAGCCTATCCAACCGAGCAGGTACTCGATCCGACTGGGGCGGGCGACTCGTTTGCCGGAGGTATGATGGGCTACTTGGCAGAGCAGGATAATTATGAGCCAGAGACACTGAAAACAGCCATGGCCTACGGCATTTTGGTGGCCAGTTTCAACGTCGAGGGGTTTGGATTGGAGCGAATGCAGCAGATCACTCGAGATGACATTCAGCGACGTCTCGAAGATTATCGGAAGATGTTGAGTTTTTAGAAATGGCCAAGACTCGTACTTTCATTGCTGTCACAGCTTCTCGCGACTTAAGGGCCCATGCCCAGAAGACGATCAGTGCGCTGAGCTCCACCGAGGTGGATGTCAAATGGGTGATGGCTGAAAATTTGCATTGGACGATGCAATTTTTAGGAGATCTTGACGACGACGAACTGGTCCAGGTATGCCGGCGAGTCGATCGAACAGTTCGTCCCAATGCACCATTTGAATTGATCGCCCATGGAGTTGGCGCTTTCCCTTCGCTTAGCCGTCCACGTGCGATTTGGCTTGGGGCGGGAGAAGGAGGAAAGGCCCTTTGCCAATTACAAGCAGCTAACGAAAAGAGTCTCAGCGATCTAGGCTTTCTGGCTCAACGGCGTCCCTATGTACCACATTTGACACTGGGTCGATTAGGACGAGGGAGGGAATATCGGGATCAAATGATCGACCAATTGGTCTCAATGGAACAATTAGAAGGCCCTGCCATGATGGTCGATGAGGTGATCGTCATGGCCAGCTACTTGGAACACTCGGGGCCCACCTATCAGGTGCTAGCCAGGGTACCTTTGGCCGGTGCCTAACCCGCATATTTCACCCGTTTCTACTACGGCGTCCCAAGTCCTTTCGTGGCTGCGTTATGTTTCGGCTTCGGGCACCGCGGCGCAGCAGTGGTCGCCTCAACGTGTATAAAACACGCCTGCGGTCGCAAACCTCACATGCCTTG
>JBDOMT010000448.1:0-10104 GCA_039831705.1 Pirellulales bacterium | reverse complement strand
GTTTGCCTTGCAATTGAGCCACGGCCTTGGCCACGGCAACTTCTCCGTCGAATTTCTCGGCTTCCCCCCCTTCCCCATCAAATTGCTCACTCGCAGCAATTTGCTCCAAAACCAACGGACTTACTTGGTCCCGAACCGCCTCGGCGGTCATACCTTCGGTTGGTTTCAAATGAAAATTATTTTCTGGGGTACGGAGTAAGCTAAAGATTCCTGGCTCTAAATGACCAACCGCATCTTGCTGATCTCCAAAATTGAACGTACCCAAACTGGACCACAGAGCCATAAGACCGATGAGCATGCCAAAGTCACCCACTCGATTGACGATAAATGCTTTGTTGGCAGCCGTAGAGGCACTTTTGCGTTCAATGTAAAAACCAATCAGAAAATAAGAGCAGATACCCACCAGCTCCCAAAACACAAACACCATGGCCATATTGCCGGCGATGACCACCCCAAGCATGCTGAAACTAAACAGCGACAGATATTGGAAGAAGCGATAATATCGCCCCTTGCGCCGTAACTGCGAACCATCTACGAGCGTGACTTCTGGATCGGTAAAATCATGCAGTTCATCATGCATGTAACCGGTGGCATAGAGATGAACGCAACTGGCAATCAACGTTACCATGCAAAACATCACCACGGTGAGAGTGTCGATGTAATAGCCAATCGACAATTTTAGTTTTCCAAATACCCCCAAATCATACCAACTGCCTGCGTAGTAGATGGGCGAACCATTATTTGCATGGTCCAAACTGCTACTTTCCGAACTGCTACTTCCCGCACCGCCACTTCCATCTGCAGCATGAGTCTCTCCGGAATCAGCATGCCCAGAAGACCTGGTTGATTCGGTATTAGCATTGAGAAATGCCACTTGTTGAACTGGAATTCCAGAAATTTCTAAATGTTGTGCGACACCCATTCCGACGTTGCTCGCGGCAGCATGCCCTGATTCGGTATCGTGCGAACCTTCTTCCTCATGCGTTCCTTCATCCGTCTGATGTTCACCATGATGCGAAGGAGCTGAAAGCGGATGACTGGGAAGCCAAACGCCAAAGAGGGCAAACATACTCAGTAGACAAGAACTGGCAATCGCTCCAGTCGCCACGTACCCGGCCAACTTGCCCGCGGGCCCCATGCGCTTGCCAAAAAATAGAATGAGCACAAACGAGGCCAGCGGTAGTAGCCACGCGATCATCAAAATTGTGGGGAGTGTAGCAGCAGGTTCCATTAAGAATCCGTAAGGAAAATGTGATCAACCTTGCAATTGATCGGCACGGTCAATGTCAATCGAGTCGTGATTGTTATAAAAATTCAGCACGATAGCCAGCGCCACAGCCGCCTCAGCAGCCGCCAGCACAATGACAAATAAGGCCATGAGTTGGCCATCCAATCCCAGGGAGTTGGCATCGTTACGCAGGTAACGGCTGCCAAATGCAATAAAATTCAAATTCGCTCCGTTGAGCACCAATTCGATGCCCATCAATACCCCTAAAGCGTTGCGCTTGGTTGCCATGCAAAGCAGACCACAGGTGAAAAGAATTGCGCCCACGACAACATAGTGGGATACGCCGACCGGCTCAGTCAATAAATTGGCAAGAGGTAGAATCATCATCTTTTATGCTTCGCACGCGCCAAATAAGCAGCACCTACCAGTACGACTAGCAAGTGCACCGAGGCAATTTCAAATAACAATAAATAGCCGGGCTGAAGTGGTTCCGATGGATCGTGGCCATCCAGTTGATCCACACGCGCCCCCAGCAGTCCCATGCCAAGGGGAGTGGCCGTGTTCGCAACTTCCACCGACTTGGCTTCCGACAGATCCAACCCACTCCACTGAGGCACACTAAAGGCGGCCGGAATCAAGATCATCAGCAACATTCCACCTATCAGAAATGCAAAGACCCAATCGCCAGACCACGTTTTCATCTCCACAAACCGTTCCTGCGAAGTAAGCATTACCCCAAAAATCAGCAGGACCAACGTCCCACCCACGTAAATCATCAACTGCATCGCACCGACAAAGTCGGCTCCGGCCAAGAAAAAAAGTCCTGCGGTGGCAGACAATGAAACAACTAGATAAAAGGCCATTCGCACTATGTTCGTTGCCAGCAGTACTGCCACGGCAAATACACATGCGATGGCGGAACAAAGCAGAAACAAAAACGACGGCCAGTAAATTGGTTCACCCATGATCAGGTTCCTTCTCCCATCAGCGTTGGCTCTATTTCTGCCGTTAGCCCCTTTTCTATTGGTCCAGCAACCACCTGCGGCCCTTCTTCTAATCCCTCTTCTTCTAATCCCCGTTCACCCAATCCCCCTTCTTTCAGTTCATAAACCGCCTGAGGAACTTCCAAGAGCCCGAAAAAATTGCGCCCGGGCAACTGGTACTGCCAAATGGTGGCTCCCAACAGGGCCACTGCGGCAATCGGCGTACAGTACTTCAAACAGGTCGTTATCACCTGATCAATACGCAGACGGGGGAAGGTCCAACGGACCCAGATCATCACGGACACACCAACCACCGCCTTGAGAAGCAGATTGACGAGACCCAACAGCTTACCTGCATTCATGGCAAGTACACCATGATCGGCAGTCAGCCCTATCCAATCGGCAATGGGTAACGGACCGTTCCATCCTCCCATAAACAAGATTGAGGCTAACAGGCTGACCGAAAGCATCGAACCATATTCAGCCATAAAGAAAAAGCTCCAACGCAAGCCAGAGTACTCAGTATGAAAACCTGCCACCAATTCGCTCTCCGCTTCTGCCAGGTCGAAAGGAGCTCGATTCACACTCGCTGTAGCACAGGTAAAATATACCCAAAAAGTAACAAACGTAAATGGATCATGAAAAATCAACCAGTTGGTAAACAGACCAGCCTGGCGATCACCGATGAGTGACAAATCCATCGACCCACAAATCAATACGACCACCACAACACACATTCCCAACGGAACTTCGTAACTAACAACCTGAGCCGCTTCACGCATTGCTCCAAACAGCGACCATTTTGATGCGGACGAATACCCGGCCAGAATCGTACCGAATACTTCCAAGCCCAGGACAGCCAACACAAAGAAAACACCCGCGTTCACATGGAGTGCTGCCCACGGTGTAGAACTCAAAAGAAACGCGCCCCCGGCAAAAGGAATGGCGATGAAAGCCGCCAGGGAGGCTGAAAAACTGATATAAGGCGCCAGACGAAACAACATCCCGTCAGCTCCCTCAGGCATCAAATCTTCTTTGGTAATCAGCTTGAGCCCATCCGCCAACGTTTGCAGCCAACCGAATTTTCCACCCACTCGTGTGGGACCAAGTCGATCTTGGATTCGGCCCGAAATTTTTCGTTCCAGCCAGATAAACACCAGCGCACTGACTGCCACCAAATTAAGAAGCAGCACCACATGCACCAACGCGGCGACTAAAAGCGCCAACCAAGTCCACATGTAATTCGATAAAAAGATAGCCACAAATGTATTTTCCTACAACAATCCCTAAATACAGTACTGTCCTCGGACGACTAGTCTTGCACAAGTCTCCTCAAGGCTAAAGGGCGCTCGTCACATTTTTGCATTACATTCCATAACTCGCGCCTAGCAACCCGCGCCTCCCGACTATCTATCAATTTCTCCCATGACAACATCCAACGAACCAACAATCGAAGGAATATCAGCAATCAGGCAACCTCGGCACAATTCCCCGGTAACCCATAAGTTACTAAAAGAACTGCTACGGGCACGGGCTCGCCATGGGATGGAGGTACCATCACTGACCACATAAAAACCCATCTGCCCTCGTGGTGCCTCAGTTTCTAAATAGACTTCACCCTTGGGCAATTTTTGCGCCAACTTCATCGGTTCGCCATGACTGCCCTGGGATACGTTGTAATGCCCGATTCCCTGGTGAATCAGGTCAATCGATTGCATCACTTCCAACATACGAACATAAAAACGGTGCCAACTGTCACCAAGCTGCGCCTCGTGCGGTACTGCCGGATATTGGTGATCCGATGGATAGTGACCATCCTTTTCAGCAATTACCTCAAACGCGTAACCGTCATACATTGCCGTGTAAATTTCTTCACCATCCCGGCGCAAATCGTGATCCACCCCACTGCCGCGCAACACGGGGCCACTACAGCCATAATCTATTGCCATCTCTGCGGACATAATACCAATACTGGCAGTCCGCTTGATAAAGATGGCGTTGGTAGTCAGGAGTGCATGGTATTCGTCGATTACTGGAAGCAATTGGTCGAGAAATGCCTCGCACTTTTCCAGCCAACCAGCCGGGAAATCCGCAGTAGCGCCACCCACAGTGAGATAGCTATAAGTCAGACGCGCGCCGCATACCTCTTCAAAAAGATCCAAAATCTTTTCCCGTTCGCGAAATGCGTACAGGAAAGGACTGAAAGTTCCAAGATCGAGTCCGTAGGTCCCCATGGCCACCAAGTGGCTGGCAATCCGGCCCAACTCAGCGATGATCACACGTAAATGTCGCCCCTTCTCAGGGGGCTCATATTTCATAAGCTTCTCAACGGCTAATGCCCAGCCAAGATTCATATTCATCCCAGCCAGATAATCCATCCGATCGGTATACGGAATCCATTGCCGCGGAGTTAGATTTTCACCAATTTTTTCTGCACAACGATGTAAGTAACCAATTTGTGGCATCACTTCCGAAACAATTTCACCATCGGTACGTAGCACTAGACGCAGCACGCCATGGGTACTGGGATGCTGAGGCCCCATATTGATCAGCATCTCATCCGTGCGAACATCAAATTCAATGATGCGTGGATCGTCTACAATCGTTGACATTTTCAGCAGCCAAATAAAAGGATTGCGGAGTTGTAGTAGCTAAACTCATCTTTGCCCTTAAGCTTGCTACCTGAGTAATGTTCATTAATTCCAAAATCGTTCCAACCAATAGGCAAAGTGAGGCTTAGCCAAACCCCGAGGCTCAGCCAGATTACAGCTATCTTCCTCGAATGCCGTGGTATTCCTGAGGCATTTCGTAATCTTTACGCAACGGATAGCCGACCCAGTCCTCAGGACATAGGATGCGACGCAAGTTTGTGTGACCCGTAAAGCAAATGCCTAAAAGGTCGTAAACTTCGCGTTCGTGCCAATGGGCCGTTTTCCACACACCCTCTACACTGGGGACTTCCGGTAGCACTCCGGATTCATCTCCCTTCCAGCGTGGCACAATCACCTTGAGCACCAAACTGTGTTTATGTGTCATGCTGAAAAGATGGTAGACAACCTCAACATGCGGTTCCCATTCGGACTTTTTGGCCTTTTTTTCGTCCGTGTGAAGATAGTCGACACCCGACACACAATTCAAATAGTCGAATGCCAAGCTAGGCTCGTCTCGCAGATAACGACACACTTCGACCAGACCCTCGGGAGAAATTTCAAACCACGGATCGATATTGTCCAAATTAGCACCAACGATGAGGCCGCCGAATCGCTGTTTAAGCTGGTCGACAAATACGCCTCCATCTGAATTGGCGCCATCTAAATTAGCACTGCCCTTTTTGTCACCACTCATCTTGTCACCTTCATGCGGACAGAATTGAACCTGCAGGACGTTGAGACACACCCGAGCCACGAACCAAATCTTTTGAGTCGATCGTACGCTCCACCACTTCACCCTGTTGACTACTGACCGAACGCACCCAATCCAAGTCTCCTCGGCGCCACACATAGGCGAAACCAACAAGGAGAACCGCAAAAAACACACCGATATCCACCAGCGAAGTAAGTGCAATCTTCTGAGCATTACGGCGTACCGCAGCCTGATGGAGAGCGACTGTATCGGTGGGTAGTTCTAATCGTCTGGCAGCCTCTGGTGTAAGCGGTGTCACCAACTCATCACGAACCCCTAGTTCCCGGTAACGATTTTGCGCTGCCTTAGAAAGTAAATTAGGTTCAATGCGCGTATCATTTCCATCATTCACGGCCAACACAACCATTTGAGGAGAAGCCAATTGAGTTGCTTTGCCATAAACGGTGGCCCAGGGGAAGAAAAAAGCCACCTCCACATCGAAGATAATGAAGAGCAGGGCGACCACATAAAAACGCAGATCGAACTGAACGTAACTTGAACCAATAACCGGCTCGCCACATTCGTAAACTTCCAATTTTTCCTTATTCGGCGTGTTGGGACGCAAAAATTTGCCTACCAACAGATTTACGAACAAAAACACCACGGCCACTCCGGCAAACAGAGCCAGGTAGGCAACCATTGCCGTGGGCGTTGCCGCAAAGAGCCCATTGGGAACCGCGATAGCTGTGATTGTCATAACATGATTTCCCAATGCCCAATGTCCCAGCGCCCAATATCCCAGTCGCCCAATATCCCAATGCTCAATATCCCAATGCCCAATATCCCAATGCCCCAGTCGCCCAATATCCTCTTGCCAACACTCCATACTTCCAAAGTCAATCCACTCCCAACCAGAGACGACTTGTGGATAAGCTGCCTGGCAAGATATTTGCCACTTCGCAGCCACCTACGCAGTCGGCTTCATCCACAGAAGTTGAAACAACGGACATTCTATTGATTGGGGCCTCCATGTACGGTTTCGGTGATCACCTTGGACTGATGAATTGCGGTAGGATTGAGGGTAGAACGCCCCCATGCGACATCAACCGGCAATCGAGAAAAGTCTACAATGCAACCGTCCCGGTTGTAGCAACTCAGGTCGTGGGATGCTCCCATGAAAATACAGTCCACCGGACAAGGCTCAACACACAAAGCACAAAACATGCACTTCGAGTAGTCAATGGTGTAGCCGGTTACCTGAAAACCCTTACTGCCTTGGGCACGTTCCTTGCCAATGTAAATACAATCGACAGGACAGGCCTTAGCACACTGATCGCAGGCAATGCAGGTGGTGAGATCGAAACGGTGAAACCCGCGATAACGGGCAGCGACTGGAACAGGCAACTCCGGGTATTCGAAATGCTCTGTAAACGCTTTTCGATCGGGCCTATAAGTTCTGAACCACGTGCGCAACGTTATCCACATGCCGTTGACAACCGTGTACACAACCTCAACCACATTCCCCAACCAGGGAAAGGCTCGTTTGAGCCAACGAATCATGTCCCGTTTGTTCCTTCCTAACGTGGCCCTTTTGATCAAAACAACAATCCGGCCGACCTATTTCTCTGTAGCCAACAATTTGGCACATGCGGGCAGCTTGACCGTGCTATTCCTTCAACTTGACCGTGCTATTCCTTCATCGATAGGTAACTTGGTAGCAGTCGGCAAACCCTGGATTATAGGAGTCCGCTAGTTTGTCGCAACCACTGATGTAAAAAATGGCCCAGCGATCTTTTTATCCAGCGCTTGAGTGGTATTGAGTAACACATGGATGGCCTGAGGCAAACCGTTTTGACTTAGAACCACCAATAGGCTGGAAGCCTATGCTACGTTGGCCAGTTACGGGATAGGCTCTTAACGTTTCTTGAGGCATTAGTCCACGACATCGACCTTGCCCGAAGTGTCAAGATGGCCTCACACCTTCAAGAACTCACACCAGTACCTTTGGGGGGGCATAATTAATCCTAACCCCTCCAATCCGAAACAGGCAGGCTGCAGCCTACTGAAAATAGTTCTAAGTATATTCTACATCTATACTTGCAATCATCAGGAACTCATTGCCAATCGGTCAGGTAAGGGGAAATATTAGGAAGAAACATAGCAAATAAATGAAATTTTGTGCCATTACCCCCAAAACAATTCAAAAAAACGGTCAACTGCATAAAGTTTGCTTGACTCTATCTAATCACCACGTAGAGTGAATTGAGGGGTAACATGTAGTACTCACACGGTTTGCGCCTATCTAACGGAATGTAAACGGCTTAGGTAGCCAGCGCAAACTGAGCTTCCGAGGGCACGAGAATAACCTTCAAGTGGAAGGTATTCAAGGCCTGGAGAGAACAAAAAGGAATGGATGATGTTGGTTCTGTCGCGAAAAAAAAACGAAAGTATTATCATCAATGATAATATTACGATCGTCGTTGTTGAGATTCGAGGTGATAAGGTTCGCTTAGGTATCGAAGCTCCTAAGGAAGTGCCCGTTCATCGCAACGAGGTCTATGAGGCAATCCGTAGAAGTGAACAGCAGAGTCAAAGTAAACCGCAAGATGCTACCACGCCACGCCAAACAGACACCAGCCATACTGCCGAATAATGTGGTGGCTGAATAAGTGTGGCCACCAGTTCAGCCATCCAGCATTGGGCGGAAGATACTGTCTGTATCTCTCAAGGGTCCCCATTTCCTCCAACTTGGCCGAGTCTCTCTTGGAGATGTGGCTGCAATAATCGCTGGTAACGGGGGCGATACTCTTTCCGATTGATTTATCTTCCGGCACCCCGCTTGACGTCAAGGCAACTTGGCGTAACCTTATAGCCTTCTGCACGCTTTATAAAATTCTTGCAATTGTGCAGCCAGACAGACACCGGCCCCTTCGTCTAGCGGTCTAGGACTCCGGCCTTTCACGCCGGCAACACGGGTTCAAGTCCCGTAGGGGTCACTTGGTCTGGCCAAAACGAACTTTCCGATGTGACCGCGAAGAAAGCTGGTACCAGTGGTACCGCGGATGCGCGGACACAGCGCAAAGATTCGTTTGGCAATATGGGCGTCTGGCCAAAACGAACTTTCCGATGTGACCGCGAAGAAAGCTGGTACCAGTGGTACCGCGGATGCGCGGACACAGCGCAAAGATTCGTTTGGCAATATGGGCGTCTGGCCAAAACCCATTTCTATGACACGAGACCGCTATGTGCCCCTCCGCCTCCGACAACCGCCGCCGATTAGGCAACAGCGATCTGTGGGTCTCACCGATTGCATTAGGCACATGGCCCATGGCAGGAGTGACTTCACTGGATGTAAACGAATCCGACAGTGTCGCCACCTTGCGATCTTGTATCGACTTGGGGATCAACTTTGTCGATACGGCATATTGCTATGGTCCGCAGGGGGAAAGCGAGAATCTCATTCGGCAAGCACTCTCCGAATGCCGTGATGAGATCATACTGGCTACCAAATGTGGCATACACTACAACTCCCATGGTTCGCAAACGCAAGATGCGCATCCAGACACCATCCGACAAGAATGCGACCGTAGCTTGGAACGAATGGGAACCGATCGCATTGAACTCTACTACCTCCACTCACCCGACCCTCAAGTACCAATTGAAGAATCCGCAGGAGCGATTAGCGAGCTGATCACCAAGGGTAAGGTACGTTATGCGGGCGCCTCGAACTGCCATCTGGGGCAACTGCAAGTCTTTCACCGGGCATGTCCACTCACTGCGGTGCAGTTGCCTTACAACATGCTGCAACGTGACATCGAACAAAAGTCGATCCCCTGGTGTCAGCAACAGAACATTTCTTTAATCGTCTATTGGGCCCTGATGAAAGGCTTATTGGCAGGTCGAATGTCTGCTGACAAACCATTAGCCCCTCTGGATGCTCGGGCTAAATATCCCATGTATCAGGGCGAAGAATGGCAACGCAACCTGCAATTTGTCGATCAGCTACAGGAAATTGCCGACTCAAGTGGCCACACAGTGGCTCAGCTTGTCGCCAATTGGACAATTCATCAGCCGGGAATTACTGTAGCATTGTGTGGAGCCAAACGCCCTTGGCAAATCAAGGAAACTGCCAGGGCGATGAATTGGCAACTGACTCCGACTCAAAAGAGTGAGATCGACAAAGCACTAGCTTCTCGTGGCAAAGCCCAGGGAAGCCGTGGGTTTAGCTAGAATCAGAGGCAAGGACAACGCACATCCCGATCTCAACTCTCAACTCTCAAGCCCATGACCCGTGTGCTCCTGACTGCCTTCGAACCGTATGGTCCTTGGACCGAAAATGCCGCGTGGATGCTCCTGCAGCACTTGACTCAGAAGTTACCCACCGAACCACAAATCACCACACGCCTCTATCCGGTTGAATTTGCTGCGCTCCGCGAATGTTTAAGCAGCGACCTGCAAAACAATTACGATGTGGCTTTGTTGTTAGGACAAGCTCCTGGAAGTGCACAGATTGCACTTGAGTCGATTGCGATCAATGTTGCATTGCCTCTA
>JBDOMT010000468.1:0-10132 GCA_039831705.1 Pirellulales bacterium | reverse complement strand
CGAAACCAATTTTCCGCTTGGGCCACTCGCTGTCGCCCTTTCAGGGCTAGGGAATAATCTGAAAACGCCACCGTGGGCTTACGCCCCACGGCTAGATGCAATCGCCACTTCGTGGCGATTGCGGTAAGTAAGCCATAACCAGAAAGTCGGGCTTTAGCCGACTGTCGGCGAACCCTCCGCCTTCAGGCGGTGGTCTTCAGTTTAGACAGGATATACGAGATAGATCAGTCCAGCCATGTTCTTCGTTGAAAAATTTGCCCCACACCCCAAACCAATAACATCTTTGAGACTTTGCGGCTTTGCGAGAAAAACAAAAAGGATCTCGCAAAGACGCTAAGAAAAGAAGAAAGCAGGAGATTCATGGATTTCGTCCAATAAAACAATATCCTGAATATCCTGTCCATCCTGTCTAAAATATTTTTCAAAATAATTATTCAACAAGGCCACTCGCAACTCACAGCCTCAAAAGTTCAAACGGTGATTGCCAGAATGGCTGGAATGGAAATAGGAGCGCTAAAGTCAGGGGGGTATCGAGGGTAGTGGTAATGAGCTGGCCCTTGGCAATGGCGTCGGAAACTTTGAGATTGGATGTCAACAAGTCCTGAAAGGTCAGCCAATCACAGCGCAATCCATGACAGCCCAGTCGTCTGTTGCGTGGGCTGCCAGATGAAACGTGTGTTGGTTTCAAGTGGACGCTGCGACGGGTGAGCATTAGCTGGTAGGTTTGCCCGTCCACAGGGATTCTGTCTACGGC
Organism: Pirellulales bacterium; assembly: GCA_039831705.1. Lineage (GTDB taxonomy): Bacteria > Planctomycetota > Planctomycetia > Pirellulales > Lacipirellulaceae > JAJRWS01. Next base: position 9,378 of record JBDOMT010000468.1, on the reverse strand, counting down.
GATCTCAATCTCTACGGGCAACTTCAGGAAGCTGTTGTGCGCACGCTGGTGTAACACAGGATAGATACGTTCCAGCCATTTTTCGGGTGAAAGCAGTTTGAACATCCACTCGCCGTCTTTTGTGGCGTTATGTTGCCAACGGCCGCCAGCGGTCACCAGTACTTCGTGCATCGGGTCATTAACGGATGTGTGTAATTCCACAAAGTGGTGGTTTCGATCGATAGCATCATGACCTGTATGGGCAATCATCCGAATTCGTGCGGATGAATAGCCGGGTAAGGTGAACATTTCGATAATGCAAGAATCACGCAGAATCGCATAACCAACCGGTTGATTGGAATGATTGAAGGCAAGCAAAATTTGGTCGTGTGCCTGGCGTCCAACCAACCACTGCCACATATTTTCGGATCGGTGCAAAGTGCCCCACATGTTGCTAACCGACTGCTGGTAAAGATGACGCAGGCAGTCCAGTTCTATTTGTCGCCAAGAACGGATTTCAATCGTTGCAGGTTTGCTTTGACTCACTCTTCGCTTACGCAACGACTGCTGGGCAAGCAGATGCGATAGAACAGCACGTGTGTTTGCGCGCGTATGTCCCTGGCTACGGCAACGACTCCACCCATGTTGCTGGAACCATTCTGGTTGGTTGGTGTGTTGTATTGCCAGCATGGCCCCTTTATCGATGGCAGTCGATTCGGCTGCTTGGAGTAGTGCAGTTGCGTATTCCGTACCACTGGCGGTTTGGCGCTGGAATTCGGGCAGCAAGATGAAATCGTTCAATTGGACGAGTGGACAACGTTCTCCTAAGAACCATCCAATGGATCGCGATAAGTGCACATGGCCAATCAAGTTTTCATTGCGTTTTACCAAAAGGCGATCTGAAGGAGAATAAGAGGGAGCGTCGTTACGACTCTGAAAATCTTCTTTGTGAGAAGTCAGGGTCACTTGCGTTAGCAAGGATAGGATCAGGGGATGGTCTCCCGCATTGCCAAAGACAATTTTTGCCCCACCAGAAAGTTTGCGTAGACTCTTTGAACTGACCCACATTGCTTACTCTCCATCGATTACGCATCGCCCCCAATAAGCAGGGTATCAGGGCAACCTGAGATTAAGTCATTGATGAGGAGAAATCTAGTAGAAAGTTTTGCAGGCGATCGGCGGGGAATAGGCAAAACGCGTACTCTCGTGACCGAAGAATGTGATTAGCCGCAGTCTGGAGCTGAGTGGAAATTCGCTGCTTATCGAGTTGCTTGCGCTGATTGGTAAGCCAAGGCTGTAGGTCCGTATTTGCAGCAACAATTGCTCGATGCCGTTGGGCAGCGTTTTGAGGAGTTTTAGTCGTTTGTATCCATTGCTGTTTTTGCTGGAGAAGTTTCTGCACGGTATGACGTTCTGATGGATTGATTGAAGTCAGGTTGATATGCAGTTCGGGGTGGTACGTAAATTCACGGATCGTTTGGGCAATTTTTTGCAGTTGGCCGTCTGAATCTGGGCCCGTTGAGCCTGGTCCTGTTGATTGGAAAAAGGGGGAATTTTTCTGAGTATCGAAAAGTCCCGAGATATTGGGATCGGTGGAGGACTGGTTGAATGGCAAACGTAAGGTTCCCGAGAGTGTCAAAAATTCGGGTGGAGCAAAGCCGTAAAATTGGTCCGCGATTTCATCAGTGACCAAGTCGTACTTAGCTCCTCCAATGCCATGGATGAACAAGTCGGCAAGTAATAAACGGGCAAACAGTGTGGTGATCAGGGCTCTAGTTCTAATCTTGATGCCGTTTGCCTCCCACATAGCCAGGCAAGTCATGGCATCGTCTGTTGGACCATCTTCGGTAACCGGTAGTAGTTGATCTAAGTGGTGGCGGTCGGTCAGTCGCAGGCCATTGGATTCGTAGCGGACGTGCAAAGCGCGGCGTGTGGGGTCTTGAGTCGACCAAATCCAATAGGGTGATTCCAGCCAGCCATTTTCTGCAGACAAGTCGGGCACCGGTTGGGCATGATTGTGGATTTTGTGGATCCGCCGGTATTTGGTCAATGCTCTGTTGTAGGCATCATGGAACCGTGGCAAGTGAGACAGCAAGTGAATGGTGAATTGGCGAAAGGCCGGCAACTGGCAGACACTGCTTTGGGGTAATTCTAGAGTAGAACTGCTTTGGGAGGATTCGAGGGATTGGCTCACCCGGTGAATTTTGTCTGGAAAGGAAGATTGCCAGGAAATTTCTGTGAGGTGACGCGCTCGCGCCAGCCCCAACCCTAAGGTGGTTGCCGCCGCCGCAGGAGTGGCAATCTGAGACCACCACGTTTGTGCCATGGTATTTGGTATCAGTGGAGAGATGGCATCGTGAACTCTAGCTCCAAACGTATCCCATGCCGAGTGGTCCATCCAGGGTCTCTGTTCTAAGGGGATGCAATCGGTAGGTCGGTCGTATGGAATGGCGACTGTGCGTGGTGAAGAGGATGATCCCGTGGGGACTCGAATCATCGGAGCTCGTCCCAGATCGCTATCGATAATTAAATGAATGGCAATCCCATGGCAGCTTTTGGCCAAATGTGCGGCAGTGAAATTTTTTAGCCAAACTCCCGGATGGACAATCTCAGGCTGATGTCCGGTCATGATCAAGGGGCAGGATGCCCCTGTCGATGGGGTAAGTTTGGTCGATGAGGTGGTTGGAAGCGGTGTTACCACTTCGCAATAGGCGCGGGTAAAATGTTCGGCAGCGGCAAGGAGTTGGCTGCGTGCTTCGGCAGCAAGCTGCAGCAACGATTGCCCCTGGATGTCACAGTCATGGGCCTTCCGCAGCCTGCCATTGAGTGCGATCAACTCATCCATGCTATCCAGTGAGGGCACAGATAGACGTTGTCCATTTTCGTTGGGAGCCTTAATCTTCATGAGGTTGCCCATACGCGCAGGTCAATGGATTCTGACGCGCAGGCCAATTGATTGGGCTCATGAGCACGGGCCGCATCTTATGCCCATCAGTGATGGTGATGAGTCGTTTGTACAAGCGCGAAGGGCACGATCAATCACTTTACGGTAGTACACCAGCCGAGTGGAGGCGTCATCGAGTGCTCCGCCAAAACTTCGCTTCTCGTCCAGATAGACGAGTGGCACCGGTTTCTCGACAATCCGTAGGCCATGATGGGCCGCTTGTACCCAGAGCTCAAGGGGCATGGCATAGCCAGTTTCGGTTAGATCTAATTGCTTCAAGGATTCCACACGATAGGCTTTAAAACCACAGAAAGCATCGGTAAGTTTTAATCCCAGTCGTCGATTGAGTTCCAGGGTAACTTGCGCATTAATTTGACGGCGTGCTTCAGGAGGTGGAGCGGTGGATTGATCGATGATCAAGTAGCGACTACCGGAAACTATGTCCACCGAACCACGCCAAGGAGAGAAAGATTTACCATGGGCAGAAGGGCTCTCCACGCCTCCAGAAGGATCCAGGCCTCCCGGTGGATCTGGTACAGAAAAATTCAGCCCAGAAGAATTCAATCCAGAAGAATTCAACCCGGGGGAGTCTTCATGTGCAGGAGAACTCCAGCAGGCTCTAACCAGCTGGCCAATTCGTTGAGGTTCATGTTGGCCGTCGCAGTCGATGGTGATAAGCACCTCGTACTGGTGCTCTATGGCGTATTGAAACGCCGTTTGTAAAGCCGCCCCATAACCAAGGTTTTTAGGATGTGGTACAACCTTGACCCAAGGACATTGAGTCAGAGCTTGTGAGGTGCCATCGGTCGAACCGTCGTCTATTACCAAGATGTCTGTGGCATGCTTTCTCACTTCTTCCAGTACGGTTACCACATGTGCCTGTTCATTGTAAACAGGTAACGCGGTCAAGAATCGTGGCATCGCAGCGCAAGAAGTTTCAGAAGAATATGACTGGGCCAGTGCTTCTGGGGTAGACCGTTTGCGTGACATGGAGATTATTGGAAGGGAGACGTGTTCGATGGGGAATCGAGGCAATAGAGACGGTGTGAACACTATATTTTAGATGCTTGCAGCGCAAGGTCAAGGAGAGTCCAGAGGCAATATACGGGTGGATTCTTTAAGTAGGTCTGCTATTATCAGGCGGCAACCCCCAGGTAAACAAATCTTTTCGGTAGTTAGTTTACTGAATAAATGCTGCCCCAAAATACACGTCTCCTTACCAGTCGAAAAGTTTGGCTTGCCGCATAACAGACTCTACACTGTTCGCAAGGGGTCGCGTTCTGTACGGCTTGCCCAGACTTCGATTCCGGCAAGTTGTTCGCTCAAATAGTCCGCTAAAGCGACCAATGCGAAACGTTCGCTGGCAAAATGACCTGGCAATATCAGACCGATGCCACATGCTTCAGCCTCCAGGCAAGTATGAAAAGTTGCTTCGCCAGTGACAAGACAATTGCACTCCCGAGCTATGGCATGTTGCAAAAAAGAACCGCCACTACCACAGGCAATCGCGACTCGACTGACTTGTAAGTCTTCTGCTCCTGCGACTTGAATTGTACTGATATCGAGAAAAATTTTAACGCGTTCAGCCATTTCGACCAGCGTGAGAGATTCCCCCAGCCAACCTCGGCGACCACTGCCAGAATCAACACTGCCAGTCGCAGAAATGAGCGGTTTGATTTCTTGGAGCCCCAGCCCGATGGCTAAGTGTTGATTGATACCGGCTTCGGCCGAGTCGAATGCCGTGTGTGGACTGTAGACGCCAATGCCTGCGGTAATGAGCTGAAGCAACAACCGGCCCGCTGTCGATTCATCGGTGATGGCTCGGAGTGGGTGGAAGGGTAGGGGGTGATGCGAGACAATCAGGTTGACACCTAGGGACACTGCTTCATCCGCAGTCGTAGGCGTCACCGTCAAACAGGTCATGACCTTGCTGGCAGACCAGTCAGATTTTCCAACCAGCAGTCCTACATTGTCCCAATCTTCAGCCAATTCGGCTGGTGCAAAAAGATTAAGTATTTCAACAACCTGGCCAATGGTAGGCATGGGAGATAGGTATCGGGTATCAGGTGTCAGTAGGCAGTGGGGCAGAAACCGTTGCAACGCCCTTGTGACTCATCTTATCGGTAGGGAGTTGTGTTGGGAAGCCTTTGGTCCTAGGTCACCAATTTTACCTAATCGTCTCTCATTGTTCTTCTCACAACCTGACGACTGATACCTGATGCCTTATCGCTCCGCTGTGAAGCGGTGGTTGAGTACTCTTGATCCGTCAAGCTCCTCGGCACGGAGCCATAATTCAGTACCGAGTATATCCTCTCCGTTAGGGTAGTAATAAACTTTGGTGTCCTGACTGTCGCCCAGTTGAAAAACTTGTTTGCGCTGTCGTCGTTGCCCTTGTGCGTAGAGCAGGCATTTGAAATCAACGTTCTTGCCAGAATGATTGACCATTCTTTGTTCCACAATCAGGGTGCCATTGTCGTCAAGCCGTGTATGAACATCAATTTCGACATCACCCACGCCAACGCTGAGTTCGCGATAGACGCTAAAACGGTATTCACGATCCGCAGCTACAATGAAATCGATACGCACCTGGATGTTGCCGCTGTTAGCATCGAATGGCAGGGCGATTTCGAATGGGCGTTTAGAAGTTTCCTGAGCGGCCAGTTTGAACTCAACCACTTCAGGAAGTACTTGCCAACCTTCGGGAGCTATCAGATGAGCGGTACCCCCTGCTCCTTGCGAAAAGTGATTATTCAGGCGAATTTGATTGGGATGGGCGTGACCAAAAACACTGGGAAAGTGAGTGTTTTTAAACCGCACTTGCATCCGCCATCGGGCAATGTTGGGGTCGATGCCCAGTACAAATTGAGGTAATGCATCGACATCAATGACCTGTCGATATTCTTCGTTTTTAGGTTTTTTCGCTCGTCCCCATACATCGATAATACGTGTGTTATCTCCCAGGTAGAGGACTTCTTGTACTGGTTTTTCATTCCATACAACCATAAGCACGCTACCATTGGGAGCTTCAAAGAGGTGATTCGCACTTCCCTGTGGTAAGTGGAAGCTACCTAGGTGCTTGGTTCCACTTAACAGAGAGGCGGTGGTGCGCCAGGGCAGTAACAATTCGCCGGGTGATCCATTCATAGAAAGGAGACCATGGTCGTCGTTGAATGGCTCGGCGATAAAAATAGCGTCTGCATCGTGTATTTTGGCGGTCAGCATTTGTCCTACCAAATCATGGACGCGAATCGGTAGATCGTAGAGTTCTTGTGAGAGCGGTTCAACCAGTACCCAGCGATCTACTTGGGGCCGTCGTGGAATTTGCAAGTAGGCGGCCAACTCTTTCTGAGTCAGTGATGGGGTTGCCGTATATTGTTGAAAATCCCAGCTTGCCGGTTGTCCCAAACCATCCCCATTTGGCCATTGCCAACCGATTCCTAAGCGAATGTCCTGACCAAAACGAAACAATTTGTCGCGCAACTTGGCTATTTCTTCTTCCAGATTAGCAAATCCTGAGAAGCTTACATCATGGTCTTGGCCAAGTTGCCACCAACGGACACGCATCGATAGACGTGTGAGTACCGGATCGAGCGAAGGCAACCATGAATCAGGATCGAGCGAGAGTAATTCGGCCACATTGACATCCGGAGGTACATGTTGGCCCAATTCTGAATCTATTGGCGGGTGATCGACAACCCCTACCACTTCGATGTCCTTGGCGGAAAGGCGTTCTATCAGTTGGACTAATTTGTCACCCAAATCAGGTCGCGCTGTATCGTACCAGACGGGAAGTTTTACCCAATTGATGGCCACCAAGGGGAGCAATTCAGTGAGTTGATTGAATGAAAGAGGAATGGAACGACTCGTGAGTGTCCATCCAAATTCACCTTGGCTGGCTTTTTCCAAGGGAGGTACCACCGCGATAGAGATTATGTGTTGGTTCATCATCCCCTGAGCAGTTCGCATCGTTACCCGAACACGGTAAAATCCATACTTGTCGATAGGAGGTGACCATTGTGTTTTGCCTGCGTAGCCAGCCTTAAGGTTTTTTGTGGAATTGTCAACAATGTCGGAGGCTCGAGACATACGTTCAGTGATCAAACGGCCGTCCAATTGGATCGTGTCATCTTCTAATTTTCGACTACTGGCATCCAATAGCTCAAAATGAATGTTTGGATCTTTCTCGAGAATTCCCATCAGTGAACAGGTGACCATAATGTCATGCGGGTCGGTATACACGTTGAATGGACTGTTGGTTTCAACGGTCATTCGGGGCATCCGTGCCAGCCATATATCATCGAGTGAAACCTTGCCTTGCAGGTCAGGGTGGCTTCCTTCTTTTACCCGAAAATGAATTTCCGCCCATCTTACATTGCTGTCCGATGGATTGATCGGTCCGATCCGTACTTTGGTCCAGCCATTGGTGGATGTGTACCACTTAGTTGCGGTTGTTTGCAGTACATTGCGATCATCGTCTGTAAATTCGATAACTAGTTGGACTTTGCCATATTTTAGATCAACGATGCGCAGTTGAGCTTCGAAAATATAACTGAAATATTCAGATATGGTTATGGAAGGACTTTGAATCAGTGTACCGCCACCATTCATCTGAATAGAAAGGCAACGTCCTTCCAAAGCAGTGGGGTCGTCTTCCAGGCTCGCCTTTACATAGGAAGGCATGTCGACTCCTGTGATACGCTTCCATCGATCTGGCCAATTGTCGTAATTAATGTCCCAGTCGTCGTTGAAAGTGCAAGTGAAGATCTCAACCGCATCGACATCACGAGTCGGATGGAACTTTCTCTCATTGGCTGGAGCACTCAAGGCGGATAGAATCAGTAGGCTCGACAGTGTTGACATGGCAGGGGAGGGGTTGGAGGGTTCAGAGGTTCAGGTTGTCACAGGTCAGAGGTGGGTTAATCCATATTTACTGAGTTGATTCGCAGATGACCCGGGAAGTTTGAGATGGTACCATCCAACGAAGCTCTGGATTGGTAGCCATTTGGTCGGTATGCACTCGCTTTGTTAATCAGTTGGCAGAATACGTTAGTTTTAGGTGGAAGAGATGGATAGTCATTTAGTACTTCATTGGGGGGCGTCCCCCCAAACCCCCCCTGGGTTTTATCCAACTCTCATGTATTCTCGTTGTCTAAAAGGAATATTGTCGTGATTCAATGTCGGATAGCAGTTCAAACCTTGTGCTTGAAACAATCCATCAGTGAAGCATTGCATACAGCGGCGCAATTGGGGTGTGAAGGTGTACAATTTGACGCCAGTCAAGAAATTCGACCAGCGGATATGTCGGAAACAGGGCTTCGCCATCTTCGGAAATTGCTGGATGATCTGAATTTGAGGGTAGCTTCGATTGCACTGCCCTCTCATCAGGGCTATGCGCAGCCTGAAGGTTTACAGGAGCGAGTAGATACAGCGTTGAGTGCAATGCGGATGGCTTCGCAGTTAAACACTCGTGTGCTTGTATTCAACCTGGGATCGGTGCCAACTCCACCTCGCGACTTAGATGAGCCAATAGTGTCGGGGTCGCAAGTACCAGGAGCAGGGGCGATTGGAAGTGCGCAGGCGTTAGGATTTGGGGAAGGTCTGTTGGATTCGTTTGACCAGGAGTGGTCTACCCTGGTAGATGTGTTGCACAGCCTAGCTTCTCATGGCAATCGCTTGGGAGTACAATTGGCCGCTTATGCTCCAACGACAGATCCAAAAATATTGAAGCGTTTGATTGGCGCGTTACCCGAAGGTGCATTGGGAGTCGATTTATCTCCTGCGCCACTCGTTGCACATCAAGGTTCAGCAATTGATTTCATCAATGTTCTTGGGGCGCATGTCATACATGTTCATGGCAATGATGCGATCAGGGATCTGAAGAGCGGCCAGGGGGTGGAGGTTGAATTGGGACGTGGAACAACCGATTATCCCGAGCTGATGGGACGCTTGGAAGAGTTTGGCTATCGTGGTTGGATGACCCTCGTTCGGCAACATAGCAAGCGGCAATTGGAAGATTTGGATAATGCAGTAAGGTATTTAAGGGAGTTATGAGGCTGCGCTCCCCCCCTTAAATTGATCCAGCTGAAGTGAGAGAATTCCCATGGGCATAAGCCCAGAAAGGATTTTTTCGATGAAGCAAAAAAGATATACCGTAGATCAGATAATCCGTAAGTTACGTGAAGCAGATGTGGATCTTGGCAAGAACAAGAAAGTGCCTGAGATATGCAAAAAGCTAGGCGTTTCAGTTCAGACCTACTACCGCTGGCGACAAAAGTATGGCGGCATGGCACCCGAGATGGCAAAGGAACTCAAGGCAATCCAGAAAGAAAATGCTCGACTGAAGAAGTTGGTGGCTGAGCAGGCGCTGGACATGGAGATTCTCAAGGAGGCCGCCAAGGGAAACTGGTAAGCCCTGAGCGGCGCAGGCGAACCACCACCGAGGTGCGTCGTCGCTT
>JBDOMT010000178.1:0-2338 GCA_039831705.1 Pirellulales bacterium | reverse complement strand
ACAGGCAATTTGGGGAGGTATTCGTCGAATGACTGATTTTGCAATCGCATGGTGCGCCTTCGGGCCAGATCGAAATGCATGACGACTTACGTATAACTGACAGGTCAAAACCCCAAGGCTATCAAATGACGTCACTCCGTGACTCAAGATTGGATGGATTACCGGTACATGAAACTGCTTCTTCTACCCTGCTTCCGATCGTAATACGTCATCAATGATCTGGTACGCCTCGTTGCGCTGCTCTTTTGGAAAGTTGTGGGGGCTATCCGGGTGTCGTACGGTAACACCGCTGGGGTTGCCTAGCAATTCGTAGACCGGCCGGGCGGCGATGATGCATTCGTCGACGCTCTTCCAGCGGAAGTTGCTGTCGTGCAACGGCGCATTGACGAAGAACGGTCGCGGAGCCAACGCGCCGAGTAATTCGTGGAAGTCATATGGGATATTTTTGAGTATGCCACGGTAGTTCGAGAGCCGAGGCATATAGCGAATTTGGCACCAGCCCTTGCCAAAGTACCAATTTTTCTCATTTCCATCGTAGTAATTCAGATAAGAATCGAACCCGCAACTGCTGGCCAACACCGTGATGCGAGTATCGAACACGGCTGTGTAGATCACGTTGTGTCCACCCAGAGAATGACCGATCGCCCCGAAGCCATGCGAATCGTCAACGTATGGCAACGAAGCAAGCAGATCGAGCCCCCGCATGTTGTCCCAGATTGCCTTCATGGTCCCGCTGACGTAACCGAGCTTGCCAAGATTTGGCCAATAGTTCGCCAGATGAGGATAGGCCGGGGAGAGTGTAACATAACCACGTTCTGCCAACTCGGCGGCGTACTGTCTGCCTGCTCTCCCACCCAGCCCCACGACAACTTTGTGCCCGACCTTATTGTCGGTTGGGTGCAGACACAACACGGCAGACGTTTTGTGTTTGCCGGTCAACACGCCTTTGGGGATGCAGAGGTAGGCTGGTGTCCGCGAGCCAGGTTCGGATTGGTAGGTGATCAGCCGCCGAACATAAGTTCCCGCGTCGGCCTCCTCGATCACTTTGACATCCAGCGTTACCCTCCGGTTTTCGTCAGGCAATGGTCCCATCACCTCGTGCATCCCGCGCAAAATCTCTGCGTGGCGCTGCTGCCAATCGCCTGGCCTCTTCACTGGCTGGATATTGTCGTTGGTATCGCGATATTGGAGTAGGTTGTTGCGGCTAAGGCGGGCTGGATCCGCAGCGGCTACAAGTGAGCAAGTAGACATTGCCACAACAAGTACCTGAAAACATCGGGAGGTCGTCATCGGAAACGCACCATGATGAGTGAATGAAAACGGAGAATTGATGGAAATGACATTTTTCGTCGAAGGAAATCGCAATCCCGACTAAGAGCTTATCCAAGGGATAGCACATTGCCGGAACAGCGCAGAGCTCGTTCCAGCCTTCTTTGAAATCTTGGCAAACAAATCTATTCGGAACTATGTGTAACGATGGACGCTGACCTACCTAAAGGCCAGCTGACAATCCGAAAAGTTTGTTTGACACCAACAAGCCCAGCGCTTAACACCATAAATAAAGAACCCCGCTTGGGCAGTTGCCCAGCGGGGTTCTTGAAAATCAAAAAAATCCTGGCGATACCTACTTTCGCACTGGTAGGCACTATCATCGGCCCGGGGTGCTTAACTACTGTGTTCGGAATGGGAACAGGTGTTTCCACCACGGTATGGTCGCCAGGAAAAAGTACGGCGGGCCGGTAGACCCGCCGTACTTGATTAATTTGGTTTAACTAGCAAGAGCTGTTTTGATGTGAGATGTTTGATGCATGACTGTTGATGTGAATAAAACTCCACATCGTCAATCATTCATCTCAATTCCCACGATTCCTTTGCCCTTATGACAAGCCGTAACAGTTTTCACTATTAAGTTAGTTTTCACTATTAAAGCTGTGAAACAAGAGCGTTAGATAAATGTGGTCAAGCGTTCGTCCATTAGTACCGGTTAGCTGAGCACATTGCTGCGCTTACACATCCGGCCTATCAACCTGGTCGTCTTCCAGGGGACTCTCGGCCATTGGCCTACGAAACCTAATCTTGGAGAGGGCTTCACGCTTATATGCTTTCAGCGTTTATCCTTTCCGACCTTAGCTACCCAGCCGTGCCGCTAGCGCGACAACTGGAACACCAGAGGGTCGTCCAACTAAATCCTCTCGTACTAAAGTTGAACCTCCTCAAGTTTCGTGCGCCCACAGCAGATAGGGACCGACCTGTCTCACGACGGTCTGAACCCAGCTCACGTACCACTTTCATTGGCGAACAGCCAAACCCTTGGGAGCTTCTCCACCCCCAGGATGTG
>JBDOMT010000296.1:0-10147 GCA_039831705.1 Pirellulales bacterium | reverse complement strand
CGGCTATTATGCCCGCTTTGCACGGTATCGAAGTACGCTTCCGTAGCCTAGTTCTACTGAAGTGATCGCCTGAAGACGAGGGTTTTTAGATCCCCGTAGGAGACAATAATTACTTAGCATCTGTTTGCGACAACTAAATTCACCACGAAGAGCACGAAGCATCATGAGGATTGGCTGTACAAGATCTTGGATGCGTTTGAGGATATTACAAAAATTTTAACCTGTGGCAATCTTCGAAGTGGTCGTTTTTCCAGCCTTCGTGCTCTTCGTGTCCTTTGTGGTAATGTTTTGTAGTTTTTATTGACAGGATGGTTAGACTTAGGAAAAAACAAAGACGTCCGAACACCCTTCTCACTACTGCAACCCCGCCGCCACCTTTTCCGCTTCTTTCAACACGCGGATAAGATTCAATCCGAGAACTTTGAGAATTTGATCCTTGTTGTAACCCCGATCCAACAATCCTTGGGTGATCCGTGGGTAGCAGCTCACATCTTCCAATTGAGCCGGTAACACGGAAACGCCGTCGTAGTCCGAACCCAGACCGACGTGGTCAATCCCTGCTGTAGCGACGATATGATCGATGTGATCCAGCACGTCGTGAATTGATCCAGGCTGCATAGGATGTTCGTTCTCCCATTTCCGCATGCGGGATTTCTGTTGTTGCTCAGTTGCCGATTCGGCCTTCAATTGCTTACGGTAAACGCTATGTTGCAGCTCTCGCTGCGCCGAGTCGGAAACCACAAAGCCCGAATAAAAGTTAACCATCACTAAACCATTATTCTGGGCGACTAGTCGTAACACCTCATCGGGAACATTGCGTGGATGATCGGCGAGCGCCAGGGCCGAGGAATGAGAAAAGATGACCGGTGCTCGGGAAATTTGCAGCGCATCTTTCATGGTTGCGGGGGAAACATGCGACAGGTCGACCAACATCCCAAGTCGATTCATTTCGCCCACCACTTGCTCGCCAAAAGGAGACAACCCCCCATGTTTTGCTTCGTCGGTTGCCGAATCGGCCCAGTCGAGCGTGTCAGAATGGGTCAATGTCATGTATCGGGCTCCCAGTTTCTCTAGTTGCCGTAACACGCCCAAAGAATTTTCGATCGCATGACCGCCCTCAACACCGATCAGCGAGGCGATCTTTCCAGCACGATGTATTCTTTCGATGTCGGCCGCCGTACGGGCCAGTTCGAAGGTGTCCGGATAGTGTTCGATCATGGCCTGAACCATTTCTATTTGTTCCAGCGTCATGGTCAGCGCGGTCCCCGTACGGGCCGTACTGGCCGGAACGTAGACACTCCAGAACTGGGTCCCCACGCCCCCCTGTCGCAAACGGGGAATGTCGGTATGGAGTTTTTTCTGAGGCTGACTGATATCCAGCCGGTCGAACGCCAGAGAGCCCTGCTTGCGAAGTTCCCAAGGCAGGTCGTTATGACCGTCGATGACCAATGCCTGCCGATGAATCCTGCGTGCCGCATCGGTCATGACAATCGGCGCCCGTTTGGATTGTGAATCCGCAGGCCTTTCAGCGCTAGCCAATTGAAAACAGGAAAAACAGGTGAAAACCACAACCAGAAGCAACTGCAGGATTTGGCCGTTCGTCATGGTTTTCTCCCTACGATCCTCAGAAAAACAATTAGCACCACAGCCTGTATCGGCAATAGATACCAAACGGAAACACCCCACCCCAGAGGCAATGTTCCAAACAGGACCGCGACCACAGCCACAGTCAGCGCATAAGGCATTTGCGTGACCACATGAGCCATATGATCGCAGGCACATGCCTGCGACGAAAGAATGGTGGTGTCGGATATGGGCGAGCAATGATCGCCAAAAATTGCACCGGCCAGTACCCCTCCGACACAAGCGAGTAAAATGGGATTGTCGGGCCCGACTACCAGATCACCGGCAAATCCCTGCACACTGGAAGCCCCTTGAAAACTGGAAGCCCCTTGAAAACTGAAAGTAAGCATGGTGTAAGTCAGCGAAATGACCATGGGCAGCAATATTCCCATGGTGCCGTAACTGGTTCCGGTACAAAACGAGACCACCGCAGCCAAAATAAATATGACCGTTGGCAGTAACTCGACGGGAATTCTGGCGGAACTTGTGGATCCGGTAAGATCTGAGGAGTCTGAATTGGAAATGCTAGCTTGGGCAACCGATGAGTCTGGTTCCTTTTCACCCACAGGTGACTGTTGAAGATTAGGACCCCCATTGGGCACAATCAATTCTGCCAGATAGTCCCCCGTATAAAGCCTGTGATCCTGAAACTGGTAAGCACTTTGAGTTGACTCGCCTGCCACCGATTTGTTGCCGGTCATGCGCGACAAGGACGAAGCGCACCATAATATGGCGAGAGCCGGCAACACCACTCGGGCCCCTTGCCCGGCTGCCGAAGTGATTTGTCTAAGGGTCAAAATCCCTTGGCTACGGGCAAGCAGCGCCGCAACCAACAGACCGGCCAGCGAACCATAGAAAAGCGAAAAACTGGAGGCCGCCGCGCCCAGGATGTCTCGGAGTGCCGGGTCGGATGGTGCACCGGCTGCAACCAGCGCTCGCTTGCCAGTTACGATCAACAGCACCATCACCACAGCCAAGGTAACTAGAATGGGCAACACACCATTGAACCAACGGGTGGGTTGGCTCGAATCCGCATTCATTGAATCTTCGAGTTGATCTTCGGCGTCATCTTCCCAATTTCCTTCACCCGGTTGAGGCGTGCCCAGTTTACGGCGTTCGGCTGTCAGCATGGGACCATAATCCCGACCTAACAGGGCGATCAAGGGAACAAACAGCAGCGACATCAGCACGTAGAAGCGGTACGGAATGCTAGCCAGAAACAGGTCGAAGGCCTTGAGCGAGGTGCCGGCGGGCAACATCTCCAAACCATCGCGTAAATAGTCGATTTCCACGGCCACCCAAGTGGAAACCAGAGCCAATCCGGCCACCGGCGCAGCAGTCGAATCGACCAGGTAAGCTAGTTTCTCTCTTGAGATCCGCAGGCGATTACAGAGGGGACGCAACGTGTTGCCCAGCAGGATGGTATTGGCGTAGTCATCAAAAAAAATCAACAATCCTAAAAACCAGGTCATCAATTGTCCGCTACGTCTCGATTTTGCCAGCGGGGCAATTAACTCGATCAGTCCGCGCATGCCGCCACTGCGACAAACGACTCCGATCATCGCTCCCATTAAAAGCGTGAACGAAAATACCCTTAGCTTGCCTTCGTCGATGAGCGTGGGCCAGAGTTGTACTTCCAAAGTGTTGTAAAGGGCCGCAAACGGATCGCCTCCGGTGGTGACCAGTGCGCCAAAATAGATTCCCACCACCAACGAAACAGCTGCACGACGAGTGACAATGGCCAGACCGATCGCCACAACCGGTGGCAAAAGGCTCAGTATTCCGTAGGGATGAGGAGGCATAAGGCTGGGTATCAGGTGGTAAAAAATTGAAAAAAGTTACTACCGCTTTCCGCTTTCTGCTTTCCGCTTTGCTTCCTGCTGCCAGGCCCAGCGGTAGAGGTTTTTTGTGTCTGCGTAGCGGGCAGTTGACGAGCTGGAGCCGAGCACCACGGCGATCAATGTCTGGTTGTCATGATGGGACTGCGACACCAGGCATGAGCCGGCGGCGCTGGTGGTACCCGTTTTGATACCATCGTACCCAGCCGTACGGAGCAGGCGGTTGGTATTTTTCCATTGCAGATTCCTCCGGTAGTCGTCTGGTCCCGTAACCGTAGTGCCGTGTTGCCGAGTTTGCACATAGTGGGCAAATCGAGATTGTTGCATCGCATGCCAGGCCAATTGGGCCAGATCGCGGGCGCTGGTGTGGTGTCCTGCAGCAGTCATACCATGAGTATTTTTAAATTGGGTCGTCTTCAGCCCGAGTTGACTGGCCTGGACATTCATGGCCCCTATGAAGCTCTCCAGCGGATCATCCGTAGACTCAAAATTTTCCGCCAGGCGTGCACCGAAATGTTCGCCCAATGCCACCGAAGCATCATTGCCCGATGGGAGCAACAGTCCATACAGGAGTTCGCCTACAGGGAGTTTTTCACCGGCCAAAACTCCGGCCGTGGATCCGGAGATCTCATCGGCCCGCTGAGAGAAGGTGACCATTTCCTCCAGGATGGCTGGATCGGTTTTCGCCAAGGTGATGACTAACAGCCCCGTCATGATTTTGGTTGTACTGGCCATGTCGAGAGGTTCGTCCGCGCGTTCGCCCCACAGCATCTTTCCTGTGTTGCCATCAGTGATTGCCCACGCCTGACAAGTCACAAACGGTGTTCCATGAGGTGCATCGGGAGGGTCTTGGGTGAGCTGCTGTTGGTTGATCACTTCCGGGTCGGGCACGGGACGATCCGACATTTCCAGCGGTCCCAGTGCTTCCCAAGTGGCACGGTCGACGCGACCTGAAGCGTTCAAGTTATGTTCTTGTTGAAACCGCAAAACAGTTAGCAAGGTTTGGGGGCCAAAATCGCCATCGACACCAATATCGGGCGACGGTTGCAAACGTGCATTGAGGGTACGCTGGAGTGCTTCCACCAATTTGCCACTGGCTCCCTCACCTAATGCTACCGGGGGTGCGTCTGGGAGAATGTTGGCATCCTGGTTAAAGCACCGGTAAGCGGCCAGTGAAACATGCGCACACAGCAGGTTGCCCGCATTCTCACTGCTCCAGCGACGGTCTTCGTTTTCGCTGGTCAACACACAAATAGCGATCGTTCCACCCGGACTCTCGATCAATCCGGCTGCGGTTCGTACGGCAGAGACCGAACCGGTTTTATGAGCCACACGGGTACCGGGGGGCAAAAACTTGGTGAGTCGGGTGATGTCATTACAAGTCAAGAGATGGTCTCGCATCGACTGACTTGCCGCTGGACTGACCAGCTTCCCTTGCTGCAATCGTTCCAGCAATTTTAACATCTCGGCAGCCGAGGTACTTCCCAGCCCGAACTGACGACTCCGTTCCAGAGCAATTGTCGTGTCGCGCCGAAATACTTTGGAATGAAGTTGCGTATCGGGGCAATCGAGAGTGGCCATTAATTTGGTCGTCGTATCGAGTCCCACCTGGTCGATCACCAGGTTGGTAGCCGTATTGTCGGAGTGGGCGATCATCAGCCCGATAGCGTCTTTTACGGAAAGAGTCGTGCCCTCGGAAAAGTTTGGGGTGAGAATTCCCGATCCGGGGACTTTGTCCGTTTCGTTCAGGGTGATCTTATCATCAAGCTGGAGCCGACCCTCTTCGATGGCCTGATAGGCGGCAATCATCAACGGAAATTTTATCAGGCTGGCCGTGGGCATCGGCCGCTGCGCCTGATAGAGATAGGTGGTACCACTTTCAAAATGTTTGATCGCCACCGCCACCTGGCCTTCATGGGCGTCGATCAGGGGAAAGATGGTGGTTTTCAGCTGATCCGGTAAATCCACCACGGCCGTTTGACCATAACCGGGTTGTCCTAGCAAGTAGATAGTCAGACCGAGGGAGCCTATCAGGAGACGGCAGTTCGACCACTGGTATTCTATGTTTATGGTGATTGCCATGTAGCTCTCCAGTTTGAATGGCAAAGAAAGAGGGATGAGGATCCAGGGTCGAGATAAAAGCTCATCGCTTACCAATCGCCATTTCTCGCTCTTCACGCCATCCTGGCGTTGCAAAAATATTGAATAGTCGTAAACAGAGAGATTCTCTCCTTTACTCGCTGTTTCTTCCGAATTCCTTGTAGACTCACAAGGAGAATGATTTAATCTTAGAGTGGTTCCAGGTAGATTCAAATGGGAAATCGCTGCATTACCATGAAAATCAAAACTATCCGTATTCTTCCCTTGAGTGGCGCTACGCCCGACGGCGGCTGGGATGAAAAACATCTCGACCCTGACAGTAATCTACACACCCTGATAGAACTCATCACTGATGAAGGTGTCACTGGATTGGGCAGCTCGTTCACATCTGCAAAGCTGGTGGAGGGATCGGTTGCGGTGCTAAATCCATTTTTGATCGGCGCGTCGGCACTCAACCCTGCGGTTGTCAGCGAAACAATGCACCAACAGACTTTTTGGCAAGGACGCGGCGGTTCGATCACTCACACGATCTCCGGAATTGATATCGCTTTGTGGGATATTTTTGGCAAAGTCTGTGGTCAACCGATCAGTCGCTTATTGGGTGGCCGCTACCGTGAACGCATCAAGCCCTATGGCTCGCTGTTGATGGACAAGCCAGAGGTGCTGCGTAAAAGTCTTGAAAACGGAATGAGCCGCGGATTCCGCGCTTTTAAAATTGGCTGGGGTCCCTTCGGTCGAGTGGATCGAAAGACCGACGAACGGATGGTCAAAACCGCACGTGCGACGATTGGCTCAGACATCGAATTAATGATTGACGCCGGTGGCTCAGATGCCTTTTGGCCACATGGTTACAAGTGGGCCTGGGAAACTTCGAAAATGCTCGCCGATTATGAGGTCACCTGGTTCGAAGAGCCTCTACGCCCTGACGATTTAGAAGGATACATTCAACTTACAAAAAACTCGCCTGTCCCAATTGCCGGCTGCGAAGTGCTGACCCGGCGTCAGTCATTTATCGAATGGATTGAACGCCGTGCGGTTGATTTCATTCAACCCGACATCACCAAAGTCGGCGGCCTCAGTGAAGAACACCGCATCGCCCAGTACGCAGACGATCACTCGATTCGTTTTGTACCGCATGGATGGAACACAGCGGTTGGACTTGCCGCGGATCTGCAACTGCTCGCCACCGTCGCCAATGCGCGTTGGGTTGAATACATCACTCCCGCTCCTTACATCGAAAATCTATTGCTCGACCCCATCCTGCCCGATGAAAACGATGGTACAATTGCCATTCCCGATGGCCCCGGCCTTGGCCTGAAATGGAATCCCGACGGCGTCGAGAAATACACCGGTGGATTGAAGTTGACGCCGTCGTCGATCTGACATGCTATCAAAGTTTGAGTAGATCCTTAGAATGCAAACTCTCGACTGGATTATTGTCATTATCCTAAACGGCGGTGTTCTTGCAGTGGGATTTTTTCTGGCGCGAGGTACTGGCTCCAGTAAAGAGTGGTTTCTTGGCAGCCGCACACTCACCTGGTGGGCGATCGGTTTGTCGATGTTCGCAACCAATGTGGATAACGCCGATCTCGTTTCGCTGACCGGCACCTCGTATCGCGAAGGACTCCATATATTAATGGTTCACACTGTCGGGACTATTATCGGAGTAATCTTTGCAGCCTTCGTTCTCGCACCCACCATTGCACGTGCCGGACAATTTACCAATGCCGAGTATCTCGAAGCACGTTATGGAGTCTCAACGCGAGTGCTCAGCGCGGTGATCCAGATTCAATACCGTTCCAGTATGCTCGGGCTGATGATCTGGTCGATTTTTCTGCTGTTGACCACTCTGGTCGAAATGCCCTCATATGCGGCGTGGGGTTTCATCGTATTGTTGGTTATTCTCACCGCGATCTATACCTCGTGGGGTGGATTGAAATCCGTTGTCGTAACCGATGCGTTTCAGGGCATCATCATGATGGTGGGCATGATCATAATATTCACCGCCGTGTGGCGCGCGGCCGGCGGTTGGTCGGGAATGGAGATCACACTCGAATCGATCAAGCTTGCCGAGAACGGCAGACCAGCTTCCGATCTGCTTCACATGGGACGCTACCAGGGTGACAATGGAAGGACTTCGCCATGGATCATTGCCCTCGGATGGATCATCATCGCCGCCGGTTACTGGACCGTGAACCACAGCCAGATCATGCGACTGCTTGGCGCACGCTCGTATTGGGACATGAAAATGGCCGCCCTGTTCGGAGTAGCTATCAGCGTTCCTCTGATGGTCTGTTCGGCCAGTCTAGGTGTGTTTGGCCACGCCCTGTTTCCCGATTTCGAACAGCCCGACCAACTCTATCCTCACCTTGCCAACATTTATCTAGGCATTGGATTCAAGGGATTGGTAGTTGCTGCGATTGTCGCAGCGGCGGTCAGCACCTTCGACTCCATCGGCTCGTCACTCTCCGCTTTGTTTACCCGTGACATCTACGCGCGCCTCGTTTCACCGAAACGCAGTGACGACGCTCACTATTTAAAAGTCAGCCGCTGGGCTACCGTCGTCATTTTAACTTCAGGTTTCCTTTACCTCCCCTTCATCCGCTCGAAAGAAACCATGCTGCAAGCTTTCCTGACCTTGATCCCGGTGTTCGTTACTCCGCTGTTCACCATTTACCTGATCGGCATCCTTACCCCGGCACATCGTCGCGCTGGAATGTGGGGAATGGTCACCGGAGCTGCTTATGGCATGCTTGCTCTGTGGGATCGCGAATTGGCAGGTGCTGATTGGCTTGCCGATTGGTTCACCGGACGTTGGGTGGCTTTACCGTGGTCTATGGTTTTCACTGCGATTGGCGCTCTGGCGGCTACGCTGGTTTACGGAAAGTGGGATGGCAAAGAAAATCCTTCCGGCCGTGAAGCCAACGCCTGGCTGCTAAACAGCAGAGAAGATCTCACTCCGCTACTCGATCACCCTTTTACTCCGGGCCCGCTTCCTTTTTACCTTCATCCCGGACTGTATGCGACGGTTCTTTTAAATCTGACCATCGCGGTCATCGCAATGTTTTTTTGGTGAGCGAAAACCTGCTCGATTTTTCAATTGGTCCAACTAACCTATTTCCCCAACGAACAACCCACCAAGCATGAATACCAACCCAGAACAACGCGCTAAAACTGAACACCGTTACGAAAAACTTACCTGGCCGGAGATCAATGACGCCATCGATCTCGGCAAGGTTTGCATTATTCCCTGTGGTGCCGTCGAGCAACACGGCCCACACCTGCCTCTCGACGTCGATCTCATTTGCCCAACGAGCATCGCCCTGGGTGCAGGCAAAAGCTCACCCGAGAACATTCTCGTTCTTCCTATTGTGAGCTATGGGTACACCGGACACGTAATGGATTTTCCCGGCACCATCAACAACGACTATGAGCATTTCATGAATCATGTGCTCGACATCACTCGTTCACTTGCCTACCACGGCTTCAAGAAAATTATCCTGCTCAACGGTCACGGTTCCAATATGCCCAACCTTAATCTTGTTGCTCGCCGCACCAATCTCGAAACCGATGCCGAGTGCATCCTCACCGGTTGGTGGGAAATGCTCACCGTGGACAAGGATTTCCTTCCTTCTTGGCGTGAAAGCAAAATTCCTGGCGGCTGCGCCCATGCTGGTGAACTTGAGACGTCTCTTTATCTTTATCTCGATGAGGACAATGTGCGCAAAGACAAAATCAAGGATGGCGAAATTTCCTTCAATAAGGAAAACAGCCCTTTCAACTATGTCGATCTGTTCGAGCAGGGACCCGCAACGATCGTCTCATGGACCAGCTCATACAGTGACAGTGGAGTTTTGGGGGAAGCGCAACTGGCCACCGTTGAAAAAGGTGAACGGGTTTACAACGAAGCCGTCAAACAGCTCAGCATTTTATGTGATTGGTTCAAGGATCGTCCCAAAGACGTGCGCAAGGACCGCCACCGCACCCCTCCCACTATGCCGATGCCGTGGAGACAACAATCGATGAAGGGAGAGTGAACTCAAAAACAGCATGCTGAGCTTGTAGGGGCAACCCGGCAAATGCAGACCCCGCCCTCCTGAACTTGCCTCTCAACCCTCAAGCAATTCCACTCCGGTTCCGTTGCCTTCCGCAAACAGGCAGCGGCCGTTTTCCAGCCGGGAACCTGTGGCGATGTCTTGGACTAACAGGGCCGCGCCGTCCATGTCGACGTAGTCCAATAGTGGTAGAAGCTGGGCGATTGCCGAGATGCCTACGGTTGACTCAGTCATGCAGCCAATCATCAACCGCAAGTCCAATTCGCGTGCCTGTTGGATCATTCGTCGCGCCGGTGTAATTCCGCCACACTTTACCAGCTTGATATTGATACCATGAAACTGCCCCTGACAGCGACTCACGTCGGCCTCTTGGACACAACTTTCATCGGCGATAATCGGCAGGACCGACTGCTGAAACACAAGCTGATTGCCCTCCTGATCGTCTGCCGGCAGAGGTTGCTCAATGAATTCCACTCCCAGCGTTTTAAGTTCGTGTGAATTGTGGATGGTTTCCTCTGCAGTCCAGCCACC
>JBDOMT010000185.1:0-39582 GCA_039831705.1 Pirellulales bacterium | reverse complement strand
CGCCACTTCGTGGCGATTGCGGTAAGTAAGCCACAACCAGAAAGTCGGGCTTTAGCCGACTGTCGGCGAACCCTCCGCCTTCAGGCGGTGGTCTTCAGGTTTTTTTGGCCGTGGTTGCAGAAAGCAAACAAGTGGCTCAAAGCTATCCCGGCCGCCTTGGTGGTGATTTTGATCACGGTCCCCATGGGGATGGCCTTCGATCTGTTGCATACGCATACGTACTTTTCCATGGTCACTTGTATGAAGTTGGAGAATCGCATTTGGTCAACATGCCGGATCGCGTGTTTGGCATGTTTGATTACCTCGCAACTCCAGATTTTTCGGCATTCTCAGTACATCCGGGTGCCGCCATCAAATGGTCGCTGATGTTCTTTATCATTGGCAGTCTGGAGTCGATTTTGAGCGCCAAAGCGATCGACATTATCGATCCGTGGAAACGTAAGACCAATCTTGATCGCGATATGGTGGCTGTGGGTGCTGGGAATCTCTGCTGCGCCTTCATTGGAGGGTTGCCGATGATATCAGAAATCGTTCGAAGCAAGGCGAACATCGATAACGGAGCACGTACCCGTTTCGCTGATTTCTGGCATGGTGTGTTCTTGCTGCTTTGTGTCGCGCTGATTCCTACGGTGTTGCATCGGATTCCGCTGGCTGCACTTGCGGCGATGCTGATCTACACGGGATTTCGCCTCACTCATCCCAAGGAGTTTCTTCACGTCTGTCAGATCGGCAAAGAGCAGTTGTTGATTTTTGTAGCGACACTAGTCGGCGTGCTGGTAACGGACCTGCTGATCGGTATATTCATCGGCATTAGTGTCAAGCTGCTGATCCACTTGATCAATGGTGTGCCTGTTAGGTCGTTATTCAAGTCTTACGTTGACATCGACCTACAAGAGGACAATACGGCAATTGTGCGTGCTCGTTACTCAGCGATTTTTTCCAACTGGATTTTGTTTCGTCGGAAGTTGGTCCGATTGGGGCTGTTGGAACGGAAGAATGTGATCGTCGATTTGTCCCAGTGTAAGGTAGTCGATCATAGCGTTATGGAAAAACTTCATGACTTGGAGCGAGACTTTGAGGCGGCTGAGGTGAAATTGGAGGTGCGCGAATTGGAAGGGTTTAAGCTTCTCTCCCAGCATCAACTTGCGGCCCGCAAGCGTGCGATGACACGGTTGCGCCGTGTGACGGTGGTCGCTGAAGAAAAATTAGAAGAACGGTTAACCCAAAAATTCGTCGAATTGGGTGCTTCGGGCTACACTGCATTACCATGCCATGGGGCTGGGCGAGCGACCTTCGCTAATTCTAACGGGGGTAGTACTTCGCAAATCTGTCTCGAAGTGGTTGTGTCACGCGAGGTAGCAGATCAGATTCTGGACTATCTGCACACAGACATCTCAACCAACAACCGCATCACAGCCTGCACAGAAATCGTTGAAGTGCTACGTCAGGCTAATTTTTAGGGAGGATTCAATAAGTTTTAGATTCGGTCTTTATCAAGCGACCATCCTGTAGTAGCTTGCTTGCCTAATTGTTGTAACATCGATATACTTATCCCGCGGTTACGGTAGGATGCCGTGGTTAACCAGTTGTGTGGTTCACTTTGCGTGTCGAGGTAGACTATGCGAGTACTTCCAGAGCTTATCGAAAACAATCGAAAGTGGGCCAACGGCGTCAACAAGCTTGACCCGGATTTCTTTGCAAATCTGGCCAAACAACAAAGTCCTGATTTTCTATGGATCGGGTGCTCAGACAGTCGCGTGCCGGCGAATCAAATCATCGGTGTGGCACCAGGTGAAGTGTTTGTCCATCGAAACATTGCCAACATCGTCGTTCACATTGACTTTAACTGCCTTAGTGTGATCGAATTTGCCACCGCGGTACTTAAGGTCAAGCATATTATTGTATGCGGGCACTACGGTTGTGGCGGAGTCAAAGCCGCCAGCGAAAACCATCACCTAGGGCTCATCGACAACTGGTTGCGGCACATCCGTGACGTGCGACAAAAGCATGATATCGTCCTGGGCGCCTTGGAGACGGACACGCTTCGACTTGACCGGCTGTGCGAGTTGAACGTAGTTGAGCAGGTCCACAACGTTTGCCATACTTCGATTGTCTAGGAAGCTTGGGAGAAGGGCCAGTCGCTTGCAGTCCATGGTTGGATCTACCGAATTCAAGACGGTTTGATTGACGATCTTGACGTTACCATTACGGGGTTAGACGAGGTCGCGGATGCCTATCGGGTAGCTACGAGTCCTGACACCTGGCTTAGTCCGTAGCCCTTTGTCAAACTTATCTTTTAGGGTTGACGCAAAGTTAAACTCTAACCCTGAATGTACTTGCTAATGCGGCAAATCTCAAAGTAAGGCTTGACTAGATCCTAGTCAAACCTCCACCCGCTCCAGCCATTCGGTTTCGCTCCTGTGCATTTGAGACAGTTGCGCGGAACAGTCAGTCGGAAGTCCCGCTGGCAGTTTGCGGCTGTAGGTGCCAATTTTTAAGCCTTGTTGCCGGAGATACTCTTTTGCCAGGGCCGGGTAGATTGGGCTTTCAGTCAGTGGAACCGTACTCGCCAGAAAGTCTTGCAGCGCAGCGGCCTGTTCCGGCTGGCGGGAATAATTCTGGCAGAGCCACGCATAAAGCTTTGGCAGGTAGTTGGCGCCAATTCCACAAAAACCGTCCGACCCGGCCTGGAGTGATGCCAACAAAGTAGCCGTGTTGGCGTTGAGTAGTTGCAGTGGGCTGTCTTGAAGAAGGTTCAACCGATCACGAATAGTAGAAATGGTGCAACAGGTGTCCTTCATGAAATGAAAGCGACCTGTACCAGCCGCCCAGCGCAACATATCCAAAGAGAGTAGCCGGTGATAGGGCCACGGGCATTCGTACATCGACAGTCGCAATTTTGCGGGCAGCTTTTCCAACAACGATTCGGCATTGGCGATCCACTGTTGGTCGTCCTCGTCCTCGTCGGCCAGTTGACAAACGGCAATCGCCACCACGTCGGCGCCGGCATCATGTACGCGCCGGGCCAGGGTCGCCTGTTTCTCGATTGCCCCAGAAGTGATGGCTCCCACGACCATGGGCACTCGTCCGGCGGCATGACGTACGATTCGCTCGGCCAGCGCTCCTTTTTCTTCGTCGTCCATTTCGCCAATTTCCGCAGACAGCCCGCAGGCAAAAATGCCAGCCGCGCCGTGGTCGATGCAAAAATCGGTAAGTCGGTCGACTCCCTCCCAATCGATCTGACCGTCATCCAGGAAGGCAGTTAACATGGCCGGATAAGAGCCGTGGGGCAAACGCTGGGCCCCATGATTTGAGTGATTATTTGTAGGGTCAGTCATTGGATACGACGTCCTCGTGAGTCCAGATAGTCAAGTTGGCCAATTGTTTTTGATTGGGAAAGAACCATAATCCTGCCAAATAGCCAATGATAAACATTACTACATTGCCAACCACGTCGACGTAGTAAAGATCGAAAGGCACACTTAAGTTGTCGGGCAACATTTCACTCTTAGCAAGTAGAGTCCAGACGGTGAACAGAATAGTGCAGACAATCCCGCACAGGGCTGCCATGCCATTGCCGCGCGTGGTCAACATGCCGAACATGTACAAGCCAAACAGGCCTCCGCCGAGAACCGCGGTCAGCATGGTCAGGGTGTCTTGCATGGTTTTGCTTTCCGAATTGGCAAACCAGATGGCCCCCAGAATCATCAAAATGCCTGTCGCTACCGCAATCCAGCGGGCCATGGCCAGGTAGTGCGAATCGTGACGATCCTTGACCAAATGCCTGCGGTAGATATCGATAATCGATACGGCGGAAATAGCGTTGATGCTGGAATCGATTGAGGACATGGCTGCAGCCAGGGCGGCGGCAATGACCAGCCCTTTCATGCCCTGGGGCAGCTGGTGGAGGATGAAAAAAGGCATGATGTCCTCCGCCTTTGCTTCGTTGGCTCCGGTGAGCATATTGGTAGTCGCTTCGGTCGGAAACTCCTGATAGAAGACATACAGGCTGGTGCCGATAAACATGAAGAATAGCCAGGTCGGAATACTGGTTAAGCCACAAACCCACATGGCCGTACGTGCATCTTTCGAAGTCCGCGCGGCGGCGTATCGCTGAATGGTGGCTTGCATGCAGCTATATTCACGCAACCAGATGGTCAGACCAATGAGCAGCATCATGCCTGCTGTTTTGGATTGGAGTGTTAAATCCCAACGTACCGGTTGCATAACTCCTTCACTAAACTCGGCGAAACTGAATTTTCCAGCTGCACTGGCCACTTCTATAATCTGTCCCAATCCTCCTGGCAACCGATTGAGTATCACCACTAAGCAGACCACCCCTCCCAGGGCCAGCACGATTGTCTGAATGACATCGGTCCAGATCACCGCATGAATACCGCCGACAATCGTGTAAAAGGCGACGAATATGCCAGCGATGATAATACAGGTGGTCGAATCCAAATTGGTGAGAGTCTGGATCATGATACTCACCAGGAATAGTATCCCGCTGATCCGCATCAGTTGGCCGATGATGAAAGCCACCGCCCCATAGACTCGCACCCGCGGACCAAACCGCATTTCGAGATACTCGTAGGCAGACGAAATGTGATTCTTACGGAAGAAGGGTAGAAACACATAGGCTGCCACTACTAAGGCGACCGGCAGCATGAAATTCGGCAACATTCTCAGGTAGGCCGTCTTGTAGGCATCCGCTGGAAATCCCAGAAAGGAAATCGAACTGATCGATGTCCCTACCAACGACAGACCGATGACCCAGCCTTTGTGGGAGCGCCCGCCGACAAAGTATTCTTCGGTGCTCGTATTTCGTCGGGCAAAGTAGAGGCCCATCATGCCGATTCCACCCATGTAGCCAATCAGGACGGCGAGGTCCAAGAATCCCAAGGTCAATTCACTCAGAATGGCCATTTCACTCAGTGTTGCCATTTCAATCAAAATCATCGTGTGGGCTCCTACAGAGATTGGCAAAGTGCCAGGAGGAAATCGCGGTTGTCCGCAGGCAGGTAGCGCATTTGGCCTCCCATGCGATTGAAGCTTTTATTGTAGCGCAGGTAGTAATCGGGATTGTCCTCAGGTGGCTCTCCCTGGGTCCAATCCCAATGTGACTTGGCCAGATCGACCACCAGAATTTTGTGATTTTCGATCAGTGTTCCCTGACCAATCGCCAAATTTTGTGCCATCGACAATGATTTTTCAAAGACCATCGGTGACATGACGGCCGAGCCGATCGACAGGTAGACACCCCCTTCGAGACGACTCACGCTTTCGGCAAAGGTTAAAAAATCGCGTTCCGCCGCGCGACCCAAACTGGCCCCATGGTTCATGGGATGGTTGTAGATGATGTCATGCCCAAACATGGGGTGTCCGGTCAGCGGAACCCCTAACCGAAACGCGGCTCCTTGCACGCTGAATCGTTTCCACGGGTGGGGAATGTCGAGACGCCCGGGAGCCAATTGAAATTTTCGGATCAGCGACAACAAGTCGGCAGCCGCTGCTGCCTGAGCCGGATCGTCAGTGATTTGTCGGGCTACTTCAGCCTCCAGGGCAGCGCTCTCAGGTATTTGGAGTCCACCGTTTTCGATCAGTGCCCCGACTGCTTCACCGTACCCTTTCCCTTCGTACGATCCCACGTTCAGTGCCAGATTGATGGTAAAGCCTGTTTCTTGCCAGTTGCCGAACTGGCCCTGCCGCACATTGGTTTGAACATCCTCGCTTGACTGACCTTGAAAGGCGAATTCCCAGTCATGGATAATACCCGCGCCGTTGGTCGCCAGGTGGGTCACCCAGCCGGTCTCCATTAGCCGAATGAGCACTGGAGCCAGCCCATTTTTGATCGTGTGGGCACCAAAAGTCATCATGACCGGCGCATTTTGCTCACGGGCGGCACGAACCCATTGGACCGTTTCAGCCAGTGTATTGCTCGCGGCCGAATCAAATTCGTGCGGCGGCTGGTCCACGGGAATATGATCACGCTCGATCACCACCTTATTGGGACGTTCCGATAGCGGTTTCATGTTTACCGCGTGGCGATCGAACTGAGGGTAGGGCATGGGGCGATTATTCCATCCTGATATATATGGGCTTGCCTCGCTTCCAATCGCGAGTTCATTTGATTACATTGTGAGGCTACGAACGGGTCTCGGGCATGTTGATCAGGGTAATACCATAACAGATATACAAGAATTTGTATGCAGATATTACGACATTTATACCAGGTGGGAGGCGATCTGAACGGAGTTACCTGGGATGGGGTCGACGCTGGTTACAATGACGGCAACACCTATCTGCTGGAAAGGCCTGAGGGGCTCATTCTGTTCGATTGTGGCTGTGGCGATACGCTGGACCAAATCGCGAAGAATATGGAGTATTGGGGCTTGGATCTCGATCGGGTCAGCCACTGCATCCTGACCCATCCCCATTACGACCATGCTGGGGCTGGCCACCTGCTGAAAAAACGGGGGGTCAAGTTCATCGCTATCGATGAGACGGCCGAAGCGGTGGCTGCCGGTGACAATCGCTGTTGTGGTTACCTCTATCATAAATCCTTCACTCCTTTTCAAGTTGACCAGGTCGTTGCCGATGGCCAATCGGTGGAGGTCTTGGGAGTGGAGTTCCAAGTGATGCATTTGCCAGGACACAGTCGTGGCTGCACTGCTTATTTGTTTCAGCATGAGAACCGACAAGTTGTCGTCAGTGGAGATGTGATTGGCACTTTGCTGGCTGGTGATTTTGGATGGAGTGGGTCGATTGATTTCGACAAAACTTGCTACCTGCAATCGCTCAAGCGATTTGCCCAGGTGGATAGTGACCTGATGCTCCCGGGCCATGGCATGATCTATTTTCACCAACCACGTCGACGCGTGGAACAGGCACTTAACACGGCTTTGATGGAGTGGCGATGACCACCTTGCAGAAAACCGGCAGTCAACCGGAAAATTCCACACCCGCCACCTTCCATTTTGTCCCCAATACCCACTGGGACCGAGAATGGCTGTACGACTTTCAGGAAACTCGCATGTTCCTGGTCGAATTCATGGACCGGTTGCTGAATATCCTGGCCGAACATCCGGAATACAAAACCTACCTGCTCGACTCACAGACCGTATTGCTGGAAGACTATCTGCAGATACGCCCAGACCGACACGATGAAATTGTCCAGCGGGTTAAGGAAAAGCGGCTATTCATTGGGCCCTGGTATACGCTGCCTGAGGAGCATTTGGTCAATGGTGAGTCGTTGGTCAGAAACCTGCTCCTAGGAGGGCGCGTGGCGGAAAAGCTGGGTGGCAGCATGCAGGTTGGATACAGCCCGTTCTCCTATGGCCAGGCTTCGCAAATGCCGCAAATTTACGCCGGCTTTGGCATTGACTCCATTCTCTTCTACCATGGGATCCATCCGCGTGAAACGCCGTCGGAATTTCTCTTCGAAGGGGCGGACGGTACCCGTTTGTTTGCTTCACGCATGGGATCCAACGCGCGTTACAACTTTTTCTTTAGCGTCTACCGGCCCGCCGTGTATGGCAAACAGGCATTGGAGCGGAATTACCACTGGCAGGAACAGGGGCTGCCATTCCATCTTTGCAGTGATCAGCATTATCAAGAGCATCATATCCTGCTCGACCCGATCAAGGAGCTCCGTAAAGATCGCCTGGCCGAGTTGATGGAGGCAATGAAACAGGCGGAGCGGGAGCATGTGACGACCGATCAAATTTGCTGCATGCAGGGCATGGATAGCACTCAACCCGATGTGTACGAGTTGCGCTGTGTCGAAGAGGCGGCTAAAGTTCTCACCGACGACACGATTTTTCACAGCAGTCTGCCCGAATGGCTGGATGCAGTGAAAGGGGCGGTTGACTGGGATCAATTGACCGTACTAAAAGGTGAACGCCGCACTCCACGCCAATTGGGTACGCGCGTCCACCTGTATGGTGATGTCACTTCTACCCGTGTTCGCATTAAACAGCACAATGGCCAAACCGAACAGCAATTGCAGCGGATGGCGGAGCCTTTTGCTGCGGTCGCCTCTCTGTTGGGAGCCGAGTATCCGGTGACGACTTTGGAATTGGCCTGGAAATACCTACTCAAAAGTCAACCTCACGATACCATTGCCGGCACGGGTGTCGACCAGATTGAGCTCGATGTGCATCATCGATTGGACCAGAGCTACAGTATTGCCCAAGGGGTCAAGCGACGTGCCCTCTGGGCCATTCAACGACAGATTGACAATGGTAATGTGGACGCGGAAAGTGTGGTGCTAACGCTATTTAATCCGGCTCCGGCCAAGCGTAGTGAAGTGGTCACCGCGATCGTCGACTTGCCTGCTCATTTTGACCTGGGGCATTACCGGGTTGTCGATGCGCAAACGGGGCAGACGGTTGCATTCCAAGAAGCAGGTCGCTGGGAGCATCCGGCCATCGTGCGGCATTTGGGAGATGCCACCATGGAAATGCCGGCTTTGCGGGTACGGTTGCATCTGGCGGTGAAAGATGTTCCCGGACTGGGGTATCAAACTTTGTTGGTTGAACCGGCTGAGCAATTTGGCTGGCATGACAAGTCGTTGGCGAGTCATGCGAACTGCATGGAAAATGAACATGTGCGAGTTGCCATTCAAGCCAACGGCACACTCGACCTGACCGACAAGAGCAACGGACAAACATTCAACGGTTTGCACTATTTTGCCGACAACGGCGAGGCAGGACACGCCTGGCGACACGTTCCTCCTTGCCACGACCGGGTCATCACCACGCTCAGTTCGAACCCCAAAATCGAACAGCTCGAATCGGGTCCTCTGGTCGCCCGTTACGCCATCACTCATACGATGGATCTACCCAAACGACTCAATGAGGGAATGGGCGATCCGGTTCGCCGTTTGGACGCAGATGGAGACGATGCGAGCCGTTCGGAAGAAACCGAAAAAATGGTCATTCGATCTGAACTGCGGTTAGATCGTGAAGCGCGTGGCGTTGAAATCATCACCACGCTGGAAAATCGGTGCGAAGACCATCGATTGCGAGTTATGTTTCCCACCCATGTGGCGGCGACCCACTCGTCGGCGGAGGAACCGTTTGATGTGGTCGAGCGGCCCATCGACCGGGGACCCGACAGTCCCTGGCAGGGTACCTGGAATCCGACCCATCCGTTCCAACGCTTTGTCGATGTGAGTGATGGACAAAAGGGTTTGGCCCTACTCGGAGATGGCCTGCGCGAATACGAAGTGACTGAAGACGCCAGTCGCACCATTGGCCTGACTTTGCTGCGGGCCTTTGAAGTTGCACTGACCACGGTAGCCTGGCGCTGGGAGCGGCACCCGGAAATGAAAGGGTCCCAGGTACTGGGAAACCATCAGTTCCGCTATTTTCTCTATCCCCATGCGGGCGATTGGGATCAGGGCCGGGTGGCTCCCCAAGCCGATCGCTTCCTGGTACCTCTGGAACCGGTGCAGACTCAGAGCCATGCGGGTACACTTCCACAGAGTTTAAGCTTTTTGCAACTGGAACCGGCGGAGTTGCTGGTTTCGAGCATCAAACAGGCGGAGCGCAGCCGGCACGACGAGGGCCAGGCCGAAGGAAGCCAGGCCTTGGTGGTAAGGCTTTACAATCCGTCTTCGCGGGCCATCGATGGCAGCCTGACGTTATTCAAGAAACCACAATCGGTCCAATACGTAAACTTGAACGAGAAACCAACCGGCGAAGCGGATTCCGACATCCAAGACAATCAGATTACACTGGCAGTCGGCGCCAAAAAAATCGTAACGCTGGAGATTGTATTGTAGCATTGTAAGATTCACTTTGGTCGCTATTCGCCCCGCGAATGGCACGGTGTACTTCTAAAAAAACTTTTCGCGGAGCGAAAAGCGACCATACGGAAGAAAATTCACCACGGTGGTAATGGAGTAGAAAATTTTAACGCAGAGGCGCAGAGGACGCCGAGAATCGCAGAGAAGAGTATTTCAATCAACTCTGCGCACCTCCGTGTCCTCTGCGTCTCTGCGTTAATCAAATTACGTCCTCTGCGTTAATCAAATTACGCACCATGTAAAAAAGCTGAACAGAAGATAACAAAGGAAACGAAGGATTTATCAGATGAAAAATTTGGATGTTAACTCGCTTTGTTGGCATACGCACATTGTTTCTTTGTTTTCTTCGTTACCTTATGTGCAAAATAAAGCATGGCCAAGTGTATAAGTCAAATCACTGTAGAACTCGTTAAGATCAACAGGATACCCCAATGAACCAAGAGTCAAACCAAAACCCCGCCGAGCCGAAGAAAGTTCACATCATCTGCAACACGCACTGGGACCGGGCCTGGGTCTATCCGTTTCAGGAAACGCGTCTGCTGTTGCTGGAATTTATGGATGACTTGCTCGATTTGCTCGAACGCGATTCAGAATTCCATTCCTTTTTGCTCGACTCGCAGACGATTGCTGTCGAAGACTACCTCGAACTGCGCCCTGAACGTGAAGAACAGATTAAAAAATTCGTCCGTGCAGGACGTTTGATCGTTGGGCCGTGGTACACCCTGCCAGAAGAATACATCGTCAATGGGGAGTCGTTGGTCCGCAATCTGGTCATCGGTCACCGCTTGGCTGAAAAATGGGGCAAGGTTAGCAAAATTGGCTACACGCCATTTTCCTACGGCCAGACTTCGCAGATGCCACAGATTTATCGCGGTTTCGACATTGATACCATCATCTTTTATCGGGGTATCAATACCAAGAAATCTGAGTTCGTGCTGGAAGGGCCTGATGGATCACGGGTGACCGGTTGCCGCTTTGGTGCGCTCTCGCGCTTCAGCTATTATTTTTACGTATATCGCATGGCCCGCTTCGGCATGGGCCGCGACGAATGGTGGTACGATTGGGATCGGGGCGCGTTGCCGTTTCGCCTCAACGGTCAGCAGCACCTTCAGCAGCACAATCAAGACCATTACTATCCGCTTGATATTGCTCAGGAGCAATTCAACACCGAAGTACTACCTGCGCAGTTGAAAAAGTTGATCGAAGACGAAAGTGAGCACTTTTCCACACGACATATCGCCTGCATGCAGGGCTTCGATTGCTCCTCTCCCGATCCGAACGAACGCGATCTGATTGAACTGAGTCGACCGATTGTCGAAGAAATGGGCCACGAGATCGTGCAAGGTTCGTTGGAAGATTACATGCGCGAAATGATGACGGAGGTGAAGGATCCCGAAGTCCTCACTGGAGAAAGTCGCAACCCGGGGGCAACCGGCAAGTGGACCCACCTGATGGGGGATGTGATTTCCAGCCGCATCAAAATCAAACGTCGCAATGCACAGGTAGAAGTGGGTTTGCAGCGGCGGGCGGAACCTTTTTCGGCCCTGGGCTGGCTTTCTGGCGGCCAATACATGCGCTCAGCCATCGACCGGGCCTGGCGCTACCTGATGCAAAATCACCCGCACGACAATATTTGCGGTGCTGGGATCGACCAGATGGAAAAGGACATGCATTACCGGTTCGACCAGGCTGAAATTATCTCAGCCGGTGTAACCCGCCGTGGTCTGGGAGCCATCCAGCAAACCATCGATAACCGGGATATCGGCCTGAATGAAGCGGTGTTGACGGTATTCAATCCAAGTCCTCATCTGCGCAGTGAAGTGGTCAACCTTTCCATTGACCTGCCAGATCAGTGTCAGTACGAAGGGTTTTCGCTCCGCGATTCAGAAGGTAATCCACTCACGTTTGTGGAGACTGGCCGTGAGCCATACGGTACCTTGGTGCGTAACCTCCAGGATATCTCGCTTCAGTTGCGTAGCACTCGCGTGTCGATGCAGGTTGAGTTGCAAGACATTCCAGCTTTGGGATATGCCACCTATCGAATCGCCCATGAAGGGGTCGACCTAGGCTGCTTGCCACAAGACAAAATCGAAGAGGGAGCCAATGCCAATAGTAAACCACCCGTCTTAGAGAATGATTGTTTGCAAGTTACCATCCAGCCCGATGGCAGCCTCGATCTGTTGGACAAGCAAACCGGTCACACATTTACCGGCCAACACTATTTTGAAGATAGCGGCGAAGCGGGTCACGCCTGGATCCATATGGCCCCCGGCGAAGATCAGATTCTTACCACGCGTGGTACCCAAGCGACTATCGAATGCCTGGAGTCCAACGAACTGATCACCCGTTATCGGGTGAGTCATCGTTTGACCATTCCGGTCGGATTGAAAGACCCGGTCGTCTACGCCGACGATGGTGACAAGGCCAGTCGCAGTGCGGAGATGGTCGAATTGCCGATCGACTCGATGCTCACGTTGCGTAAGGGACAGCGCTGGCTTGAGGTTCATACCACGATCGAAAATCAGGCCGAGCAACATCGGTTGCGTGCCTGTTTCCCCACTCGGTTACCGATATCCCATTCGGCGGCCGAAGCGGCTTTTGATGTGGTTGAGCGATCCATCGTGCAACCGCCGGAGAGCAATTATTACGGCGGGCCCAATCCCCAATTCCCCATGCACCGATTTGTCGACATGAGTGATGGCCAACATGGGCTGGCAATTTTGAACGAAGGATTGCGCGAATATGAAGCCATGGTTGACGACGACCGCACTCTGGCGATCACTTTGGTTCGTTCGTTTACCGCCATGCAAACTCCTGTGATTGGCCAATGGGATGTTTACCCGTGGATGAAGCTAGCCCAATCACTCGGCACCAATCAGTGCCACTATGCGATCTTGCCCCATGCGGGCAATTGGCAGGATGGAAACCTCTATCGGGCAGCAGAGCATTTCGACCTGCCTCTGGAAACGGCCCAGGCAGGCAGGGGAGGGGGGCAGATGCCCAAAGACCACAGCTTCTTGCAAGTGGGTCCCGAAACGATCGCGCTGAGCGCTTGCAAACAGTGCGACCAGCGCGATTCCCTCATCGTGCGGCTCTACAATCCCACGTCTGAGGAAGTCACTGGCCAAATCGATTGTGATCGTCCCTTACAAGAGGCCTGGATCACCAACATGAATGAAGAGCGGCGTGAACAACTCAAGGTAACCGGCAACAGCGTCGAGATCCCCTTCATGCACAAGCAAATCGTGACTGTGGAACTAGCACTGGAAGCTGAGGTGTAAAGGACGCGTCTTTCGATTCATGTTGGAATAGCGCACTTACGTAAGTAGGAACAGGCGGTAACGCAGATCCGGCAGAACGCCGCTGTCATGTAAGAGTTTCAATCTTCATCCAAATTACTCCGTATTCCACCAGCTCCGCTTTTGAGAATTCACTAGGCTCCGCAGTTCCCGAAGTATTTGTTGTTTCCCCAATTATTATCGCCCAATTCACAGAAGCAAAAAAATCCGTCTCAAATTGTGGGATGTCTACTCGCCGAACAGTATTGATTGTCTCCGTGGCTTCCAATCATAGTTGCATGTCACTCTGTGATACGGCAACCAAGCCTCGAGTATCGCGAAAAGCAAATTTAGCTCCAGGTTGACGTCGGTGATCACGCACACTCGGTTTCAATGAAATGCGTTGACCAGCCACTTTTTTCGGTGAATATGGTGCGCCTTGACCATCGTGCTCAACTGCGGGAATGGAGGTTGATTTTCCCTGTCGTCAGATAGTTGAATTGAGGAAACATATAGTACTTGACACTAAATGCAGAAGAGTATACTATAGTACACTAATCAAGTAACTATTAGGATAGAAAGGATTGGACGATGGCAATTCGAAAAGGTGATTTTAGTGATTCACAAAATGGTAAACGAAGCTGGGACGAAGTCCTTCCTGGTATCGATGAAAAGACGAAAAGGATGTACGAAGAATGGGATGAAGTTGCAAGTGGTGAAAAGGACGTACCCCTTTGTACATTGTTTGATCCACCACTGAAATTAGAGTTGGCGGATGCCATCGTAGACGAAGCAGCGGCTGAGTCACTGCTTACAGCGCTACTTGAGCGACTAACAACACACAATGTGGAGATCGATATCTGCGATCATTTTACCGCAATCGAGACTTATCGATGGTTGGTCGAAGTCATCCTGCCAGAAGCCGAAATCCACCCTCAATTGTCGCGCATAGGATTCGTCGATCATTATTCGACCTGGGAAGATTGTAAAAAGTGCGCTGCAGAATTCGAAACAGGAGAGTGATGTTTCTTTTCTCTCACTAGACTATTCCAGATAGAGGTAGCCCATATCCGGTCTTTCCGTGGCTGCGTTATGTTTCGGGCACCGCGGCGCAGCCAAGGTCGCCTCAAAGTGTAAAAAAACACGCCTGCGGTCGCAAACCTCACATGCCTTACCACGAAAGGACTTAGCCTATTCCTCGGTTGGCTACGGGGCCTCGCGACGAAATGGATGAAATATGCGGGCTAGAAGTGTGGTACGTCTGAATTTGAACCCTTTGACATGTGAGACTTGAAACCTATGTTTCTCTAGTTGAGTGGGTGGATGTTCCGATGAGGTGAGCCGTGTCTTTCCGGTAGGTGAGCCAATGAGAAAAATGATTTCAGCAGCAATTGCACTAACTTTGATGATCGGCTTTGCGGAATGGAGCGTGGGGCTCGTTGAACAAAGGCTTGAGGAAACAGGCCGACAAAATGAAGCTAGGATAAGACAGAAGATTGAGGAATTCAAGCAAACACAGCAAACACTCCCGCAACAAGAGCTGGTGGGCTTATGCAAAATAAAGGCGAATGGAAAAAAGAGACTGCAATTACGTTCGCAGAAGATGCTCAAGATTGGGCAATCGGCCAAATAAGTTTCAACCAATTACGCCACTTGCCCAGCGAATGGCGTTTTGGATGACTTGCTGGATTTGCTTGTTGGCGTAGATGGGATAGGTTTCGTGGCCGGGGCGGAAGTAAAATATTTTTCCGCTGCCGCGCTGGAAAGTGCAGCCGCTACGAAAGACTTCACCTCCTTCAAACCACGAGATAAAGACCACCTCCTCGGGTGCCGGAATATCGAACCGCTCGCCGTACATTTCGGTGTGCGGCAGGTCGATAAATTCACCAATGCCTGCGGCGATAGGGTGCTCTGGCTCAATGCACCAAAGGCGTTCCCGTTCCCCAGCTTCACGCCATTTCAAGGAACAGCCGGTTCCCATTAGCGCCTTGAAAATTTTCGACTCGTGGGCCGAGTGAAGTACGATCAGGCCCATGCCCGCCAGCACTCGATGTTGAACCCGCGCGACCACTTCGTCGGAAACTTCGGTATGTGCCTGATGTCCCCACCACAGTAGCACATCGGTGGTTTCCAGTACTGCTTCCGACAGGCCGTGTTCTGGTTCGTCCAGCGTTGCCGTCCGGACTTGCATGTCGGCCTGTTGGGAGAGGAAGCTGGCGATCGCGTGGTGGATTCCCTCAGGATATACCTGTCGAACTTTTTCGTCGTTCTGTTCGTGGCGAAACTCGTTCCAAACGGTGACTTTTATTTTTTGGCTCAACTAGGGTTGTCCTTACAACGGGTATAGTATTTTTCGTCTTCAGGCGGAACCGGTA
Organism: Pirellulales bacterium; assembly: GCA_039831705.1. Classification (GTDB taxonomy): domain Bacteria; phylum Planctomycetota; class Planctomycetia; order Pirellulales; family Lacipirellulaceae; genus JAJRWS01. Next base: position 24,118 of record JBDOMT010000185.1, on the reverse strand, counting down.
GGTTTTTATTTAGATATTTCCATTTTGAGATACTCATTCCTTCAGGAATAATCGCGATGTGTTGCATGGTCGCTTTTCGCTCCGCGAAAAGTAGTTTGGCCAGACCATTCGCGGAGCGAATGGGCGACCATAAACACCCAAGGTTGATACCAGGTAAAACACTGCACAGCCTAACTAGGAATAGTCTTCCTAGGAGATTATAATACTCAATAGTCTCTCTCAAGGGTTCAAAAAAATCGGTATGGAGTACTTTGATGCGACCTCTTATTGGCCTATTGGTGCTGTGGTTCCCAATTTCTGCCGTCGGCGCTGAGCTGATTTCAACCGAAGTCAATGGCAAGCGATTTCACATTCCGCCCGGTTTTCAATTGGAATTGGTGGCCAAACCGCCACTGGTGGACCGGCCCATCCATGCGACATTTGACGACCAGGGACGTCTCTATGTTACCGATTCAAGCGGTACCAATGACAAGGTACAAGTCCAACTTGAAAATAAGCCGCACCGGATTCTCTGTCTACAAGACACCGATGGGAATGGACAATTTGACCAGCAGACCGTATTTGCCGACAAGATGATGTTTCCCGAAGGGGCCCTTTGGTACGATGGTTCTCTTTACGTATCGGCTGCTCCCAGTATTTGGAAGCTAACCGATACCGATGGCGATGGAGTGGCCGATCGACGCGAAGAGTGGTTTCAGGGGAAGACTCTCACAGGCTGTGCCAATGACCTGCATGGCCCCTACTTGGGCCCTGATGGTTGGATCTACTGGTGCAAGGGAGCGTTCGCCGAACAGACCTATCAACGACCGGGTAAGAAACCTTGGGTCACACGTGCGGCGCACATCTTTCGCCGCAAACCTTTTGGGGGACCCATTGAACCGGTCATGACCGGTGGCATGGACAATCCGATTAAGGTTGTCTTCACACCGGGTGGTGAACGGATTTTCAACACGACCTTTTTTCAACGGCCCGGAGGAGGCAAACGTGACGGCTTAATTCACGCCATCTATGGAGGAGTCTACGGTAAAAAGCATGATGTCATTGAACACCATCCGCGTACCGGCGAGGTGATGCCAGTGCTGGTGCACTTGGGCGCCGCCGCACCGAGTGGATTGATTCGCATCCATTCCACACAGCTCGGTGAGGAGTACCACGACAACGTGGTCGTTAGCCTGTTCAATATGCACAAGCTAACTCGACACACCCTGATGCCCAACGGTCCGACTTTCTCAACCCGCGATGAAGATTTTGTCGTTTGCGATGACCTCGATTTTCATCCCACCGATGTCCTCGAAGACGCAGACGGCAGTCTGTTGATTGTCGATACGGGAGGCTGGTATAAACTCTGCTGTCCTACCTCCCAGCTCTGGAAGCCAGACTTGTTGGGCGCCATCTATCGACTCAGTCGGACCGACGCGGTAAAAGTTCAAGATCCACGAGGGCTGGAACTGGATTGGAGCACAGAGTCTACGGACCAACTGGCTGCTCGGCTCGCAGACAACCGGCCCGCTGTGCGTAGCATGGCAACTCAAAAACTGGCCCAGGTCGGAGCGGCGGCTGTCCCCAGCATTACTCCATTGCTGGGAAAGCCTGCATCCGTTCATGCCGAGTCCAGCCCCAGGACACGGCGGCAAGCCGTGTGGTGTCTGGCTCGTATCGACAGTCCCCAAGCCAGACAAGCAATCCGAGGTGCGCTAGTCGACCGTGACGAAACGGTTCGCCAGGTCGCCATCCATGCCATCAGCTTGTGGCGTGATCAGGCGGCGCTCCAGGCTCTGACGCAGGTCTTGCAATCACCTTCGATGCAGAACCGTCGCGCGGCGGCAGAGGCACTAGGCCGCATCGGCGACGAATCGGCTTGCACGGCCATTTTCGATGCGGCCACGGGAAAGCTCGCTCGGGTCTTGGAACATTCGCTGGCCTATGCGCTGATCGAACTCAACTCGCCTGCAAATTGTCGTCTGGCCTTGGAGCACTCTGAGGTCAGCGCCAAAAAAATAGCTCTGCTTGCATTGGATCAAATGGAGTCTTCGGACTTGACCGCTGAGGAGGCGCTTCGCTTCACTCTTGCTGCCGATGCCGACCTACGTAAAACTGCCTGGTGGCTGGTCGATCGGCACCCTGACTGGATGCCCCTGGCAGCCCAATCGATAGAAGGTCAACTGGCCGGACCATCGTTGCCCCAAGATCAGCGACAGCAACTTCTGGAGCGTTTGGCCTTGCATGCACAGCATCCGGAAATGCAAACGCTGCTGGCCCACTGGCTAGGACGCGATGACATGCAGTTGCGTCAGCGTGTGGAGATACTGCAAATCTTAGCCACTGCACCACTCGATCGGGTCCCCGATTCCTGGGTGTCCGCGCTGGCCGGTAGTCTGTCGGCCGAGCAGCCCGAGGTAGTCCAGGCTGCCGTTCATGCCATCGAGAGAATTTCAAGCAAAGGAACACCAGCGGCACTTACCCGTCAACTGAATCAACTTGGCCGCGATGCCCAGCAGCCAGCCGAGATTCGCCTGCAAGCGTTGGCTGCCGCCAGAATTCAGAAGTCACTGCCTGACGATATGTTTGAGTTTTTGTTGCCTCAGATCGCGGCGGATCAACCGGTTGCAAATCGTTCTCTGGCAGTTGACGTGCTGGTAGGTGCTGCATTGGAGGCTAGCCAGTTGCAGCAACTCGCGCAGCAGGTCGATTCGGTCGGTCCCCTCGAACTGCAACGAATATTGCAGGCCTTCAAGCAAACGTCCGATCCATCGGTGGGTAAATCGCTCACAAATTCATTAGAAAAAAGTCAGGCAACCGTTTCCCTGCCACCCACCATTCTGCTTGCCTCATTGTCACGCTTTGGCAAACCGATAGCCGAGCGAGCCCAAGCAATGATCGACGCATTGCGGCAGACCAACGCCCAGTTGTGGGATGAAATTCAAGCCATCCAAAGCTTGCTTCCGGATGCCGATGTGCGCCGTGGCCAGGCGGTGTTTCAAAGTTCAAAAACGGCCTGTTCGACTTGTCATCAGATGGGTTACCTGGGAGGTACGGTGGGCCCCGATTTGTCGCATATTGGCAGAATCCGCAGTGAACAGGACCTGCTTGAAGCCATTCTGGCCCCCAGTGCCAGTTTTGTCCGTAGCTACGAACCGGTTGTGGTGGAAACGATCGACGGACTTATTGTTGCGGGGATTCTAAAAGATGAGACTCCCCAGGAATTGGTCCTGGCGCTCGACGCACAAAAGACGGTTCGCATTCCCAAGGAAGATATCGAAGAGCGGCAGATGGGCGACGTCTCCATCATGCCCACCGGTCTCAACAAGCAACTCACCCAGCAGCAATTGGCCGATCTGGTCAAATTTTTGCTTTTCGACAAGTAGCATTTTATGCGGGCGGTGTTGTCGCGACGGCGTGGTCATAGGCTGCTTGGAGTTGTAGATCCATACTGGTATGGGCGCCCCGATAGACCAGTAGCAAACCTAATCGAGATTGATCGGTCCGATTGGGTGCCGAGTGATGGATAACTTCGCAGTGATGAATGGTTGCGTCACCCGGCTTGAGAGTTGCAACAAATTGTTCTGACTTGGGGGTCACTGGCGACTCCGCCAGTCCGATGGAATTGCCTGTGACACCCGATAGTTTGGTGGGACACATTCCGCCCTGGTGAGAGCCCTTGATAAAATAAACGGCCCCGTTCTCGACTGTGACCGGGTCGATGGCGACCCACACCGTGAGCATGTCGGGCGGCTTTTGACAGAAGTAGGCGTTGTCTTGGTGGTAGGGCACGCCAGATCCGACCAGCGCCGGTTTGTTGAAGGTTTCTACTCCCTGCAAAATCGGTTTGCCGGCTACGAGTTTTTCGATCAGATCGAGTATTGCAGGCTTTTGGGCCAGCATACGAAAATATTCGTTGTGTTGTTCCAATCGCCACAGATTGCGGATCGAATGTCCGTCAGCTTCCATGGTGCGTGCATCTGCAGGCTTTGAAGCAAGATCTTCGCGGATGTAACGACCAAGCTCATTGCGAATATGTTTAACCATTTCTAGGCTAAAAAAATCGCAAATCTGCACGACCCCATCACGTTGATATTCTTCAACAATCTGGTGGTGATTATTCATCTTGCTTTCCGTTGAACCATTAATCGTTGAATCATTGCGAGCTGAGAACCGTGCATGTTAAATTCCCTGCTAGTCGTGACGTGACAAAGACAAAGTGGATTGATTACAATGACTATGATCGTATGGCCAAGATAACCATGAGGCCACCCCTTACCGTTTTGGGAGCCACTGAATGCTTGTTTTCCAGCCTTTGAAGAAGCTGTTGGTCGATTGGGCCCTGATTGGGATGTCTGCTTTGACGCTGACTGTTCTGACTCTGACGGGGTCGAATGAAAATTTGTGGGCACATTCTCACACAGCCAAAGAGCTTCCCAATTTTCAATATGACGCAGCAGATGAAACGATTGTTTCGACTGTGCTTGGAGAACGGCTTGAGTATGATGCCGATGTGGTCGTGTTGGATGCAGCACGTTGGATCGCCTGGCTCGAGTTTACTCGTGGAAAAGGAGATCGAATATGGGTAGGCCGAAACAGGGATACTCGCGCAGAGTTGCGTAAGTTAGTCACTCTAGAGCATGGCTCTTATGCGAACCCGACCTTAACCTGCGATCACCAACAGCGGTTGTGGCTCAGTTATGAGCAGGAGCAGGACGGACAATGGGATTTGTTCGTTTTACGGTTGGCTGACGGGAGTCCGGCTGACGTACCCATCCGAGTGAGTCAGGCCACTGGGGCTGACATCAGGCATGTGACCGTTGCAGATGGTCAAGGAGGAATCTGGTTTGTCTGGCAAAGCGACCAGAGTGGTCAATTCGATATTCTTGCCAGAAAGTTGGAGGTCAGCACTGGATCTTTGGGATCGGTGGAAATAGTTAGCACCCAGTCACTAGGTGACTGGCACCCTCACGCAGCCATCGATAGTCATGGTACGGTTATGGTGGTGTGGGACGCATTTGACGGGGAGAGCTTTAATGTTCATCTACGGCGACGGCAGCGGGGCCACTGGGGAGATATGGTGAATATCACCCGATCACCGTCATTCTCAGGCCGGTCCCAGGTTGCCGTCGATCAGAAGGACCGTGTGTGGGTAGGTTGGGAGGAAGGGGCTGAGAATTGGGGGCGGCCATTTCGGGGTATCGAAACGTTGGCGATCACTGATCAACATGGGCCCCTTCATCGGTATCGCCGCCTTCACCTGGCACTCGTTGATGCAGAGAAGGGGGTGCATCCGGTGGCCGATCCGCTGCCGATGCCCTCGCTTAAGCTGGCTGCCGAACGGACACACGAGAATACGGAGGTTCGATGGTCTGGAACCTACTATGAGCGTCCCCGTTTAACGGTCGACGGGAGAGGACGCGTTTGGTTAGCTTATCGGCATTACTATTGTCCCTGGTTGGGAGTCGAGCACCGCTCGCATGTGGAATCGGGATGGGCTGTTTACGCCCGATCGTATGGCGCCGACGGATGGTCCAGCCTTTATCGATTCGATATAGGACAAGGCGACGGAATGCAGTCGCTTGAAATCGCACCGAGTCAAGAGGGTATCTGTGCTGTCTGGACGACGGGTCGTACGCATCGAACCGAAAGTAAAGGTGCACGTGGTATTGTCGCAGCATCGATTCAGGGGCAGGGAATGGGAGTCGGTGCAGAAGTACCCACACTAGAATTTTCTGGCAAATCGTCGGCAAACATTCGTCCCAAACGTCGCCGACGCAAAACGGACTCTGCAGGCGGTAAGACGCACCAACTTTTCTACGGCGATCTTCATCGACATACGGATCTTTCACTCTGTCGTGTTCCCTACGATGGAACCATCGATGATGCCTACCGATACGCGATCGAAGTTGCGGGACTCGACTTTCTTGGCATTACCGACCACTCGCGCGACATTGCCAAGGGTGATACTTTGAGCCAGCTTTGGTGGCGCTGCCAAAAAGGAGTCACTCGCCATCAGTTGAACGGCACGTTTTTTCCATTTTTTTCCTACGAACGGAGTCATGGAAACACGGCCGATCACAATGTGATATCGCTCCGCCCGGATCTGCTGCGTCCTCATACTTATCCGGTTCCCGTCTTTTGGCGGGAATTGGACCAAAATACCATCACCATCCCCCATCAACCGATCCGGCGAGACACGTGGGCCTACCAGGATGACCGTCTGCGACCCTTGGTTGAGATTTATCAAGGATGCCGAGATCAATCGATTGAAGAGCATGTCCATCGAGGATTAGCCAAGGGCTATCATTTGGGGTTCATAGCCAGTAGCGATCACATGTCTACCAGCGCGAGCTATGCGTGCGTATGGGCTAACGAGGCGAGTCGAGAATCGATCTTTCGAGCATTGCAGCAGCGAAGGACTTATGGCGCGACCACGAATATTCGTCTGGTGGTGCATGCGGGCGATCACTGGATGGGTCAGCAAATCGTTGCTGAAAAGATGCCACCGATCGTGCTGAAGGCCACTGGTACGGCCCCTTTTCGGTTGGTCGAATTGGTGGTCGATGGCGAAGTGCATGAGACGCTCCTGCCAAATGCCCGTGAGGTCGAAATCACACGAACCATTCATATGGCAGGCGTACACTACTTCTATTTTCACTTGACACAGATTGACGGAAACGAAGCCTGGTCGTCGCCGATCTGGCTCAAATCACCAGACACCAAGCCACGGACGACAGAGGAGTAATATGAGTCGATTGATTCTCATCAGTGTGGCGGCCATGCTGGTTCTGTTGCGTGTGGCGCATGGGATAGAACTGGAAACGTTGATCCAGGCTGCTGGTAACGCCCCCACCGATGCAGCGCGGCTGATCGCATTGGACGAATTGGTGAAGCAGGCGAAACTTTCCCCTGTCCAACAGAATGAAGTGCAAAGTCTCATCGATGAGATCGACCGTTATTTAACCGCTGACGATCTCTCTTATTTTAGTCATGAGATTCTCGATACGGATGACTACGATTTCGGAGTGGCGGAAGACTCAGCCCTTTACCCACTTACTTACCTCTATCGGGCCCGAATGCTTATCTGGGCCACCATGGAGTATGGGGGGTATTGGAGCCAGCCCAAAGTGCGTCGTGGTCGGCTCGATTTTGTGCGGAGTGTCTTCGAGCAAGCGCGTCGTGCCTTCCCGGACGAACCATTGGCGCGAATGTATCTGGGGGAACCGATCGGGCCGTCCAAAATGTACACGCCAGTAGCGGCTGCTCCGCAGTGGGCCGTTGCCCAAAGAGAAAGCATTGAGCGGCTGACCGACATTATCCATTGGTGGATAGACAACCGCTTGCAGGATGATGGCCAGTATGGGGGCGGATGGGGTGATGACTGCGAAATGTGGCGCTGGTGGACACCCGTACTGATTGGTTTTGATGACCCCAAGATCCGAGCGGCTCAATCCCATTTTTCGACAGCTTTGCTTAGCCAAAAACATATGCAGCGCGGCTATACCACTCGGCTTTACGATGTCGAACACACTTCCGAAGACTCTGCCGACACGATTACGCCCATGCTCCATATCGAACCGGACCATCCGGCGTGGAAAAAAAGGACCCTGCGTCTGGCCGAATTGATGGAGACCCTTTGGGCGGGCACCAACCAGCGGGGTTATTTGCAGTTCAAGAGCACCTATTTCTCCGTCGATAAAATCGATCCAAGCGCACAACGGGCTTGTGACACAGTCTACCACCCGCGCGCACTTCAGCCAACATTGCTGCTGTGGCAACGGACCAATGATCAGGCACTCACCAAATTATTCACTGCCTGGATGGATACATGGGTTGATGCTGCGGCCCGTGCGGAACGAGGGAAGCCTGCGGGCATTCTGCCCAGTGCCATCCACTGGCCCGACGGAGCCATCGGCGGCCTGGGAGAACACTGGTGGGATCCGGAAAACCACAGCAGCGATCCACTGTATGTATTTCCCAGTGCGATGGGCCAAATGCTGCACACGCTGTTGCTAACCTTTCACATCACTGGCGATGAACGTTACCTTGCACCGATTCGAAGCATGGCCGCAATTCGTTTGAGCTATCTGCAGAACTCAAGGAAAGAGAACCTTGTGCCGGGTACCGAACCCTGGTGTGCTGCCAAATTGGATAGGCTCGCAAGCGTGTTGGCCAAATACCGCTTGCTGACCGGTCAGCAAGAATTTGACGCATTACTCAAGAGTGAAGTGTCTCCCTATGTGCAGTTTCGTTTCTGGCGCGAGCAAGAACCATTGAATGGGGCGCTTGAGAAAACGGCGGCCGCATTGCGGGTCAATTTTCTTGGCTACACTCAGGAGGTGCGTTATACCGATCGCGTGTTACGACTTCCACATCTCTTTGCTGCCAACGGCATCCGCGTAGAACCGGTTGTCGGGTTGCATGTTCCAGATACCAACCTCCTGTATGAGACTGTCACGGGGGATCCGGGCAACCTGGAATATTTTCCCCTCAATGCAGTCCGCTGGCTTACCGATCCACGCAACCTGGCGGTCCTGGTCACCGATTCCGGAACCGATCGCCTGCAAGCGAAGCTCTTTCATTTTGGTTCAGCATCACGCCCGATGGCGGCGGAACTCTACTTACTGCAGCCAGGTCGATATTCATTGACAGTGGCGGGAGAGAAACAAATATTCCAAGTCACCGGGCCAAGGACACGCGTCGAATGGATCCTCCCGCCAGGCCGTCTGTGTTTGCTTACGGTAAAGTCGTATGAGCCGTAGGTGCGAGCTTCGAGCTGTGGGGAGGAAAAAGTTGGGAGCTAAAAACGGCAAATTGAAAGCGAAATGGAGAGTTCAATGAAAACTAAGCACCCACTGGCGAATGCCCCATCAGGCAAACAAATCTTTTCGGAAACTTGAGTACCGCAGAGCGTGGCTCTTACGAAAAATATTCCCAATAATCCGAAAGTTTGGCTTGCCGCAATAACGCATATCAGGTTCGCAGTGTTCCTAGGTACAGTGTAAAATGGGGGCGTCCTCACGCAATATCAACCACCACGAAACGGATGGCTGAATTCCCGCAACGTATCGTTGTCGGTACCGTCGACACGGAGTTCTTTTCTCCTGTTTTGAGATATTTATGACCGACAACAAACTCTTGCTTCTGAAAATGCATCCTTGCGGTAGAGGATTGAGTGATGAAGCGCTCGAGGAAATCGCGAATGCATCCGAGTTAATGCACTGTCATGCGGGTGAGTATATCCATCATGCCAACCAGCAAATCACTTCTGTTTTTCTCGTTATCCATGGACGATTGAAATCGTCCATTGTTGATGCGCACGGTAATGTAACGATGCAGATTTTCCATTCTGCGGGCGGCCAAATCGGTGCGATCAGCGCGGCATTGTCTGAACCATCGGAAATCGATGTGATTGCGCAGGAACCCTCTACGTTATTGAGGTTAGACTATTCGGCAGGTCTGTCTTTGACCAAAAAGTACGAATGTTTTCGAAAGAATTTCGCACAATTGATCGCCCAACAGGTTCAAGGGTTTGTTCACCAAAACAAATACCGAAAAAAACCGGCTATTGTGGCGATTTTTCATGAATCTTCCGCTAGCCGTCCACTGACCGAGCGTCTGATACGTCGCCTTTTAGAGTTAGGAGAAAATCCTTGTCTGCTCAGTGATCGAGCAGATTGGGAACCCATCGAGAACGTTCCGTATCGATCTTTGTTGGAAGAGGATCAATCCTTAAACGAAGAGAGGGTCCGACAACGAATCAGTGCCTGGGGTGATGGCCAACGGATATTTCTCGACGTCGATGCGGAATTGAATTCCGAAAGTGCTATCCACCTTATAGAAATTAGTGAAAAAGTGATTTGGTGTGTTTGCCCGGACCATTGGGAAGCTGCTGTGAGTCGGCTCAGCGCCTTAGAATCTAAGGTGCCAGGATGGAAAGATAAGGTCAGTCTGGTTTGGCTGCTCGATAAAGATCATCCGGTTGCACCCTGGGTGCCCCAATTGAGAGAAGTGGCTGCGAATGAATTCAAACTTTCATTTTCGCAGCCACACCCTCGTCAAGGGAATGTACTCGTTCATGGAGTGGAACGTTTAGTTCATGAGCTACGTGGTGTTCGAATAGGGCTGGCGTTGGGTGGAGGATCCGCTCGTGGCATGGCCCATTTGGGGGTACTCAAGGCACTTGAGCAAAGCGGTATCCACATCGACATGATTGCGGGCACGAGTGCAGGTGCTATGACCGGTACTCTGTATGCCTCAGGAATGGATGCCGATTACAGTATTGGGAGCTTCATGAAAGATCTCAAGCCATCTTGGCTATTTCGTCTCCTACCCCATGGCGATCAGTGGTATCTGTTGTACAAATATCGGTGCGGACAATTTGATCCCATGTTGAGAAAATACCTGTCCGATAGTCGCTTGGAACAGCTGCCCATTCCGATGCGGACCGTGACCGTGGACCTGGTGAGCGGGAATTCGATCGTGCGTGAAGGGGGAGACGCGGTCCACTCCATTGTCGAAAGTATCAACCTGCCGGTTCTCTCATCGCCCATTTGTCGCGAAGGTGCAGCTCTTGTCGATGGCGGCCTGGTCAATAACATCCCTGCCGATGTACTGGTTGCCAAGGGTTGTAATTTTGTCATTGCAGTCAGCGTTACGGCTAAGATGGAACAAATATTTGCTAAAAATAATCCAGAAACTCCAACCGCTAAGATGAAATCTCCTTCGACTTTGCAGACGTTACTGCGCAGTTATCTGGTTCAGAACAAAAACATGAATTCGATTGGCGTACAAGCGGCCGATATCGTGCTCGAGCCCGATGTGACGCAATTTGAATTAACTGAATTTTGTCGAGCCGACGAAATGGCTGCTGTGGGAGAAAGGGCCACCTTGGAGGTTGTCCCACAGATCAAAAAACTTCTTACGCAATTGGATGACAGGCTGTTTCCACCTGGTTGAGTGCGGATTCTTAATTTCTGCCAAGCATCCAATCCTTGATATATTTTACCGCTAGAAGCTCTCGTCAGGCGTTCTCCGGAACAGATGTGGGAGGAATTCGAATTATTCGGGTAGCATCCGTGGTTGGTGCGATGAAGAAAATTCTTGCTGTTAGAATCTCCGGCTGCTACAACGGGGAAGTCTATATTCGCGGTATTTTCTTCAAGGACAGAGTTTGTTTATGAAACATTCCAAAGATATCAATTATCCATTGGTATGCCACTGGCGATCCATCATGGTCATGGCATTGCTGATACTTGGTGTCACTTCTGCAGCCTTCCACTCTGCAATTGTGGTCGCCGCTGATATCACCTGGTCCTTGGAGGGGAGAATTCATGGCAAAACGTGAACGATTGGCAGTCCAGTTTTGGGGCCGTGTCAAGCCAGATTGCATCTGCTGCGATCGGTTGGCCCGAGCCAAACATCTCCGTACCTGAACCGACCTCAGCGGTGATATTGATGCGGGCAATGACAATCATGCTTACCAGTTTGGGACGACCCTATCAAAAAGCATGTGTCAACTTGAGAGAGACTCAATGAATCGTCGTGATGCAATACGGACGGGAGCGGCCGCGCTGGTCCTTTCGAACCTGGAGGTTGGTGCTTATGCCGTGCCGGTGGGCAAGCTGCGTCGTGTGGGTCTGATTGGTACGGCAAATGTGATCTGAGACGATTGATGCAGGTTGAGCCGGTCGAAGTGGTGTCGCTATGCGATGTCGATCGAAAGTTGTTGGAACAGGCTGGAGAACTCATCACTGCCCGACAGGTTTCACACAACAAGCCACGGCTCTATGGGGATTACCGCCAACTGCTTGCCGAACAAGATCTGGATATCGTGTTGATCGATACGCCTGATCACTGGCATGCTTTGATGATGATCGAAGCAGTTCGCAGCGGCGCAGATGTGTTTGTTCAAAAACCGATCAGTACCGACGTGCTGGAGGGCCAGGCGATGGTGGCAGCGCGTGAGCACGGTCGTGTGGTCCAGGTCGGCATGCAGCGCCGCAGTACGCCTCACCTGATCGAAGCACGCGACCGGGTGATTCGCGCGGGGTTGCTGGGGCATATCGGCCAGGTCGAAACCTATTGCTACTATCATATGCGGGCGCGAAACAATCCGCCGCCGATTGAACCACCGGAGTGGTTCGATTATCAAATGTGGACCGGTCCGGCTCCGATGCGCCCCTACACCGAGTTGACGCATCCGCGCAGTTGGCGCGCTTTCATGGAATACGGCAACGGTATTATGGGAGACATGTGTGTCCACATGCTCGACATGGTTCGCTGGATGTTGGAACTAGGCTGGCCGCGGAGAATTTCATCGAGCGGTGGAATACTGTTCTATCCCGACAGTCTGTCAAACATATCCGACACCCAGAATGCCACTTTTGAATACGACGATCTGAATATTCTGTGGACGCATCGGGCCTGGGGTGATCCACCCGACCCGCAATATCCGTGGGGGGCGACCATCTATGGTGACCGGGGAACGCTCAAGTTGAGCATCAACCAGTATGATTTTGTTCCGCATGGCAAAGGTCCCAAGTTACATGGAGAAGCGGTGTTGGAATTGGACGAATACCCTGAAGATGTTCCTGATGTTAAGGCGATTCGACTGGAGCAACCGGTGGCCTCGGCCATCCGTGGACACATGCGCGACTTTTTGCACGCCATTGACAATCGTGGCCGGCCGGTTGCCGACATTGAGCAGGGCCATATCTCGGCGGCCAGTTGCATTCTTGCCAACCGTGCGTTGCAGGTGGAACGGACACTCTAGTTTGACCCAAAAAGCCATACTGTATCGGGCGACGCAGAAGCGACCCGACTGTTACGTAGAGACTACCGGGCCCCGTGGAAGCATCCGAGTTAAGTCTCACCGTCCAAGTAGGACGGAGGGAATCAATAGGCAGAGAGAAAGTGCCAGGAGACGCAAGGAGTGTCCTCAGGGCCAGGTGTGCATTTTCTTGACAACCCGGCTATAATCATTACCGATAGTAAAATATGCACAGGTGCGATGTGCGCGGCGAACAGAGTCTTATCCTCCTGGGAGACTGAAATACGGATGCCGATGATTCGACGCAGAGATTTTATTGGGGCCATGGCCGGTGGCGCAGCAGCTTTGACAATGGATGGTCAATCTCAACTGGCTGCCGCTCCCATGCCCAAGGGCCTATTGCTGCCAGAAGTGAATCCGGACGAAGGTCTGTTTACCTACGTGCACCGCAATCACGGTTCTTTCGAGGAGTCTCTTTATAAGCGGATACTTGGTTCGGCCAATCCATTTAAGGAAGGAGATGAAATCGTTGGTGTGGCTGCGGCCGACCAGGCCTCACGCGCGAATGCACGCCATTTACTCACCCATACGTCTCTTCGCGACCTGGACGCCCATCCACTGCTGGTTGACGATCTTTACAGGTTGTTGCAGCAGAGTATCGATCAGGCGGCTGCCCAGAAAGTGGCCCATCTGACTTTGGGCCAGCTGAAAGAATTTTTGCTTACCCAAGACGAAGATTCCATTCATGCCATGAAGGGTGGGCTGTCTAGCCAGGTGATCGGCTGCGTTGTGAAGTTGATGAACAACGAAGAGTTGATAACTGTTGGCGCGAAATTATTCAATCCATTGCCGGGCAGTCAGATCGGTGCAAAAGGTTATCTGGGCGCTCGGATTCAGCCCAACTCACCAACGGATCATGTCGAGGATATAAGATGGCAGGTTTTCGACAGTTGGTCATATGCTGTGGGAGATGTGTTGATCGGCACGAATCCGGTCTCCAGTGAGTCGGAATCGGTGTTTGCGATCGAACAAGCACTTCAAGAGTTGCTAACTATTTTTGGGCTGGAAGAGACCATGCCCCATTGCGTGTTGGCCCATATTGACGTCCAGGCGGAAGTGGAGAGAACATGGCCACACAGCACGAAGTTGTGGTTTCAAAGTATTGCCGGCAGTGACGAAGCCAACGCAACTTTCGATCTTGGCGTGGATCAAATGATGGAGTATGCAGCCAATCGTACGGGCCAGTTCGGTTTGTATTTCGAGACGGGTCAGGGGGCCGATTTCACCAATGGGCATGGCCATGGTTTTGATATGGTGTGTCATGAATCGCGCAAGTATGGTTTTGCCCGTGCCTTGACTCAACAGGTGGCCAGCGCCTTACAACATGCTGGAAATCAATTCAAACCTTGGGTCCATTTGAACGATGTGGCCGGTTTTATTGGCCCCGAAGTATTTCGTGGCCGCGAGCAACTGGTACGCTGTTGCCTGGAAGATATCGTGATGGGTAAATTGCACGGTCTCTGTCTTGGATTGGATGTCTGCTCAACACTTCACATGGATATCTCACTCGACGATCTCGATTGGTGCCTGGATCAAATCATGCCAGCCAACCCGGCCTATTTAATGGGACTGCCCACCAAGATCGATCCTATGCTGGGGTACCTGACCACAGGGTTTCAGGACCACGTGCGAATTCGTGATAAGTTTGGCTACCGTGTGAACGATCGTATGTGGCAGTTTTACCAGCAGTTGGGAGTAATCGATGGGAGAGGGCAACCTGCCCAGCATTTCGGCGATCCGCTGTGGGTCTTCCTGCAGTATCGGCGTAAGCAGGACGACTCGCGCCGCGAGGAAGAAATACTAGCCGAAGGTAAGGAACAGCTCGCTGCTGTGCGTGGTCGAGGTGTGTTTATTGCCCAAGGGCAGGGGAGTACTGCGGGCGCTCTTCATCCAAAACTCGAGAAAGATATTCGGCGAATCTATGCCGATGCGAAGCAGAGTATCTGGACGGAATTAGAACCAGACTTCATAGCCAAAATTCCGCAAGCGTTACAACTTTCAACTCGATCTGAAAATCGCACGGAGTACATTCTGCATCCTGAATCGGGCGAACACCTATCGATTGAATCGATTCAAGCTCTCAGCCAATTGAGCCAGATACATGCTGGTCGGTACAATGTGCAGATCGCAGTTTCGGACGGACTCAATGCGAATTCCATCATGGACCACGGACACTTGGATCCTTATCTCAAACGAGTGCGAATGGAATTGGTACAGGCAGGTTATCGTGCAGCGCCTGAGCATCTGGTGCTCACTTCGGGAAGAGTACGTGCCGGCTATCGTATTGGAGAAACGCTTTTCGCCAACCTGCAAGGACCACGTATTATACTGCACATCATTGGGGAGCGGCCCGGTACGGGCCACCACACATTTTCCATTTACGTAACTGTTGCCGACGGTGTCATCTGGAAACGGGCTGGCAAAGTCGACCATGACATTACCAAAGTCATTTCGGGAGTCGCTACTACGGCTCTTGCTCCAGAAATTGGAGCTCACAACACTGTGCGCATTCTGAGTTCTATGGCATCATAAAAAGACTTGAAAGCTGAGGAGATCTGTGAAAATCAGGAACACGATTCTTTTTCCCATGAGCATGTTTACATTCGCGCTGATATTGGCCGTATGGACATTTGAGGCAGCAGCGATCGAGGCTGACCGGCCCTTTTATGTTGAAGGATACTCACACGAGCAAAGTTATGCCCCGGGAGAGGTGGTTGATTTTCGCGTCTCCACCACGGCGACAACTTATGACATTGAGGTATTCCGACTAGGGCGGGAACGAAAAAGTGTATTTCAGAAAAGTGATATTCCAGGGGCGGAATATGCGGTTCCCGAATTGGCATCCGTGGAAGGTTGCGGCTGGCCAGCCGAATTTCAGTTGAAAATACCCGCCGATTGGGCCAGTGGCTATTACCAGGTGGTACTCCGCGTCGCCGACCGGGGCGGCAAGTTTACGCAGCGAAACCGGCGCACTGCAGAAGGATCTTTCTTTTTTGTGGTCCGTTCCAAGTCGCCGGGGAATGACACAAAAATTTTGCTACAACTCTCAACCAACACATACAATGCCTACAACAATTGGGGCGGCTCAAGCCTGTATGGTTATCATGGCCGAGCCAATTTGCAGGGCCACCAGGTTTCGTTCCTGAGACCTCCGGCAAGCCAGTTTTCTAACTGGGAATCGCATTTTGTGGCATGGGCGGAGGAGAACGGATTTCAACTCGATTATTGCACCAATCTCGATTTAGAATTGCGCCCCAAACTGTTAAACAATTACCGTCTGATGTTGAGTGTGGGCCACGACGAATACTGGTCATGGGAAATGCGCGATACGGTTGAAGATTATATTGCCAAGGGAGGAAATGCGGCATTTTTCAGTGGCAACACATGCTGCTGGCAGGTCCGTTGGCAACCAGAGACTCGGTCACTCTTGTGCTGGAAGCAGTGGTACAATCAAGATCCGGCATTCACCGAGAAAGGCCAATTGCACCGATTGACCACCTTGTGGAGCCACTATCTGGTGGAGCGTCCAGAAAACGAATTGACTGGTGTCGGCTTTCTCCATGGCGGTTTCCACAAGAGCCATGGACAATTCATGGATGGCAAAGGGGCCTTTACGGTACATCGGCCGGAGCACTGGGTGTTCCAGGGTACAGGGCTCAATCGCGATGATGAGTTTGGCGGAAAAGATACGATTGTCGGTTACGAATGCGACGGTTGCCAACTCCAGTGGCGTGACGGATTACCCTATCCCACGCATCAGGATGGTACGCCCAAAACGTTTACCATTTTGGGATCTGGTCCCGCCAAATGGGCTCCAGGCGATAGTATTTGGTACGAGCGCTGGCCGGGCCCCGATCATTCGGGCCATGCCACTTTGGGTGTTTGGACTCATGAACAGGGTGGCACGGTATTCACCAGTGGAACCACCGACTGGTCGCACGGCTTGAAAGGCAAAGATCCTGCTGTAGAAAGAATAACCCGAAATGTGCTCGAACGCTTGGGGCAAGAGTAATGGAGTAGTTTGTTATCCCCACGATGGTTCGTAAACCTTCGCCTTCAGACAAAATCTTTAGGCAATGCTTGATCATGTATTCGACATGTGTTGTATGGTCGATTTCCGCTCCGCGAAAAGTATTTCCAGGGTAAGGCACAGCTCAAAAATAACTTCGGCATTTCAGAAATTGCTTCCGGGTCAGCTTGAACAGGAGGTAACAGAGAAAACGGAGAACAAGTACTCTGTTGTCTCTGTTACCTCCTGTTCATACAATCCCCGTGACTTTCCTTGTAATGGTTAATGTAAACAATAAATTTCTGCTATCGAAAGTTGGAAGTTGTTTTTGAGGCGTTCCTAAGCAGACCCATTCGCGGAGCGAATGGGCGACCTTTTTAAAAATCATACACTACATTCCCCGGTGCCAATTATAGCATTGACCTGCTAGACTTATAGGAACCTTGAAACAATCGAATTGGAAAGGCGATTGAAATGCATACTTGCGTAAACACTATGATTTTGGCCATGAAGGTTCGTCTGCTTTTGCAGCGGATGCTCGCGGTGACTGTTTTGTTAGCCACATTCTCAAATGTGACCTTGGCTGCTGATTGGCCCACCTATCGTTATGACAATGCGCGCAGTGGCTACACGCCCGAAAGCATCAGTCTGCCACTGAGTTCCAGTTGGGTCTATTCCGCATCCGCTGCTCCGCGTACCTCATGGGCAGGGCCGAACCAGCGTCTGTTCGAAGGACGGG
Organism: Pirellulales bacterium; assembly: GCA_039831705.1. Lineage (GTDB taxonomy): Bacteria > Planctomycetota > Planctomycetia > Pirellulales > Lacipirellulaceae > JAJRWS01. Next base: position 6,556 of record JBDOMT010000185.1, on the reverse strand, counting down.
AACTTCGTCATCGAGTGAGTTACGATGATGCGCTGCAAGTGGCGATAGTTGGTAAACGAGTTTACTTCGGTTCCTCCGTCGATCATCAGCTTCACTGTCACGATTCGAGCACGGGCCAATCGTTGTGGCAGTTTACCACTGGCGGTCCTATTCGATTGGCACCGATGGTTCAAAACGGTCGGGTCTTTTTTGGTTCCGACGATGGTCATGCTTATTGCCTTGATGCCACATCAGGCAAATTGATCTGGAAACATCGTGCGGGCCCCGCAGGAGAATGGTTGCTGGCCCGTGGTGAAATGATTTCTCGGTGGCCTGTGCGAACGGGTGTCACGGTCGAGGAAGGGATAGCCTATTTTGGGGCTGGTATCTTTCCCCATGAAGATGTTTATCTGGTGGCAGTCAATGCTGCAGATGGAACGATTGTCTGGAAACGTGACAATATCAGCGAAGCAGAGGCTGGCCGCGATGACTTATCTCCCCAAGGCTATCTGTTGATCTCTGACCTTGGACTGTTTGTTCCATCCGGTCGTTCGCTTCCGGTAGCCTTCAACCGAGCGAGCGGGGAAAAACTTCATCAAAGTCATCCTTCTTGGCGCGGCAATGCGGGTGGTGTGGTGGGGGGGACCAAAGCCTTGCTGGCCGATGGCCAACTCTACTCAGGGGGCCCGCATCACTTTATGGCAATTAACCAGAAGACCGGGGGAGTCGGTTATGGTTACCTCGACGGGCGACAGTTGGTGGTGGACGAGCATTCGGCATACCTGGCGGACGGGAAGCGAATTGTGAAGCTCAACCGAGAGGAAGGTGTGGTCATCAGCCGCAAACGTCTCAAACTGAAAATGGAACTCAAAAAGATTCAACGCGATATCTATACGGACGGGCGAAAGTTAATGACCGTAAAGGAGGATCAAAAGGGAACGCTCACCCAAACCGTCGAAAACCATCGTCTCGCAGCTAACAAAGTCCAACAAACACTCACTGAAATTCAGGATGTGGGAGTCCAGTGGCAAGTCGAAAGCCCACTCGAATCGTCCTTGATTGTCGCCGGGGATCTGCTGTTTGCCGGAGGCGATGGGCAGATTGTTGGGTACCAGATAGAAACGGGCGAGAAGGTTTGGTCGGCTCCAGTGGAAGGAACGGTTCGAGGATTAGCGGCGGCTGACGGTCAATTGATTGCCAGTACGACCGGAGGAAGGATTTATGCTTTTGGCAATTCTCCCAGTAATAAGCAGTCATTGGTGCGCACCGATTCGTCTGTGCATACAGATTCGTCTGGCGAGTCTCCCTATCCTCAAGACGATTTCACTCGCTTGTACACTGAGGCGGCCACATCAATTCTGGAAAAGACAGGAGTGAAGCAAGGTTTTTGTCTAGTCCTTGGCGGCGAGCAAGGGCGTTTGGCTTATGAATTGGCACGGCAAAGTGAATTAAAAATCTACGCCATTGAACCAGATGCCGAAAAGGTCGAGCAGGCGCGACAGGCACTCACGGATGCCGGATTGTACGGACACCAGGTGACTGTTCATCATGCCGACTTTGCGGAGATTCCTTATTCCAATTATTTTGCGAACCTGATTGTTTCCGATACCCTGCTGCGGACGGGTCGCATGGTAGCCCAACCGGAAACGGTAGTGCGCCATCTCAAGCCAATTGGAGGAAAAATATGTTTGGGCCGCCCGGCGCCAAATCCAACGCAAGAATCAGCCACAAAAATCGACATGAAAAGCCTGCAAGGCTGGCTGGAAGAAACTGCGTTACAGGAACAAGCCACAATTACGAGTGACGATTCCTGGGCCGTGTTGGACAGGGGCTCGCTGCCTGGCGCCGGCGCATGGACACACCTTTACGGAAACCCCGGAAATACGGCCAGCAGCAACGACTATCGCGTGCAGGGAGGTTTGGGGGTGCTGTGGTATGGAGACCCGGGTGCGGGCAAGATGGTCAATCGCCACGACAGTGCCGTCGGTCCTCTGGCTGTGAACGGCCGGCTTTTTATTCAGGGTGAGAATAGCGTCATGGCGTACGATGCTTACAACGGCCTGTTTCTTTGGGAACGCGAAAATCCGCAAGCACAACGGACCGGTGTATTCAATAATTTCAACCCGGGCAACCTGGCAGCTAGTGACGATCGGTTGTTCATGATGATAGGCAACCAGTGTCTGGAACTGGATGGTGCAACCGGGGAGCTCACCGCGACCCATCATTTGCCGACGGAGTTGGATCAGCAGAAATATCAGTGGGGCTATCTGGCGTATGAGAATGGGATCCTATTTGGTACGGCAACCATTCGCAAGGAAATCGAAGAACGCCTGCGCAGACGTGGACGCACCCATGTTGAATCGACCGATGCCCTGTTTGCCATCGATGTGAAAACGGGCCAGCACCTCTGGACACACAAGGGGGGCAGTATCTCGCACCACACCATTGTCCTGGGTCGTGGGTCGGTCTTTTATGTCAACAGTTCCATTACCTCAGAGCAGCGAGCAGCCTTGCTCGCTCAGGATAAAAGCGAACTGAAAAATCTTAGCGATGAAGAAGCTCGTCAGGCGGAACAGCAGATGAAGCAGTTGGACATGCGCATGGTGGTCGGGCTGAATGAGCGTACCGGCGAGCAGCTTTGGGAAGTGCCGGTCGATGTGACCGATTGCAGTGAAATCGGTATTGGTGGCGGCCAGTTGACGCTGATGTATCAAAATGACGTCTTGTTGCTCTGTGGCGCCAATGCCAATGGGCACTATTGGAAACAGTTTTTGGCAGGAGATTTTTCCCGCCGCCGATTGGTCGCTCTTGCGGCCGGAGATGGAAATCAATTGTGGGCCAAGGATGCGAACTATCGTCATCGTCCGATCATCATCGGAAATCAGATCATCGCAGAACCATGGGGCTTCGATCTGTACACCGGAGAGCAGAAAATGCGAGCCCATCCACTCACTGGGCAACCGGAACCATGGAGCTTCGTTCGCCCGGGCCATCACTGCGGCATGCTCACCGGTTGTCCCAGTATGCTGACGTTTCGATCCGGATTTACCGGGTTCTACGACCTGCAATCCGATTCAGGAACCCGACATTTTGCTGGCCACCGTACCGGCTGTTGGGTCAATGCCATTCCGGCCAACGGTTTGGTCATGATTCCCGAATCGAGTGCGGGGTGTGTCTGCCTGTTTTCTATTTCTTCGACCATCACACTTGAGCCTCGCACTCCAAGACGTCCTTGGACGATCTTCAGTGCGGTGGGTGCACAGACTCCTGTCAAACAGATGGCGCTTAATCTGGGAGCGCCGGGCGACCGGCGTGACGCTCAGGGAACCTTGTGGTTAGCCTATCCGCGTCCGAATCCACATAAGGTCACGGGACTCGATTTGTCCTTCAAGCTGGAATCAGAATTTCAAGGTGGCGGTGGCTATCGTAGTCGCAGCAATAAGTCACTCGCCATCGATACGTCCTCCAGCGAAAGATTCGAGGCTCCTTGGTTACTTACGTCTTCCGCCGAAGGGTTGAAGAAATATTCTATTCCACTGCTCAATAATGGAGAAGCGCCTGCCCGCTATTCGGTGACGATGTACTTCGCGGAACACGACTCGCACATACAACCGGGGCAGCGTGTATTCAGTGTTTCGCTACAGGACAAAAGAGTACTCGAGAACTTTGATATTATGGAAGAAGCTGGGGGTCACAATAAAAGGCTTGTGCGCACGTTCGATAACGTGGAAGTTCATGACCAGCTATTGCTCACCCTGGCACCCAAAGATGAAAGTACTCCATGGAGCCAGGGCCCTATGCTCAATGCCATCAAGATCGTGCGCCAGTGAAAATGGTGTCAGGAAATTACTGCCAAATCACACTAACCTAACGCTATAAGATTTTGATCAGAAGTAGACAGAGGCAACAGAGAACTTTTCTCTATTGCCTCTGTTCGTAGACAGTTAGAAATAGGCGGTCTAATATCTGAGGTTACTTTTTTTACTGAACCGACCATCCTTCGATATGCGAATTGGTTTTGGCGAGATCGGACAGGATTGTTTCAAAATCGAAACCTTGCTTCAGTTGAAACTTACCGGTCATGGCCATGGGATCTAATTCGACAATTTTGATTTCCTCAAACTGGTTCAAAGCGCTTCGGACCGAAGCGGCACATCCCATTCATGTCATGCCTGGTAAATCGAGTGTTACCAGCGTGACATTTGTTACAGCGGGTAAATCCGAGGTCTGCTGAGTACTTGCGTTTGCCGCAGGTGGTGAAGTGGCATCCGCCCCGTTGTTGGCCACCGATCCACCATTGTTAGCCACGGAGCCAGCACTGCATCCCACCACAGCGATGCCCACGGTCAATAAGAAGCACCACGCCAAATTAGTCTTCCAATTCATCTTCTGCTCCCAGGATACAGGGTATGTCAAGAATACGCAGGTATCGGTATTGTACCTGACCCGCAAGTGTTCAGCACCCCCAAATTTGGGGTCTATTTTACATGAGAGTGCAGAAATAGGCCTAAAAATCGGTTGACGATTCGATCAATCAGTGCTTTACTACGAACTTGTTACATGTTTCGTATTTAACCCAAGACGCATTTTCCTCCCAAGTCGATTTTTTTCACTTAAGAAAGGCATTCAATGGCAAAGAAGAAGACCAAGAAGGCAGCATCCGCAAAAAAGCCACTGACGAAATCAGAAATCCTGACAGCTCTGTCCGAGACCAGTGAACTCTCCAAGAAAGATGTCGCCGGAGTATTCGAAGATCTGGCAGCCCTGATCGGCAAAAGCCTGAGCAAAAGGGGAGCTGGTGTGTTTACCGTCCCCGGTCTCATGAAAGTCAAAGTGGTCCGCAAGCCGGCTACCAAGGCACGCCCAGGTATCAATCCATTCACCAAGGAAGAAGTCATCTTCAAAGCCAAACCGGCCAGAAACGTCGTGAAGATTCTTCCTCTGAAGGGATTGAAGGATATGGTTTAGCGGTTTGTGCAACGCAAACTACCTAGGCTGGAACGAGCATTAGCCCTGTTCCAGCACAGCGTATTTTAATTAGGGTGTATTTTAATTAGGGTGTATTTTAATTAGGGTGTATTTTAATTAGGGCGCACTTTAATTTGGGAGCCTTTAACCACGGCGCACTTTAACCACCGCGCGCAACTCGGAATCTTCTACAGATCATTCGGGTGCCGCGGTGGTTTTTTTCTAGTGTACTGGTCAAGCATTACTTTTGGGGCAGCCGCAGGCATAAGTACTGACAGGGTGAGGTTTATTTGTGCGTCAACCCAAAAAGATAAGTTTGACAAAGCACTAGGAGACTCATTTCATGGCCAGCCCAGGATCGAAGAGAGCCGTGGCTGCTGCGATTGTCGGCAATGCGACCGTTATGCTGGCTAAGTTTGTCGCCTTTCTATTCACTGGCTCAGGGGCCATGCTGTCTGAGACGATCCACACCCTGGCGGATTTACTGAATCAAGTCTTGCTGATGGTGGGCATCGTCAGTTCCAATCGCCAGGCGGACGACTCCTACGAGTATGGCTATCAGGCTGCCCGTTACGTGTGGGCCTTGATTTCAGCGGTGGGTATTTTTTTTCTGGGTTGCGGTGTCACCATTTATCATGGCATCCAAACCCTACTCCACCCTCATGCTCTAACGGACTTGGGTTGGGCCCTGGGAGTGCTTCTCTTTTCTTTGATTTTGGAGGGCGCCGTGCTGTTGCTTGCCCTTCGGACTGCCAGACACCAGGCAGGTGAGCGGCCCTTGCTGAAATTTTTACGCAATGAAGCAGATCCGGCAGTAGTCGCCATAGTCCTGGAAGATGCGGCGGCCTGCCTGGGTATTGTGGTGGCGATGATCGCTATCCTGCTGGCCCGGTTGACGGGAGAAACCTATTGGGATGCCATTGGATCGATCACCATTGGTCTGCTGCTGGGAGCGGTCGCGATCTGGTTGATTCAGCGGAACGCACAATTGCTGGTTGGCTCCAGCATTCCACCCCACATCCGGCAACAGGTACTGCATATCATTCGGCAAGATCCGGCGGTGGAAGAGGTTGTGGATCTCAAAACCAGGATCCTTGACACGGAAACCTACCGGATCAAGGCCGACATTCGCTTTCAAGGTGATGTACTGGCAGGCAAGCTCAGATCGCAGTTGCGATCAGCTTACGATAAAATTGAAACCTACGAAGAATTCGAAAAGTTTGCCTTAGAATTTGGCGACGACGTGGTGGAACTGTTGGCCAAAGAGATTGATCTGATTGAACAGCGCATCCGCCGCCAGGTTCCCGAAGCTAAGCACATGGATTTGGAAGTGGAATGATTTTACGTAACTTTTCACTTGAATTCAGGTGACAGTTACTAGAGTTTTTAAATTCCGCATTTATAGTACGTGTCATTCAGAGAGAGCCTTGGCGACCGAAGAATCTCCGTAACCAAACAAGAGATCCTTCAGTCGTATACCAAAACAAGTTTCGGTACCCTCTCCTTCAGGATGACAGAAAGCAACGATGTGGTCTTATGCTGCTCCAGATTCGAGTGAGGTTTTACGATTTATTGTCTCCTACGGGGATCTAAAAGTTTTTAGATCCCC
>JBDOMT010000523.1:0-10179 GCA_039831705.1 Pirellulales bacterium | reverse complement strand
ATTTTTCCCCTTGCTGCTGAAACAGCTTTTACAGAAACTACGTTACACTACCTGGATTGGCCAATGGCATCTCATTTATCGGGATACCGATGCAATGGCACATCTTGCAGAGCGAGCCGGAATGGATGGAGCGGATCTAACCATAGAAGCTGGGCCACTGGGTATCTGTCCTTACATTCGAGCAACGATGGGGTAGTGGTATCTAGCCACAGCCGGTTGGTTGAATTACAGTTATTGATTAGGCGCGAGTTGGAAGTTAGAACGCGTTAGAGAAATCGCGACCCTTGTATTCCTGCTTTGCTCTCAACTCTGAAATCTATACTCTAACCTCTACACTCTCAACTCATACATTCCTATGCGCAGCTTGTTACTCATTGTTGCTTCCTTTATTGTCACTGTCTTTGCCTGGGGGATCTATGGCCCTGTGCTTCACTGGGGTCAGGAAGGCATGAAAGCCGAGGGGGTAATGGAATTGGCCCGTTGGCGGCCGTTCGTCTGTGTCGGCATGGCTTACTTCGCGATAGGTGTGATCGTGCCAGCCTTAATCTTGTTCTGGAAAGGAGAACAGGGGAAATGGACAGCCAAGGGTATCACCTTGAGTCTTGGAGCTGGTGCATTAGGTGCCCTGGGAGCGTTGGGTATCATCCTCGCCTTTAACTTCGGAGGAAAGCCCGTCTTTGTAATGCCGCTGGTCTTTGGCGGAGCGCCGGTCGTTAACTCTTTTCTGACCATCTACATGGCCAAGCGAATGCGTGAAATTGGTCCCTTATTTCTGGCAGGGCTGGTGATGGTCATCTTAGGAGCCGTCACCGTGATGCTCTGTGCACCCAAGAAACCGCATGCAACTACCGCCACGACTCATTCGATGCCTCACCTGACTCATGCAAGCCTTCAAGCCAGCCAAGATGAAACCACCGGTCAAAACGGTTCGCAATTATCCTCTGTCATGGCCTCTCCTGCTATGGACAGCCGAGCGTTACCTTTACCAGTAGCATCACCAGACAACAAGCTGGTCCGATGGATCTTGCAACTGACTTCCATTGCCTGTGTCATCATCTGTTGGGGCGCCTACGGCCCCACCTTACACAAAGGCCAGGCAGCCATGCAGCAAAGCCGCTTAAGGCCACTGATCTGTGTCGGACTGGCCTACTTTGCCATTGCGGTGTTGGTCCCCAATTTGTTGCTGCAAGTGAATTCTGAAGCCAGCAATTACCATTTTCGGGGCACCCTTTGGAGCCTGGCGGCCGGTAGTGCGGGAGCGATTGGCGCCTTGGGCATCATCATGGCGTTTAATTTTGGCGGCAAACCGATCTACGTCATGCCTCTGGTCTTTGGCGGTGCCCCGGTCGTCAATACCCTCTTCAGTACGGTCATGGAAGGTCTCTGGGGTGAAATTGGAGCCCTGTTTTTGGCGGGTCTCATCCTGGTCATTGCCGGTGCGGCGATGACCCTTGTGTTTGCACCCAAAGGAAGTCCACCAGCCCCCCGATCGCAAGCAGCCAACACTCCCCCTATCGAATCTGCCGGCGCTGCTCCAGCTACAGAATCCAGCTCAACCTCTGAGGCACCTGCTGCAACCGACAAATCAACTTGAGGACTGAAATACCACCGCCTGAAGGCAGCGGGTTCCGCCAGTCGGCTAAAACCCAACTTTATACTTAAACTCAACTACTACCCGTTAGAAGCCAACAAATTCGTAAATATAGTGAATTTCGGACTAAAGTCCTTCACTCCTTTGGGTGGCAGCGACAGTCGTTCGAAATAGACATTGCCAGCTCATAAACTTACCCGAACGATTGTCGCTGCCACCCGAGAGCTTATAAACAAATCATTCTGTTTTGCCTTTTTGAAAATAAGGAAACAAAGTTTGTGTACATCCAGGGTGTTTGTAACACTTCACTCGAATCCGGATTTTCTCTCGCAAAGACGCCAAGATCACCAAGACCTTTCCTACCCCGAGAGACCGTTGACAGTTTGGGAAGTTCCTATTTTCATCATTCTCATTCACTCTTTCTTTGCGATCTTTGCGATCTTTGCGTCTTTACGAGAGTCTTTTCTTTGTAATATTGCGAGCAAATCACCAACCTTGCCGAGGAAAACCGTAAATTCGATTGAGGACTTACACATTGTCTAGATTTCGAATATATCAACGACCTTCATCTGATTAAAACCAAATGTCCGACATTTCATCCAATTCACTGACTCCGACTGAAAAAATGTGTCGCATCGACGCACACTTGAGTCATGTGTGGATGGTGCGTACATTTCTCAAACATTCGGATGAGGCGATCGAAGAGGACGAGCTGCGAAGTATCCAACGCACACTCTATGACGTCATGCTGGCCATGGGCCCCACATGGAAGGCTCAAGATCCGGAAGCCTATCTGCGCCAGATACGTAAAAAATTGAGTAAGTTGCGCGCAGCAAGTGAACAATTCATCCAACTGCAGCCCGAAATATCAACCCATACCAATTTTCAAATGGCGGCTCAATCGCTGCGTCAAGCGATTCTGGAAATCGAAACGACAATTCAAACAGTCACTGATCAGGGGTTGGCCCATGAGTGAAGTGATCGACCTGCTAGCCCAGCTCGTCTCCATCGGCAGCGTTAACCCCATGGGCCGCGGCTTGACCGGCGATGACATCCTGGAAACACGAATGGGCCATTTTCTAGAACGATGGTTTCAGCAGGAGGGTATTCCCTGTGAACGACAAACGGTCGAACCTGGACGTGACAACATCATCGCCCGCCTTGAGGGTGGCCCGAGAACCATACTGTTCGAAGCCCATCAAGATGTGGTGCCAATCGACAACATGACGATTGATCCATGGAAACCAGTCATTGAAAATGGTCGGCTCCAGGGACGCGGATCATGCGATACCAAGGCCGGCATGGCCGGCATGATGACCGCAATGCGGCGTCTGAAAGCAGCGGCTCCTGCAAATATGCCCACCGTCACCATGCTTTGCGTGGTAGATGAGGAGCACCAATTCCGAGGAATTTCAAAAGCTTGCGAATTGGGTATTCAAGCCGACTTGGCGATTGTGGCGGAACCGACAGAACTAGAAATCGTCGTCAGCCATAAAGGCGTAGTGCGGTGGAAAATAGTCACCACGGGAGTCAGTGTCCACAGTGGCAACCGGGATGATGGTGTCAATGCGATCGTGCGAATGGCAAAGGTAATTCAAGCATTAGAAAACTTTCATCAACAGGTACTACGGTCTCGCACCGACTCTACGCTGGGAAACGCAGCCCTGAGTATCGGCTGCATTCGTGGAGGGACCAGCGTCAACACGGTCCCCAACCGGTGTGAAATCGAAGTGGACCGTCGCCTACTGCCCGGCGAAGAACCACTGGAATGCATTGCAGAAGTCCGCGAGTGGCTCACCGAAGCTGGGTTCAGTACTAATGGCTCTCTCGATTTTGAACCAATCTTTGAAGACCCTTGGGTAATCAGCCCACCTTTACAACGAACGGGGAAAGAATCGGTGATCAGGCAACTGGCCCAATCGTGCGATCATATTTTGGGAAGTCACAAAATATCCGGCGTGGTCTACGGTACCGATGCCTCCGTGATCGCCGGCGCAGGGATTCCCGTCGTAGTTTTTGGCGCCGGCAGTATCCGCCAAGCTCATTCCAAAGACGAATGGGTGTCGATTGAACAAGTCGAACAAGCAACAGAGGTATTCTATGACTTTCTCTGCCAGGTGGGGAAAACGTGAAAAAACGGCGAGCCGACGATGGCAAAACCTGGTGTGTCGAGGCCACGTTGCACGAAGGGGTCAGGTACAAGTTTTCGGCTTGCAGATCTATTGGCTAAAATACCTAATTGACCGAAAATCGTACCAGACCCCGCCCTCCTGACCACTTCCCTGCGACTCCAAGTCACGTTCCTCGCACAGGACCATACCATTCGATCTGTCGGCGTGGGCAGTAGGTCCATCCGTACGATTTGCAGGCCGGTTGCAGCCAAACTTCACGTTCATAAATCTGTTCGATGGTGGTTCCCTGTGGCATTAACAAGATTCGATCCCCTTGTACTTCTGGAAATGCCTTGAGAAACTGCTCCACCTCATCCAAATCATTCTGGGTATCGATGACAAATTTCAATTGGTATTCATACTCGGCCAACAATCGCTTGAGTACGTCAGGCTGATATCGCTGCCGCTGATGTCGACGACTCCAGTGGGCATGCGTCTCTGGTGACGGTCCACTATGGACCAATTTAGGACTGATCGACATCAAATCGCAATCGACCGGAAGATACAGGGTTCCTGCTGTTTCCACGGTGATGTGTCGCTCCTGAGCATGCAACTGTTTGGCCAGTGGCAATAATTCGGCAAACAACATCGGTTCGCCACCCGTCAGCACCACATGGGAATGATCCCACTCTTCCACTTGGGCGACGATCTCATCGACCGATTGGTCCTGGCCCTCCGGTTGCCACGAAGTATAAGGGGTATCGCAAAACCAACAGCGCAAATTGCACCCACTGGCGCGAACAAACACGCTAGGAGTGCCGGCCAGCAGCCCTTCCCCCTGTACCGATTGGTATACTTCAGCAATTTTCATCGGTGTTAGTACTACAGCGCAGAGTTGAATGGGTAGGACATTTTGAGTAAACCGCTAATACACGCTAATGATTGGTTGAACCTTAATAGATTGTCCGTTCCGCACAGTTCCACCTTACTGACTATCTGAAAAAATAACAGATTCGATATAGTTTGGAGTCCTTTGGCTTACATATCAGCGTTTATTAGCGGTTTTTTTCTTAACCCTGCGCTGTGGTATTAGGCTGGCGTCTGGTAAGTCAACGGGTCCACCAAGCCTGCGTCCGTAAAGCCTTGAAGCCGCAATTGGCAGGCGTCGCAGCGGCCACAGGATATTCCCATGGCACCGGGCGAATAGCACGTATGGGTTAGGCTGTAGTCGACTCCAAGTTCCGTACCTCGGCGTATGATTTCGGCTTTGGTCATGGCAACCAGCGGTGCATGAATTTGAAACCGTAACGTTCCTTCCACTCCAGCTTTCGTAGCCAGGTTGGCAACCTGCTCAAAGGCTTGCAAAAATTCGAGACGACAATCTGGGTAGCCACTGTAATCGATCGCATTGACACCGATAAAAAGATCGGCTACCCCCGACACCTCAGCATAGCCCAAAGCCAACGATAACATGATGGTATTGCGCGCAGGTACATAGGTCACTGGAATTCCCTGGGCCATGGCTTCGCCCGAGCGGCATTGAGGCACTTCCAGGTCTTCAGTAAGTGCACTCCCTCCCAGAGCTGCCAGATCAACCGAAAGTATCCGATGGTTTGCCACCTGGAGAGCTGCTGCTACCTGTCGGGCCGATTCTAATTCGAACCGATGACGCTGCCCATAGTCGATGCTCAACGCATGGACCGTATATCCTTCGGCAATGGCAATGGCAACCGTCGTGGCCGAATCGAGCCCTCCTGAAAGGAGGACCACCGCCGATTTGGAAGGATTCGTGTTTGGGCTCATTGCACTCTATTGGAATATGAGATTTATCACGAGGAATAAAAGAAAAACAAGGGCGTGTACGCACAATTTAAATCCCTAGTCGACAGGCAACTATCATGTCACAATGGGGAGATTATTGAAAGGAGCCCCTGCTGATGAGCCCAACTCGTACCTTGCTAGAAACTTTCCCCAATCAGTTTCCGGAACGGGAGTACCAAATCGAAATTGTTTGTCCCGAATTCACTTCAGTCTGCCCCAAAACGGGGCAACCCGATTTTGGCACCATTACAATCACCTATTGCCCGGCCGATCGCTGTGTGGAATTGAAAAGCCTCAAATTCTACTTGCAAAGCTATCGGAACGAAGGGATCTTTTACGAAAACGTAACCAACGTGATCCTTGACGATCTAGCCGGTGTGCTGGAACCGCGCTGGCTGAAATTAAAAGCCGCATTTAGCGCTCGAGGAGGCATTACCGAGACCGTTTTGGTAGAACATACGGCCACTCGTTAGGTAGTCTGATGAGACTGGCGCACCGGAAAGCATCCATAACAGCATTTCTACATTCTACATTCCTTGCTCAATATTCGATATTCAATCCCCGTAAGCAGGCCCAGACTCACCGTGCCAAAGACCAAACCGAATATCGAACAAGGAGTAATGAATAACGAATGAAGAAGTAAATAGTTTCTGATTCGATAATCGCCGCCTTCCTTACCCCAATCTTCAACCCTCAACCCTCAACTCAACCATGCCAACACGTCCCCATGTCATTCTCTCAGGATTTGCCGATGAAGGAGCCATTCACAAAACGGCCGTGGAGCAATTCGCCGCCTTCGCTGCATTAGGTTTGCAATACTATAGTTTGCGCTTCATTGATGTGGGTGAAGGCATCAAGAATGTCATGCAATTGACCAAATCTGAGATTACCAAGGTGCGGCACTTGGAAGACGAATACGGCATGAATGTGGCTTCCATCGGGTCACCGATTGGAAAAGTCAAGTTGCTAGACGAGGAAGATGGCACTCATAATGCCTACATCCCATTCAAGAAATATCTGGCTAACGAAGTTCACAAAGCGTGTGAATTAGCACATGCGTTTGAAACCAAACTGATTCGTGGATTTTCTTTCTACCACCCCAAGGAAACCGATCCATGGGAGCACTTAGATCAGGCCGTCCAACAATTGGGGGAAATTGCCGAAGTTTGTCACCGCAGTGATTTAACCTTTGGTCTGGAAGTCGAAGCCAATCTCATTGGCCAGACCGGCCCACTGCTGGCAGAAATCCATCGACGGGTCAATCATCCAGCGATGGTCACCATCTTCGACGGTGCCAACATCACGAGTCAAGGATTTTCAACTGCCGAGTGTGTTGAACAGTACCATGTCATGAAACCCAGCATCGGCTGGATGCATATCAAGGATTACCAGAACCCTCATACGAAATCCCGATCGTCCCATGTTGACGAGGAAATGCTGAAGAATTTCGTGCCTGCGGAAGAAGGAGACAGCGGCCATGAAGCCATTCTTCGCGATTTCGCTAATATCATTCCCGATTTGGAACGCCGGCTTAAGCGGCGTGGCATTCCCGGCGTGATTCTCGATCTTGAACCACACCTGAAGGGAGGCGGACAGTTTGGCGGATTCAGCGGGCCCGATGGTATGGGTGTCGCTCTCCGTAGCCTCACACGAGTGCTTGATTTTGTCGGCATCCACTACCACCTGCGAAACCTGGAAGATATCCGCGCCGCACGGGGGTTTTAAGGCTGGTCCGGACATTTCGTGTTGCTTCTTAGAATACCGGGGGGTTTGGGGGGGCACACCCCAAGAAAGTTCCAGAAGGGCAGCCACTTGATTGTTTAGTTGAATTTGGATGGTGTTTTGAGTTGATCTTTCGTGCGGTGAGGGAGGATGTATGGTTGATGGTCAACACACTATCGAATCATTGGGGGGGTTACGACTCACTCTCACTCAACTCTGGACTCTCAACACTTCCAGACCCTGCACGAATTACTTGCAACAGGGAACTGACTATTTGAATTGCCCAATAGAATCCGGCCGTGGCAGCCAGGCAACCTCCTAGAAATGCCATATCTAGATGGTGGTTTGAATTGAGAATCGACACGAGTGCTATCGAAGTGGCAATGCCACAGTAGATCATCTTATTCACAGCCAAATATGCGCGATGACGCTTTTGATGTGTGGTAATTGCTTGCTCTGTCGATTGGTTTGCCAATTCTCGCATCGCTGTCAAGTCGACACTGGGTACCGGCTTCACTGGGGTTTGTTTCATTTCTCCTAAGTCAGACAAAGGGCTCAAATCGACCGAAAGAGAATCGACAATAGCAGCAACTTCCGATAGTATCACTTGTTCTTGAGGAACAATATTCTCTGTTTTTTTATCTACCAACTGTTTCCAAGCCGTTGTAGAACTACCGCCCACACCTTGCATCAAACTTGTCATGTAGGTTTCTAGTGCTTCGTCACCCTCCTCTGGATGGTCTATTACGGCACTCATGGGTTCAGCAATTGCAGTACTTGAGGATGCATGGTTGGGCAACTCACTCTCATTCGTTTCGCAACAAAACTCTTCCATCCCATTCTCTTCCAGTAAATGTTGATACTGTTCAATGAATGACACAGGAGCACTGCCTGACTGCTCACCCTCAGTAATTTCCATGGTAGACGCTCTATCTGCTTCTTTGTTCTCTGAACTTTCTGGCTCCGAACTATCCAACATACTGCTTCGCACCTGATTGGTGACACTATCCTCCGTCGATCTGGCTTCTTTCAAATCGTTCGCCAATTCATCGTAACGTCTTTGCAATTGCTCATGACAACATTCCGACTCAATCAACCTTTCTTTGGTAGATTCCAATTCGATTTGCATTTGTTCACGCTGTTCCTGATGCTGGTCAAGTTCCGTGCGTGATGCATCCAAGTTTCCGAGTAATTCATTCAAACGCCGATCGCGTCCAGACAGAATACTTTCTAATTCTTCTAAATTCTCTTCACTGACCGATCGGTCTGCCACCAATTGCTCACGTGCCATTTCCAATGCAATCAGTTTTTCCTGCAACTGCTCTTGTGCTGCGTTTTGTTCAACCGTTACCTGCTGAGACTGCTCCTGATGACTTTTTGATAACTCTATTTCAGCGAGTAATTGCTCGATACGGTCGTCCCGATCAACAAGTACCTGCTGAAGGGCTTGCTGTTGGTCATCACCGGTTACTTGGGCCACTTTTAGCTGTTCGATCGCATTCTGCATACTTTGTAATTCTTCCTGACACAACTGATATTTGGCCTTTTGTTCATTGGTTCTATGTTCAAGTTGGGCAATCTGATTCTGTGACAACTCCAATTCTTCCATCCGCTCACTCAATCGTCCTTCCCGTTGAGACAGTTCCACTTCCAATTCCTGCAGTCGCTGTTCCCCAAGAGCGTGTTCCGCGATCCATTTTTCTCGGTCCGAATCTAAGGATCGGAATTCGGATTGGAGCTGTTCTTTTTGGGCCATCTGTTGTTCGGTCAATTGCTCGGCCTGATGACATTGAACCCGTGCTGCTTCCAATTCGCCCTTCAATCCAGCAACATGCTCTTTCTGTTCTGACAGCGTCACTTCTAACTCTAGCTGTCGATGTCCTATCGTAGCCTGTTCGGCCATCCAGTCATTGCGGTTTGCAGACAGAACGTCCAAATCGCCTTGAAGTCGTTCAACTTGAGCCACCTGCTCGGAGTTTGATTGCTGAGCCTGATCTCGATCGCACCGTACTGATTCCAATTCGCCCAGCAATTGTTCGATACGACTATCACGATGACATAACACTTCTTGTAACGCCTGTTGCTGCTGCTCATTGGCAACGTGCATTTCCGTGAATTCTTCTAGTTTGGCAGCGAGACCATCTCGTTCGCCCGATAGTTCACTCAAACGGTGATCTCGCTCGGACAGTTGACCCTCCAGGCCTTGGCGGCTTTGTTCGCTCACTGCACACTCCGCTGCCAGGCCATCGCGAGTTGTGGTCAATTCGCCCAACTCCGACTGAAGGTGGTCGATGTGCGATGCCCGGTCGGTGGCTGTCTGTTCGGTCTGCTGAAGGTGCGTTCGGGTAGAATCCAATTCGCCCGTCAACTCACCTAAACGCCAGTCTCGCTCGGATAGTTTGCCTTCCAGGTCTTGGCGGCTTTGTTCAATGGCTGCGCTCTCCACTGCCAGGCCGTCGCGAGTTGCGGTCAATTCGCCCAACTCCGACTGAAGGTGGTCGATGTGCGATGCCCGGTCGGTGGCTGTCTGTTCGGTCTGCTGAAGGTGCGTTCGGGTGGAATCCAGTTCGCCCGATAGTTCACCCAATCGGTGATCTCGCTCGGACAGTTTGCCTTCCAGGTCTTGGCGACTTTGTTCGCTCGCTGCATGCTTTGTAGCTAAACAATCACGAAATTTTGTCAATTCGTCACACTCAAATTGAAGTCGCTCTACGGTCGCCGCATGAACCAAATTCACTTGTTGCGATTGCTCCCAATCATTTCGGGTCAACTCCAAATCACCGGTTAATTCGGCCATCTGTTCATGACATTGGGACACCTGAACGCTATAAAGACTCTCAGACAATGTATCAGGATAAAATTTCACAAGACACTATCAACAAAACTAAGTGAAAAACTGGCGCGATTATCTTCTTCCTGAAGATGCAACAATTC
>JBDOMT010000100.1:0-10182 GCA_039831705.1 Pirellulales bacterium | reverse complement strand
GAATTCTCCTGTGTGAGGATGAAAGGTCCAAACTTCATCCCAATAGCATTCCAGATTGCCCAGTTTCTCCAGAAGAGTATTTTTCTGAGAATAAACCATCATACCCGTGCACATCCGACGTAGGAAAAAAACTGAAGTCCCTCTACCCCAAGATTAAAACTTGACACGGCACTAGTGGGTTCGTAGGGCTTTTTTACCACCGGCTTTGGGAGCGTACTGTTTGGCGTGCTAGAGAGACAATTTGCACGCAGGCGAGCAGCAGCATGACTGCCGAGGGCTCGGGGATGGCAATCGAAAAAGCTTGGAGCGGAGCGACAGCCCCGAAATTGGTTTCCCAGTCGGTGAGATCGGCAGCTCCGTAGGGCGAGCCAAAATTTTGTTGCCATTCCAATAGGTCTGCGCCGTCAACGTCACAATCGACATCGAAATCGCCCACAGGTTCGGCTGTCGTGCCCAGATAGCCGGTGTAGTTCTGGCCGTCTTGGGCGATCAGCGAGCTTTCGTATTCATCCGCGGTGCCGCCCAGTACCGTATGTCCACCCCAAGAAAGGCTTGTACAGCCACTGCCCGAAGTTTCGACAGTAAACACTTCGACCGCTGTGCCGACAATGAAAAAGTCGCTCAAGAGCGAAGCAAAAATCGTATCGCCCGCCAAGTCGATCTGAGTGCCCGTGGTGACTGTACTCGTGAAGGGATTGTTGCCAGCGACGTCCAAAGGCCAATCGGCATTGTTGACGGTGACACCAACAAGATCGCTGCCACCGACTTGCAAAGCGAGTTCGACCGCCAACGAGCCGCCGAGCCCCAGGTCGGTCGTCGTAAACAGCGCCGCATCGGGCGACACTTCAACAAGCCACTCAAGATTGCCGCTGAGATTGGCCCCCAAATTAGAAACCGTCAGAGACGGCGCAGCGACCACCGTACGGCCCAGCAATAGCCCGGCCAACGTGAAAGCAATTCCACCCCAAAAAAATGGATTGGTCGCGTGAATTCTCATCCGATTGTTTTCTCTGTTACCGCACACAAGAGAAACCTGCCTACTATCCCAGCTTACGTGGCCCAAGGGGTGGGTGTCAATGAAAAATACTGAGGCAGCGGTAGGAACGAAAGAAACAAGCTGGGCGAGCAATCTCTGTTGCTCGCCCAGCTACGGAAATTATCGTAGGTCTAGCAGGCGAAATTCAGGTAGTCTCGCGACGCCTGCCGGTGGCTATGCCAACTAGCCCCATCAACAAGCAAGCCAAAGTCGTAGGCTCAGGCACGGCTTGGGCGATATCGGTGTCCTGGAAAAAAGTAAACTCCGAGGTCAACACGCCGTCCAAACCGACGCTGTCGGGATCGAGCGTGAGTAGCTCGAACGCCATGTTGTTCGGACGAGCATTCGGGTCCATGTGGAATTGCGGCACTTGATCCCAAGCGACGTAATCCCAATCATCGCCTGGCATGAAGACGTTCGATGCCACGGGAGCGTCGTCACCGAACAAGGGATTGTCGACGTGTTCAGGGCTGGTGTGCCATCCCCAAAATGGTGCCGTTCGCTCGGGATCGCCCGTGTCTACAGCTTTGCCTGTTTCGGGATCGATACGATGGCCATCTTCTGCGGCGATCGAGAGCCAATACTCGGTATTCGCCAATTCGTCAAAAGAATCGTCGGTGGCCAAAGGGCCGGCGTGATCCAAAAACGTATTGGGCAGCTCGACTTCGTATTCCCAGACCCGATGGCCATCCCAACCAATCATGTCGGTCGGTGTGATTTTTACATTCTCGGCAGGTGCGATGTACGAACCGGCCAAGTCGGCGGGTAGAGCCGATCCGGCGGGATCGTTGTCGAAGAAGCTGATCAAAAATCCGTCTTCGACCTGCGGGACAAAGCTTTGGCTATCGGCGTCTTGCTTGGGGTGATCTTCGGGGTTGAAATACGAGCCCCACCAACGCACGCCCACGATTGGTCGACCGTCAGAAATAAAATCGTCGGCCACCGCCTGGCGGTCTGGCGTCTGCATCGAGCGTCGCCAATCGATATCGGAATGGATATTCTCGCCGACTTGGTCTTCGGGCAACTGTTGCCACTTAGGCACGATTGATTCCTTGAAACGAGCATCAAGCCGACGATAAAGATCACGCTGTAACGGTTGTCCGTCGGCCAACGAATCGATCGCATCGAGATAATGGACGTCGAGGTTGGCAGTGGCGGAAGTCTGGAAGTCACGCCCACTTGCCGAACCGCCTGTGCCGGCAGAGGGCAACGTGCGATCGAACGCGACCGCGTCGCCCGGATTGCCGGTGTTGGCGAACTCGGCGAACCCGTCGATGCTAAATCCGATGAGATTTCCCTCGGCACTGCCCGCGTAGCTCAGCTTCCACGGGCTGCCAAAGGTGTGCGTGACTTGTGTCAAATTTCCTAAACTCCAGTTGCCAATGGTGCCTTGAGCTGCACCGCCCGGCTGAGGCGCGACGCCCGGCCACGTTGCTGTTTCGGACGCCCCCGAAGCAAAGTGAGCGGTGACTTCCATGCCTTCCATGTTGAAAGCTTCGGGCGGTCCGCCCCAGGTTTCAAAAGTGTTGATGTCGGGAATATTCTGAATGACACCATCGTTGGCGGTGATGGTGACGACGGCTTGGGTTTGTGGAGCGAGCAATGCGCTAACGAGTAACGCCAGGGCTACGTGCTTGAGAATCGACATGGTAAGTTCTCCCGAGTGTTGGGGTTGAGAAATGGGTAACTTGATCGTTGAGAAAGGTTCGTCAAGGACGTCTTATCGATCCAGATGAGACGATCCGTAGATTGGGATCGGCCCAGCCACGCTTCCTGAGTGACAAGGGAAAAAGAAATTTTCCTTACCTGCGTCAAGGAGGGGCACGTGGTCGCTGCCGGAAGATGGGCAGGAACAACATAGGCAACGGGCCATGGTCGAGTCGTAGTTTGCTCGCCTGTTGCAAAGGCTGTCGTTTTATGTGACACCGAGCTAACATGAGTTCAACCAAGGCTAGTGCTTTGTCATTTCTAGAATGGAATGAACTGTCAAAGCAACCATTGCGAGAGGGCTGTCGCGCGGCGGCATTGCCACGCTGTCCTAGTGGTAATCAGCAACCGGCATCGAACCCCAACAGCGACCTGGGCGAAATCTTCCGCAATACCTAGAATTGGTTACCAGCCTCGTCGTAGGGTTGTGTTTATAATCAACGGTATCTGAAAACAAACTGAAAATGTTACCACGGAGGCACGGAGAACACAGAGTTACTCTTTTTTGGAAGAATGGAGAAATAATTACTTGCTGATAGATTTTTCTCCGTGTTCTCAGTGTCTCTGTGGTAATTCTTTCTTTCACTTTGGATAGTCAACAAGCGTTTTACCTAGCCGTCCCCACGGAGTTGCTTGATGCGAAGCACTACCATCCGCACTGAATTGCTACCGCTCGAATTACAGCAGCAGATT
This sequence comes from Pirellulales bacterium, assembly GCA_039831705.1. GTDB lineage: Bacteria > Planctomycetota > Planctomycetia > Pirellulales > Lacipirellulaceae > JAJRWS01. The sequence goes on along the minus strand of JBDOMT010000100.1, from coordinate 6,746 downwards.
GATGCGTGTTGCGACAAGTTCGAGCTGGCACTCAAGCAAGGCAAGTCCCCTGAACTCGCCGACTATTTGCGCGACCTTCCGCCAGCAGGGCACGACGAACTACGCCGCGAATTTTTGGCGATCGAGCTCGCCTATCAACGCACGCTGGCGCATCACGACAGCGAAGGGTTGCATCTTCGCTGCCCTCATTGCCAAAACCAAGTCGAACTTTTGGCTGATACACGGCTCGAAGAGATTACTTGCAACTCGTGTGGAGACACTTTTAGTTTGATTGATGAGAATGCCAAGGAGGGTCACCAACCTTTGCAGCAGGTGTCTCACTTTGAACTCATCACTCGCTTGGGCATGGGCGGCTTTGGCACGGTTTGGGAGGCCCGCGACACCGAACTCGATCGGTTGGTCGCACTAAAAATCCCACGCAAGCGCCAGCTCACGGCCCGCGAGACCGAGCAATTTTTTCGCGAAGCACGAACCGCCGCACAACTAAAACATCCCAACATCGTCCCCGTCCACGAAGTGGGCAAAGAGGGGACGGTCATCTTCATCGTCACCGATTTGATCCATGGCGTGCCGATGTCGGATTGGTTGAAAGAAGTTCGCCCCTCCGTCCAAGAGACGGTACAGCTCTGCGCCACGTTGGCCGAGGCGTTGTACTACGCGCATCAGCAAGGTGTGATTCATCGCGACCTCAAGCCGTCGAACATCATGCTCGACCGCGACCATCAGCCGCACATCATGGATTTTGGCCTCGCCAAACGCGAACTGGGCGAAATCACAATGACGATCGATGGCACCATTCTCGGCACGCCTGCCTACATGTCACCCGAACAGGCGCAGGGCAAGTCGCATTGGATCGACCGACGCACTGATATTTATTCGCTAGGGGTGATGCTGTTCCAAATGCTAACCGGCGAGTTGCCTTATCGGGGCACGGCTCAGCAGCAGATCCAGCAGCGCATCGTCGACGATGCGCCTGACCCACGCAAATTTAACGCCCATGTGCCGGCTGATTTGGCGACGATTTGTTTGAAATGTTTGGAGCGGGATGCGAGTCGGCGGTTTGCGAACGCGGGGGATTTTGCGGCGGAGCTGCGCCGGTTTTTGCGTGGGGAGCCAATCAAATCGCGACCTATTTCCAATGTCAAACGCGCGCTGCGTTGGGCCAAGCGGAAACCGGCGCTGGCGATGGCTGGGGTTCTTACCTGCTTTCTCGCGATCGCAGGGCCATCGACGGCGTTAATTATCGAACGAGGACGACAGACCATTGCCAAACAGAGTGCTGAAAAAGACAAACTGATTGATCGTAAAGTGGAAAAAGAGGACAAACTCTCCCAACAGTTACAGCAAGCCCGCCAAGAGCTTCTGCGATTCCAGTTGTTGAATCCCGATCGGGTCGAATTGGCCGATTGGCGTAAGCGATTCATCAAAGGCTTTATCGGCAAGAACCAGCCGATGCGAAAGGCGTTGTTGGAAGCTGATGCGCAGGGTTCCGCGACCGGAGAACTGGAACAATTATCGCGTACGAATCTCGGCTGGGTTTATCTGCTTCAATCGGCTGGGGAACCGGATCAGGCACTCGAGCATAGCGTGGCAGCCCAGCGACTTTTGTCAGAGTTAGAACGTCAGAACCCGCAGGATGTGGCGACGCGCATCATGCTTGCCGAGTGTTTGTATGAACTTAGCGAGCTACAAACACAAGCAGGGCAGGGCGAGCAAGCCTTGCAGTCGGCGGAGTTGGCGCTGAAAATACGTGCGGGGTTGGCCGGCGAGCATCCCGAGATGCTCGCCTATCAGATCGACGAGTTGGCCGCGCGAGAGTGGCAGGTGTCAAAAATGAATAACAGCACTGACACAGCCGACGAAAAAAATCAGTCGCTGGTTGTTTGGCAAAATATGAATAACGAACTCCAGCAAAAGCTATCGACCGGTGCCGAAGACTTCTATTCGATTGCCTGTTATCTGACCCTGCGCGAGCCCCGGCTAGGGAACAACCTCGCCCCCGTTGCGACTGGCCAAGTCCTCGAAAACGACGAAGTCGATTGATTCGTCGAAAAACTGAACGCTGCCATCAACCATCGCAAAGTGCGCGCCGCCTGGGTGCAGGCTGCCGAAGAACAGGTCGTTACGTAAGATCGTTTTCGTAGCGTCTGCCGGTGCGTCGCGATCGTATTTGTAGTAGCCAAATACCTCATGTTTGGCGTTGATCGGATAGCGGATGTTTCTCGACGAATTGGCACAGAGTTCCAAGTCGGACCGTTCTGACCAAGAGGCCCCGCTGATCCAGTCGTTCAAAAGATAGCTGCGCTCGCCGATTGCTAGCGTATGGGATGTGCCATCGGTAATCATTCCCAAGCGTACTTCGCTGTCTGGGTAGAATGAGCCATCGATAAAAACATCGCCGCAAGAAGTGTCGTCGCGATCCCAGCGGTATTCGGCCGAATGTCCCGACCCCGAGACGGCATCGTAATGGGATGGCGGAAGCCCCACCCGCTCGACGTCAGGCCAAGCGGAAGGGCAAATCAATGCAGGAGGAATGAGCCCAATACCAAGGTGTTCGGTCATCCCGCCGTCTTCGGTCACACCGATCTCGTTCAAAAGCGCCGTCTCTTCCAGGTAAGGCAAAATCAGCACACGCCAACTGACTCCCTTGTAGTTTTTGAGTCGATGGATAAGCGATCCTGGCGGGAGTAAGCCGTTTTGCGATTCAAAATTCAGCGTCGCTAGCATCTGTTGCTTCAAGTGATTGCGGCATTGCGATTGGCGACTCGCCTCACGCGCCGCCTGCACGGCTGGCAGCAGCAACCCGATCAAGACCGAGATGATCGTGATCACCACGAGCAATTCGATCAGCGTAAAGCCAAATTGATTGTTACGTTGTTCCACGCTAGTCTCAAAGAGAGTGCTGACGACGAGTGAACGCAACTCCTAGCATCATAGCTGCCAAGCAAACGCTCGAAGGCTCGGGGATCGCCTGGGCATTGATCGCAGCAATAATCGTATCACGCGAGGCGGCGATTCCGCCACCGTTGAGCAAATTCACAAACCAGTCAATGTCGTCGAAGTCGAAAGTTGCATCTGGACTGCCACGTAACGCGGGCAACTCGTCAAAATGGTCCGCACGATACGCTTCGGTACTGTGCATCGCCTGGGCAAAGTCGTCGATGTCGTTTTCGTCCAAGAAACCGCCGAGGTCCATATCCCCTTCAACCCACGTTAGCGAGATCATTTGCATATTGTCCATCGCCCACCAAAAGTCATCGCCTGCGTTAGAAAGGCCAAACTCGATCTTGAATTTACTGTGCGTGCTAAACAGCAACGAACTGAGGTCGACGAATAGCAATTTGTTCAGGTCGATGCTCTCGAAAAACGGATTCGGCGTATCAGCAGGATTGGTACTCGGGTGCTTAACGCCAGAACCAGAAGGATCTAAGAAAAAGAAAGGTGCAGATTCCCAACGTAACAGCTCTTCGGTCGAACCATCCTCAAACCGCGCCAGAATAGTCGCTGTCTGGTTGTTTTCGTTAGGAGCAAAAGCCTCTCCATCGTCGCAGCATTGAGGTCGCCAACTGCTATCCAACTGGAATTGAAGCCGACTGCCCGTGTTGAGGATGGAACCAATATCGAAGTAAGGCGTTTCTAGGAAAGCGTTATAGAAGCCGATCTCGTTTGCCGGATCGCCTCTGTCATTCCACTCATCGGGATCGGCAACGGCAACGGTCCCTTCGCCATGTGTGAATTGGCTGCGTCCTTCGTCATTGGAGACTTCGATCCAATAATCTTTGTTAGCAAAGGACCACCCTTCCCACTCGAACACGCCGATGCTCGGATTTTGGGTGCCGGGCACCCCGCTGGAGTCGACGTCCCAGCCATCAGGGGGTATGTGCGTGAAAGCCTTGGTGATGCTACTCTCCTCGTCCACGGGTCCGCGTAATGGCAGTTGGCCGAAATTTTCCTGGAAAATGATTGATTGCGCAGTCGCGACACTGGCATAACTTGCCATTAGCAGGCCGACGGATAGTAATTGCCAAACAGTTTTCATAGTGTTCTCCCCCATCGAAGGGGCCTAATTGACGCGGGACTTTCGGTTCCTTTAAGCTGACTCGATTACTCGACGAGGTCAAGTATTTTTTTCTATACGCTCTTGAGGCCATTAGCAGCCAAGGAATATATGTTGGACTTTTCGCCGGGATATGGATAGGCTGGTAACTGCAAGGGCTAGGACTATTGGGGATAGGACTATTGGGGCTAGGACTATTGGGGATAGGCATTTATGCGTTGTTCACCATTAATATGGGCGCGAGTGATTTGGGTTCTCGCTGTCGTACTAAACGCATTTCTTGCGCAAATGTCACATAAAAGTTTGGCTGCCCCGGCCCATTTTTGGCTTTCTGACGATGCCGTTTCGCCTGACGGGCCGAATATCGCCACGAATATCAGCATCGAAGAGGGCACGGTCGGCACGCTTTACATATGGGGCAGGCCAGAAACGGGCAAGAAACTTCGCAATATTTCGTTGAATTTGGTCGCCTTGCAGGCAGGCATCGATTTTGTCGATAGCTCGATCACGATGCACAACGACGCTGGCGGGGGGATTCAGCGTTACGAATATGTCAGCGATTCGACGTCGACGCCGGCGCTGGAATCTGGAGAAACGCTCGTACAAGTCTCGGGTGGAAATGCGGATTCGATCGAGTTGTTGCAAGGCTATTCGCTTTCGGCGTCTGCCGCCAACGTGAAAGGTGTTGGCAATCAGTGTGTCGATGCCGAGACTGGTTGCGTCCTCGCCGGCGATGGTCTGCCTGCTTGGCTGATTGCCACCGTCGACTACAACGCCATCGTTGGCGGGCCGGTGACTTCGGTGCATTTGCAAATTGGTGAGCATGGCATCAATCACGAGTCGCTTGTCTCGGGGGATTATGATCTGAACGGCGTTGTCGACAATGACGACCTGACCGAAGCGCAGACGAATTTTTCTTCGACCGCCAATCTCTGGCCCGACGGCAATGGCAATGGCCGCGTCGACGCGGCGGACTACACGATTTGGCAGGATAATTTGGGTTCTGTTTCAGCTTTTGAAGCAGCCTCGCTGACCTCCGTCCGCTTTGGTGCCGACACGGTCGACGGGTCGGACGAACCGATCTATGACGCCTCGACCGATCGTGACGTGACGCTCGCGAAGGACGATCCCGACGCGATCATCACGATGTTTGCTCCGCTGCAAGCGGCTCAAGCGGTCGTGCCAGAGCCGACTTCGATCTCGCTCCTCTGTGTTTTCTCGCTAATCAGCTTATGTGCTACCCGGCGCAGCACCTTTCTGATGAGGTAATCAGTTTTGCGGGCGAGAACCCGACAGCTATTCGGCAAAAAGTTCTGCTCAGGCACTTTTACGCCGAATCGTCGCCGGTTAGCTCCGGTATCCAGGTGCTTCGTATCAGAGCCAACTTACGTTCGACCGTCCGTTCGACGACGCCTAGCTCTTGAGCAATTTCTGCGTTGGTGTAGCCTTCCAGCTTGAGGTGAGCGATCAGCCGCAGCTTTTCGTCGGGCAGGCGGTCCATCAGTGCTTCGCATTGTTCGTTGATCGCCGCGACAAAATCGGGCGTCAAGCCATCTTCGACAAACTCGGCCAACTGTCGCTCGTTCATCGAGCTGGGCTTCGCGATCTGCGCCTCGGACAACACTCGTCCGCCGCCCCGTTTTTGTGCCAACTGCCGATTGCGCTGGTTGATAGCCTTACAAGCCGTAATTTTCGCCAGGAGTGCCCAGAGATTATGGCGATCTTCCAACTTCGGAAACCGTCCGGCGGCTACACCCGAATAAAAACTGCGCAGCGCGCTGACCGCCACGTCTTCTTCGTCCTCGGCGATTCGCGGCGCGTCGCCGAGCTTCATCCGCGCCAGCCCAACCAGCCGCCGAAAATAACGGTCCCACAATTCATGCTCCGCCTGATCTGCATGACCTACTTGCAGGTCGGCAATCCACTGCGTCACAGAACCTTCGGGATCAATTGGCACAGAAAAGTATCCAAGGTCACGAGGAGGGGCGATCGGGCAGGCAAGATCAATAAGACTATCGTACCCTCACGGACAGGCCGTGAAAAGGTCTATGCCGACGTGGCGAGGCGTTTTAAGTCCTTTCGTGGCAAGGCATGTGAGGCTTGCGACCGCAGTCGTGTTTTTTACACGTTGAGGATCGCAGGCTGAAACATAACGCAGCCACGGAAGGACTTGCTCCGCAGTAGCAGAAACGGGTGAAATATGCGGGCTAATTGCCTTGCTTCCAATGGGCCAGGATATGGCCCTTACCAGTAATCCCCCATTGAGGGAATCTGATAGTGCCAGGATGGCAGGGAAACTATTGCACGGGTACCCGCATATAATGGGCATGGACCGGACTTCAAAATTCCGCCAGATCGTGACGTTTATGTATGGACGCTGCATGGACGCACCAGGGACGCAAACACCTATCGAGCAAGTATCTGTAAACAAAGCATTTGGACGCTGTGGACGCTTTCGTTTGAGACAGGTTGGGACTGCGTGCCACCCTCTAGATTAATGGCTTGAGCCTCATGAAACACAGCAAGGTGGACGCAAAAATGCAACGTACTTCTTGGACAGTGGGGCTACATCACGGCCGACGCGCACTTTAGGGGATCTGGGGTATCGCGGTAATTTGAAGTTTGGTAAACATATCGCTTTCCGTCAGTGGGCTTTGCTCGCAGTCTTTTTGGAGAGCGAAGAAAATGT
>JBDOMT010000465.1:5319-40137 GCA_039831705.1 Pirellulales bacterium | reverse complement strand
GTACACGCTGTGTCTGTGAAACTGAACTGCTTGAGCACAACTATGCCGCCAACAAATTCCCAAGCGAAGCTCCGGCCGGCCGTGCGCTGGTGGCCCGCTGCGGTAATTCTTTCGCTCACCGCTTCGATTTGGACATATATCTGGTTCTTTCAGGAAGTGCATCGACAGACTAAAAATCTGCAAACTACCATCCTGATTCTGGTGACGAGCGTACTGCTGTTGCTCTGGGTACTGTTGCTTTCGCGTCTGCGCTGGACTCGACGGCTGCTCGTAGGTGGAGGGGCAATTGGACTGGCTGGTATTATGGCGTCGATGCTGGAGATTCGCGGCGTTACCGGAGATATGCTGCCAGTACTGGAGTGGCGCTGGTCTCAGTCGACTTCAGAGCGATTATCAGTCGAACAGCCAACCGTCGAGCCCCGGAGAGTGCCGTTGGCGTTCAAGGCTGCGTACGATTATCCGCAAATTTCCGGTCCCGATCGAACTAGCGTGTTACCGGGACCCCATTTGGCGCGCGACTGGGTATCTCAGCCACCGGAGCTCCTGTGGCGTCAACCGATTGGCCCTGCGTGGTCTGGATTTTCAGTCGTCGACCAGTACGCGGTTACGATGGAACAGCGGGGTGAAAACGAAATGGTCACCTGCTACCATTTGTTGACTGGCGACTTGATCTGGACCCATGTCGATCAGTCGCATTTCGAAACAGTCATTGCTGGCGAAGGGCCGAGGACGGTGCCGACCATTGCTGATGGCCGAGTCTACACACTAGGCCCAACCGGAATTCTGAACTGCCTCCAACTGGTGGACGGCACGGTAAACTGGACGAAAAATATAATCACGGAAAACGAAACGACCGCGCAGGGATGGGGAGCCGCCGGTTCACCACTGGTAACCGACGGGAAGGTGATTGTCAGCGCCGGTGGGGATAGCGGCCGCTCGTTGATCGCCTACGATGCGATAACGGGCAGCACGATATGGTCAGGCGGCGACGACCGGGCCAGTTACAGTTCGCCGGTACTGGCCACCTTCGATGGTGTCGTACAAATTTTGATTTTCAATGACCCTGGAGTGAAATCGCACGATCTCAAGACAGGCCTAATCCTGTGGGAATATGAATGGAAACGGGGGCATCCGCATATTGTCATGCCGATCGTGCTTGCCGACAATCGAGTACTCATCTCCAGTGGATACGGTACCGGCAGTCAGCTTGTTCAGGTTCGTCAGAATACACCAGATAAATGGTCTGCGACTCGAATTTGGAATTCAAATCGTCTGAAATCCAAGTTCGCCAACATCATCGTTCACGAGAATGCAATCTACGGCTTAGACGACGGCATCTTTGTCTGCCTCGACCTCGACAGTGGCAAACGTCTTTGGAAACGGGGCCGTTACGGTCATGGGCAAATGATCCAAGCGGGCGACCTGCTACTGGTGATGGCCGAGAATGGCGAGCTGGTATTACTGGAACCGACACCGGAAGAACATCGCCCGTTAACCCGCTATTCCGTACTCCGCAGCAAAACATGGAACCCGCTCGCCCTGGCAGGCGAATATTTGTTGGTTCGTAACGACAAAGAGGCAGCCTGTTATCGGTTGCCCACGGTAGATTGAGGGCGGTTAAATTTCCCTGGGGTAAAACCAGGACTATCACATGCCGCTTAGGTTGTTGCTCTGAAATGGATAGCTCACTCGAACTCCGTGCAATACCATCGTTTACTCCGACGTTACTGCCTCAATCGTCACCGGAATGCCCGACAAAACGGCGTTGCCGGACGGACCGTCAAGGCAGGCGTTGTCGGCCAGCAGGTTGCTGTTGCAGCCGGGCTGGTTGCTGGCAATTTGCTGGCCGCTCTGCTGGTGTCCCCAACCGTGTGGGATGCTGACGACACCCGGCATCAGGTCTTCGGTGATTTCCACGGGGAGAGTGACTTGTCCCACTTGAGATTTTACGGTTGCCAGGCCGTGCGGATCAATATTGGCCCGCTGGGCATCGTTTGGGTGAAGCTTGAGCGTGCAGCGCTGGCTGCCGGAAACCAATCGGGGCAAATTGTGCATCCATGAATTGTTCGAACGCAGGTCGCGGCGGCCGATCAGTACCAATGGCTCACGAGTTTGTTGCAAAGCCTTCTGCAATCGGGGCACATCCGCAACGATCGGTTCGGGTGCCAATTCAATTTTTCCTGAGCTGGTGCGGAGTACCTCGGGAATCCGCGTCGCCAACGGTCCCAGATCGATACCGCGAGGCTCGTTTTCCAAGACAGACAAACTGAGGCCTTCGGGGTATGCCCCAAAGGCCGCGCCATAGGGACCCGTTTGCAGTAGAAAATCGAGAATTCGCAGTGGACCTGTGCGGGGCCCAAGAGCAGCCACAATCTGTTCCGGCTCGCGGCCCCGAATAGGTGAATCGGGCAACCGCATTTCACGTCGGATCATCTTTTGCAACATCTCTAGGTCGAGGTTGCTCGCACTGGCCTGCGGGCCCAGGCCGCTGGCGATCCCTGCCAGGCGTAACAGGGTCTGCCACTCGGGCAACTGTCCGGCAGGCGTTTCGAAGATGGAGGGAGAATAGCGGGCGTAATTGTGTATGGCCAATTGCGAAAAAATCAGGTCATAATGTGGGCATTCCAATGGTGAGAGCCCCGGCAGGATAACATCCGCCCGATGCGAAGTTTCATTGGGATAGATATCGAGACAGAGCAGAAACTCCAATGATTCCCAGGCTTTGGCCAACTGCCCGCTGTGGGGAGCACTGAGCAGTGGGTTGCCCGCGATATTGATCATCGCTCGTATCTGGCCGTCGCCGGGAGTGAGGATTTCTTCGGCCAGGCAGGCCACCGGTAACTCGCCAAAAATTTCAGGCAGGCCTCGTACCCGACTGTTCCATCGACCTGTCTTTAAACCACGCCCTCGACCCTCGGGGCCCTTGGTATTGGCCGGGCCATGGGCGGCACGGGTAAACAAGGCTCCACCCTCTCGATCGAGATTCCCGGTCAACACATGCAATACCTCCACCAGCCAACTGGCCAGAGTTCCAAAGGCTTGAGTGCAAGTGCCAATTCGCCCATAGACGGCGGCATGCTCAGCCTGGGCCAACTCACGGGCCAAAGTACGAATCACCTCCGCCTGAATGCCACAAGCGTCGGCAACCCGTTGGGGGGTAAATGGCTCCGCCAACTCTCGAATCTGATCCCAGCCATCGACATGCGCGCGCAAGCGGCCCGGTGTGGTAAGGTTTTCGTCGAAGAGTGTATGCACCAGGGCAAAGAGCAACAGGGCATCGGTACCGGGACGGATGAAGTGGTGCTCGGAAGCTTCGTGGGCCGTGCGCGTGCGGCACGGATCGAGGACCACCAGCTTCCCCCCCCGGTCACGGAAACGTTTCAAACGCTGGCCCACATTGGGCACGGTCATCAGGCTGCCGTTGGAAACCAGTGGGTTTGCCCCCAGGACCAGCAGGTATCGGCAGCGGTCGATGTCAGGAATCGGCACGCTCATGCCATTGCCAAACATCAGGCCAACGGTCAACTGCTTGGGCAATTGGTCGACCGAACTGGCGGTAAAAACACTCTGTGTGCGTAAGGCGGCCCGGAGCATCGGCACGTACATCGAAAGCGACAGATTGTGAACGGTTGGGTTGCCCAGATAGAGGCCCACACTATTGGGGCCGTACTGGTCGACTAGAGGCCGCAATCTAAGTTCGATGCAATCAAACGCTTCGTCCCAGGTTGCCTTTCGCAAATGCTTACCATCCCGAATGAGCGGTTCACGCAGCCGATCCGGATCAGCATCCAGGTCGCCCATCGCTACCCCCTTGGGGCACAGGTATCCTTCGCTGAAAGGATCCTGATCGTCACCCCGTACCGCCCGCACTGCCCTGCCCTCCACCTCCAATTTCAACCCGCAAGTAGCCTCGCAGAGGGGACAGATTCGGAGTCGGTGGTCGGGCATGGAATATATCTATTTGGAGTGTCCGCAAGTGGGATTTTCAGGCACAGTCACCCACTCGCTTGCGCGTCGTGCTCGTATTTTAAGTAAACGTACCGCGATCATACGAGCGGTGAATAAGCCCATACAAGCACGCAGCGCCAGCAAGTGGGTTTTTCACACACAGTGCCCCACTCGCTTGTGGGTCTACTTCAGCATCAATTCCGCCAACAGGCGATTGAATCGGGCCGGGTCGGGCAAATCACCCCCTTCGGCCAATACCGCATTGCTGTAGAGCATGAATGCATGATCGGCCAAGCCGTCGGAATCTTGGAGTTGCTGCAACTTCTCTAACAGGGGATGGTTGGGGTTTAATTCCAGTATGCGTTTTTGTGTGGGCATTTCCGCTCCCGAATCACGCAGCATGCGTTCCAATTGAGGGCTGAGGTCAAATTCGCTGCCAACCAGACACGATGGAGAGTCGGTAAGCCGACTGGTCAAGCGGACCTCTTTGACGTGGTCGTCCAGCGATTTCTGCAACGACTCAAGTAGCTTGGCATGTTGTTCGCTCTGTTTTTTGAGCGTTTCTTCTGCCTGTTTGCGTTCCTCTTCGTCGCCCAACTCGACCGTACCCTTGACCGCAGATTTGATCGGTTTGTCATCGAACTTATCCAGGTATTGGGCCATGAACTCATCGACCGGATCGGTGAGATAGAGAACTTCATATTGCTTGGCTTTGAATTTCTCAAGTTGGGGTGCATTTTCTACCAAGGCCCGGGAATCGCCGGTAATGAAATAGATTTCCTCCTGTCCTTCCGCCATTCGGCCAACATAGTCGACCAATGAGGTGAGCTTGTCGGGGTCGGCGGAAGAGGAAAACATCAACAGCGGCAGAAGCGCACTTTTGGCCGTATGATCGGCGAGGCCTTCTTTCAAGACGCCACCAAATTGACCCCAAAAGGTGGCATAGACCTCTGGTTTTTCCTCCTGCATGGTCCCCAGTGTGTCGAGCACACGGCGACTAATCCATTGGCGAATCTGTTTGATGTGCCGATCTTCCTGCAAACGTTGACGAGAGATATTCAGCGGCAAGTCCGACGAGTCGACAATCCCTTTCATGAAACGCAAGTAGCGGGGCAGCAACTCATCGTAATTTTCCATGATCAACACCCGTTTGACGTACAAATGCAAACCAAAGTCCTGGTTCGCATAATGCAGATTGGGGGGTGCCTGGGATGGAATGAACAAGAGAGTCGAAAATTCTATCCGTCCTTCGGCCTTAAGACTGATGGTTTTGGCCGGCGGTTGCCAATCGTGACTGATATGGTGATAGAACTCGGCATACTCCTCTTCGGTCACGTCCGCTTGCGGGCGAATCCAAATGGGCTGCATGCTATTGAGTGTGACATCCTCGGTGATGCTCTTGGTTTCGCCATCTTCAACCGGTTGCCCCTGATCGTCGCGTTCGATTTCCTCGCGTGTCTGTTCCTGCACGATCGGATAAGCGACAAAGTCAGAATGCGACTTGACAATTTGGGCGAGCAGCGCCGGTTGGCTGTAATCTGGCTGACCTTCTTCGGCGTCTGCTTCTTTCAAATGCAACGTGACCCGGGTTCCGCGACCAGGTTGATCGGCAGCACTGTCTAGTTCCTGCAGTGTGTATTGTCCATCTCCAGACGATTGCCACTGGGTAGCTGAATCTTCTTCTGCGTGACGTGTGATCAGCGTCACTTGATCGGCCACCATAAAGGCGGAATAAAATCCAACACCGAATTGGCCAATCAAATCGGCCGGTTGATCCGAAGCGCCCGAATCTTTTAGTTTTTCCAACAATTCACGCGTGCCCGATTTGGCAATGGTACCAATGTTTTGAATCACTTCTTCTCGGGTCATGCCGATGCCATTGTCCGAAACGGTCAAGGTGCGCGCTTCCGGATCGGTTTCCAGGCGTATTTGCAGTTCGGTATCGTCCCCCAACAGGTCCTGATTGGTCAAAGCCTCAAAACGCACCTTGTCGAGTGCATCGGAGGCGTTGGAAATCAGCTCCCGCAGAAAGATTTCCTTGTTGGTGTAGAGCGAATGGATCATCATATCCAACAGGCGCGCAGTTTCTGCCTGAAAAGCATGAGTCTCGGCTTGGGCAGTCGCAGTCATCGATGGTACCTTAGGTCCTGATCGTAGTAATGGAAGTTAATTTGCAGTGAAGTGGTAACCGTGCGGGAATAATCTTCGTCTTTCGCTCTGCGAAAGCTAAGGTCAAACGCTATTTTCGCAGAGCGACTGTACTTTCGCAAAGCGAAAGGCGACCGTACGACAGTTTTTGATGCCCAGGTACCAGTGAGTAATTTACCAATTACCTCCCGGTTCGGATATGGGGCAGAAGAATTACTGGCAACGATAGAGATAATCGTGGACAGACATTTTCTCCACCAATTCATAATGGTGCTGTTCGAGAAACGCATTGACCTCATCAAAAAACCGGGCCTCGACCAAAAGATATTTTGGGCGATATTTTGACAGATTCAGTCCCTTCAACACATTGAGTTCGTAGCCTTCGACGTCTAAAGAGAAAAAATCGATTTCCGGGAGATCTTGAGTGTTGTCCAGAATGGATTCAAGCGTTTGGGCTGGCACATCGATGGAATAAGAACCATCCAGGTGCTGGATATCAACTCCTGCTTGGAGATGCTCATCCTGCTGCTCTGCAGTCTTGAGTGAGCCTTCGACCACACTCATGAGATGAGCATAATGCATGGTCACTGTCGCTTGCTGGAAATCGCTTGAGACCAAGGCACTATAGTAAACCGTTGCATTGGGCCGCTCCAGAACACAGCGCTGGTACAGTTCCGGTATTCCTTCCACCAGCACCCCGCGCCAGTCACGCTCTTTTTCCAGAAAATAAGTGTTGCTTTGCAAGTAACCATCGTTCGCACCCGCTTCAATAAAAAAGCCATCCCTGAAATTCAGATACTTTTCCAGCTTCTGATCCAGGTTATTGAGAGAGGGTCTTGGCTTCTTATATCGGCGCCCACTCAGCTTAGACAATATTTTTTGCATATTCATGCCTAGATACTAGGCCTTTTGCAAAACTGTGCCAACACCGAACGGTTCTTGGCAATAGCGATTGGCGCACCAGTTGCACCAGTGAAACTGCAATCAGACAGGCGGCCATGGCCATTTCCAGGAGAAACGCTGCTTGTCAGGGACTTACGCAGAGAATTGTAACCATTTCACCGTAGCAGGATGAGGACCAATCGTTACAACCGTTAACCACAGGTTGTAATTCCTGCCCATCGGGTTGTCAATTTTACAAGGCACCCACATGGACAGCGACAGTCAGCGGTAGCAACAGAGACCCTTAATCGCTTCCAAGGATGAGGCGAGAAGGAGCAGAAGAGTCATAGACGGCACTCTTTTATTGGCGGCTGGTACAGTCGCACTCGGCGCCATGGGCGTATGGGAATCGTACTGGCACCAGCGTCATCTGGAATCAATACCCATTCGAATTTATGTCAATGGCACCCGCGGCAAGTCAGGGGTCACCCGTTTGATCGCCGCTGGCTTGCGAGCTGGAGGCATCAGGACCTGTGCCAAAACCACTGGCACCCTGCCTCAAATGATCTTTCCCGACGGGGTCGAGTATCCCATCTTTCGCCCGGCTCGGGCCAATGTGAAGGAACAAATCAGAGTCGTCCGTGCAGCCGCTCAGCAACGGGCTGAAGCATTGGTCATTGAGTGCATGGCTTTGAATCCGGGGCTTCAGGCGGTATGTGAACTAAAACTGGTTCGCTCGACTCATGGGGTCATCACCAATGCGCGTGCCGATCATCTCGATGTCATGGGGCCTACCGTCGTTGATGTGGCCCGTTCCTTGACTGGCACCACTCCGATGAGTGGCAAACTGTTTACCGCGGAACAGAATCATCTTCACATTCTGAAGGAGGCGGCCCTGGACCGTGGTTCAGAATTGATTGCAGTCGGGGATGACGAGGTCGCCCAAGTCAGTTGGGACGAATTGGAACAATTCTCGTACATTGAGCATCCGGGCAACGTCGCACTCGCATTACGAGTCTGCCAAGATGTTGGTATCGATCGAGATACGGCCTTACGTGGCATGTGGCACGCCCAACCCGATCCGGGGGTGATGACCGTTGCCCAAACCGAAAAAGCCGATCGGCACATGATCTTTGTCAATGGCTTTGCTGCCAACGATCCCGAATCGACCGGCAAAATTTGGGAACTCGTACTGCGACGTTTTCCAAAAATCAAGCGACGCATCGCCGTGGTGAACTGCCGAGCGGATCGGGCCGATCGATCCAACCAACTTGCTGAAGCGTACCTGAAGTGGACACCCGCAGACCATTACCTGGTTTCAGGAACCGCGACACACCTGTTTGCCAAACGGGCAATGGCCTTAGGTCTCAAGCAACAACGGATCACCTGCGTCGAAAACAAGCCATTACCCCAGTTGCTCAACACGTTGCACCAACAGGTGGGACAGTCCGCACTGATCATGGGTATGGGCAATATTGCCAGTCCAGGCATGGAGCTGGTGCAGTATTTTGATCCACAGCATACGGTTTCTCCAACCGCACCTGCCGCGGCCACTCTGAACCATAACACCGTAGTCAGGAGGGCCGCCTGATGGATACCTTGACTGTTTCCATTGCGTCGTAAGCCTGTTGTTCACTGAAGCTTATGGGTTGTCGGCTGGGGGCATGATTGTGCCTGGTTACTTGGCCCTTTCTCTGCATCAGCCGCTGAGTATCTTGATCACCCTGTTGGTGGCGTTGGCAACCTTTGCCATCGTCCGCAGCTTATCCCAGGTTACCATCCTGTATGGCCGCCGCCGGATTGTGATGATGATCTTGGTAGGATTTCTGTTAGGCGCTCTGGCACACACGATCCCTCTGTGGACGGGGCTTGCTGGTTCCTCTCACACTATGCCCGCTTGCTTTGCGGTAATCGGCTTCATCCTCCCCGGACTGATTGCCCTCTGGATCGATCGACAAGGATTGATTGAAACATTCGCACCTCTGGTCACTTCATCGATTGTTGTACGTTTGGTATTAGTCTTAGTGGGCATGGAGGTGATGGTATGAAAAGCATTTATTGGAGACCACAAAAAGTTTCTCGGCCAACGCTGGTCATGATCAGCCTGTCGGCTATCTGCGTCTGGGCCCTGGTTCACGGCGCATACCTTCTGGGCAGCGCCGAACATGGTTCGATGAAGTTGCAAGCCGCGAGCCGAGCCGAAGAATCGTTTCAGGCAATTAGGGCGGCGCGGATCGAGCGCGGAGATACCATCAACCGGGTGCTGGATCCGACAGACAGTGGCTTGCTAGGGGTAGCCATGTCCCAAGTGACGAGTCGGCCGGCGGAACTGGCCGACAAACAGACCAGCGTCAATCCAAATATTGCCGCTGCGATTGTAGAAATGTTGCTGGATGCGGGAGTCGAGCGGGGCGATACGGTTGCGATTGGCTGGACCGGCTCGTTGCCGGCGCTGAACATTGCCCTCTGCGCGGCCATGGAAAGTCTGGAATTGATCCCAATCGCAGTGGCCAGTGTCACTTCAAGTCAATATGGAGCCAACCGGCCTGACTTTTTATGGCTCGACATGGAACGCATTCTGGCTGAGCAGCAATTGATATCTTTCCGCTCACACGCCGCATCCATAGGCGGCATTGCGGATCGTGGCCTGGGCATGTCCGCTCCAGCGCTGGAACAGGTCACCGCAGGCATCCGACGGAATCATCTGCCCATGATCGGCACTCAAAGCCGAGCGGAATCGATTGACCAGCGGATGCAGATTTACACGACGAAGGCCAGGATAAAACCTATCAAATTGTATGTCAATGTGGGAGGCGGTGTCGTTTCGACCGGAGGCAGCGAGGCAAAACGTCATTACCAGCCAGGTTTGAACAGGACACTACCTGCCGGTATGCAGGAATGTGGACAGCGTAATGGGCCGATTTTCCAGACAAGGAATTCCCGTTATCCATTTGGGGCAAGTACGTGCACTGGCACAGCGCTACGGATTTCCGTTCGCACCGAAGCAGATGCCTGCGGTGGGAATGGGACGTCCCTTTCATGCACAAGCTCCCAGTCGCTGGCTTGCCGCCCTAAGCTTGTTGTCGATTCTTGGATTGATGCGTGCTTTTGTATTAACCGATTGGGGCTTCCAAATGAAACGACAAGCCCAATTTCTCTACCAGAGATTTCGAGGACAGGGAGCTCAGACCCACCGTCCAATACTCGCCGGAGCAACCACGGTGGGGCCTCGCTTGATGGTGTGAGTGGGCCTCACATATTGTTGGAATCCCGCGGGTGGCACCGACAGTCGTTCGGAATGGACGTTGCTAGTGAAAATCTAATTCGAACGATTGTCAATGTGCGCAGCACAAGAGGCCTGTAACCTCAATCTCCTCCTGTGCTGCGCACACCGACACTAGTCCGAACATATTGTCTCTCGCCAAAGAGCCGCTCTGCGGACCAGTGTCGGTGCCACCCAAGAACATTGAAACACATCATTTGTGCCTAATCTGTGGTGACCAGGCTTAATTGGCTTGTGATTAACGCACACAACCCTTGCCAGGAACTCCTGATTGTGTACATTTGTTCATGTACGCAAATCTACCAGGGAGCAACTACCATGGCAAGGCAAACTGAAAATGTGGGGCAAACTGAAGATGTAGAGCGCTACGAGCGTTACGCTCAAGTGGTGAAGGCTGCGCAGGCTCGAGACCGATTTACGCTGGCTGAAATCAAACAGGTCTGTGCTTGGGAAAATCCGGCTTTTGTGACTCGGGTAATTCATAAACTGGAAGAAGATGCGATACTGAAACATGAGCCGGCTGAAAGGCTGTCAGGCAGGCGCTTGACGCCAATCCAGACCTCCACCCATGTCTCTTCCACCCGGGGCAAGTACGCTTATCCTACGGCAAGCGTGTGTGAGGATGTCTTGCAATGGCAGGTTGACCCTCGGAAATTTTCTGCTGCCCAGTGGTTGGACCAAAATGTGATCGGCCATCGTCTACTCCGGCTACCAACTAGTGAGCGACCTCGTGAACGGTTGCTAGCCCAAGGTCCCGGGGCACTGCGAACTGGGGAACTGTTGGCAATTCTCATCCGTATTGGGCGGCCAGGTGAGTCTGCTTTGGAGGCAGGCGAAACCATCGCCAGACGTTTTGCAGACTGCCTGGAAAAACTACCCCAGGCGGGCCATGGAGAATTGCGGGCGTTTACCACGGCAGTTGGAAAAGCCGCATTTTGCCAAATAGCTGCCGGTATCGAATTAGGAAAACGGGTTGCCCAGGCTCGAACCCAAGAGAAAGAGGAGCCACTGCCACCCAGACTCAACAGTCCTGAAACGGCGATCGCCTATTGTCGAGATCGTTTTCAGCAATTGGTTGAGGCCGGCGCTCAAGAAGAATTTCACGTGGTGACGCTCGACACGAAACTACGTCCACTCGATTCACACCGTGTCAGCCTGGGCCTGTTGGATCAGGCCATGGTCCATCCACGCGAAGTTTTTCGGCATGCGATCCAGGACGCGGCAAAGGCAATACTGTTGGTACACAACCATCCGTCGGGCGATCCCGAGCCCAGCGCAGCCGACCTTGCCGCAACACGACAACTGGAAGACGCTGGAAAAGTGATCGGTATCGAAGTGATCGACCACCTAGTCGTTGCGCGCCAAGGAGTGGTGAGCTTAAAAAGATCTTTGATATGAGATGTTTGATTGTTGATCTAACATCTCATATCAAAGCTCAAAAATCTCACCAGTCTCCCACGCTCCCGTCGGGGTAAAAGGTTCGTTGCAGTAACTCCTGCTGGAATGGATGTTTGCTGACAACTCCTTCATCGATCTCAATTCCCAGGCCGGGACGCGTGTTGGGCCGTACAATTCGTCCTGTTGGCTCAACCGTGAAACCTTCCTGCACCACTTCTTCACGCCATGGCACGTCGGCATGAACTGCTTCGCAGATAATATAATTGGGCTGTGAAAAACCAAACTCCAAGGAGGCCGCCGTGCTCACCGGCCCTTGAGGATTGTGCGGAGCCAACGAAATTCGGTGAGCATCGGCCAATGCGGCGATCCGCCGTGCGGCGGTCAATCCACCGCAATGGGTGATATCGAGTTGACAGATTTCACAGCCTCGTTGCACGAACAGATCGCGAAACTGTTCCAAGTACGTAAGCCGTTCGCCCGTGGCGATGGGGGTGGTCACAGCATCATTGATCCGCGCCAAGCCATCGATTGATTCGGGCCAGCAAGGCTCTTCAAAAAAGTAGAGCGAAAACGGATCTAACGCACGGGCGAACTGCAAACCCATCGCTGGCGAGGGACGCGCATGGCAGTCGACCATCAAATCAATGTCCGGCCCCACTGCCTCGCGCATTGCCGCAACACAGTCGCTTGCCTGCCGGATGGGCCGGGTACCTTCCAATGGCATCGTGGGCGGTACGGCCATGGTCTTCATCGCGGTAAAGCCTTCCTCCACTGCTTCGACTGCCAGTTCGGCAAAACGTTGAGCATCGTCGGTGGATGTTTTGTAAAAATCCTCCATCCGACCACCGCCCAAATGACAATAGGTGCGGATCGTGTCGCGTACCGGCCCACCCCACAGACGATGGCAGGGTAATCCGGCAACCTTACCTGCAATGTCCCAGAGTGCCAAATCAATGCCCGCGATCGCAGTGGCGCGGACAATACCCTGCCCGTGCCAAAAATGCTGGCGGTACATCATCTGCCACAGGTGTTCAATCCGCCCTGGGTCTTCGCCGACCACCAACTGGGCCAGGTCTTCGATCGCTCCCACGACCCCTCGGGTATGCCATTCCAGAGTTGCTTCTCCCCACCCGATCAAGCCAGGCTGGTCCGTTACGACTTTTACAAATATCCAATTACGCATCCGTGCATGACAGATATGTGTTTCGATGGCGGTAATTTTCATGGTGTAGTTCCTTTCTTGCTTCTCAACGTACGACTAAGTTCGACTTTTGCATTTTTCCATGCTGGCAAATTGGACGGTGCGATTTAGGTTAATGCGATATTGGGACACATACCCCTAACAACTCTCTATCAGAGAATAATCACCACAAAGGACACGAAGAGCACGAAGAACAGGTACAAATAGGGAATTTTCACGACTTGCTGAGTAATTGAACACTTTTTGTTTCTCCGTGTATAGCAAAGTGGTTACCATTCTCTTTCCTTCGTGCTCTTCGTGTCCTTCGTGGTTTTACTGTTGTAATCCGAAGTGTGAGCGAGAAACTAGGGGAGTGCGGGTATTCTTTCGCTAACGCTTGAGGTTACTAAATCGCAGCATATCGACAAATAACTATCCCAGCCAGTGGTTGCAATAAACTCTCGATGGCCAGAATTCGGCATAATCGGCTTAAACCGTCGTTTTTTCTAATGGGCGCTGGAGGTAAAGGTGCTTTGATTAGATACAGGGTACGAATATCTGCTGATCGCTGGCTTGTCGGTTGGAATATTTTATACTTCAAACAATTATCGTCACTGACATCCTAAGAACCTATCCAATTATCCCCATGAAACAACCTATTGCTGGAATCTATTGCCCCCATATTGTTCCGCTTGACGCACAGGGACAGATCAATGAAGGAGAATTGCGCCGATACGTTGATTGGCTGATCGATTCAGGTGTGCATGGACTTTATCCCAACGGATCGACTGGGGAGTTCACCCGCTTCCTACCCGAAGAGCGTCGCCGGATTGTAAAGATTGTCTGTGACCAGGCCGCTGGACGAGTTCCCGTACTGGCTGGCGCTGCGGAAGCACATATCGGCGAAACGCTCGACGCTTGTGCTGCGTATGCCGAATATGGTGCTCGAGCGGTGGCGATTGTGTCGCCATTTTACTACAAGCTCTCCGCCGAGTCGGTCTATGCCTACTTCCGTGAAATCGCTTTGCAATCGCCTATTGACGTCACTCTTTACAACATTCCCATGTTTGCCTCGCCCATCGATGTGCCGACCATCCGTCGTCTGGCACAATTTGATCGCATCATTGGCATTAAGGACTCTTCTGGGGACCTGGCATTCATGATGCGGATGATGGAGGCCGTCAAACCGGTGCGTCCTGATTTTGTTTTTCTGACAGGCTGGGAGGCGCTGCTCCTGCCGATGTTGATCATGGGCTGCGACGGAGGCACACATGCGACCAGTGGTGTGGTACCCGAACTAACCAAGAAACTGTACGACTTGACCCGCTCTGGAGATCTTGAAGTAGCCAAGCGGCTGCAATTTCGTTTGCTGGAGTTGTTCGATACGATGCTCTATTCGGCCGATTTCCCGGAGGGCTTTCGCGCGGCGGTCGAACTGCGAGGAATCCGTCTGGGCAAGAGCCGTCAGCCACTTAGCGACCCACAGCAAATCGATCGGCAACAGCTCAGCCACGTCCTGCAGTGCATCCTGTCAGACTTTGGAGTGGTGGAGAAGCCGGCCACGGGTTGCCCGCCACATACACAACATTCCAGCCTGGCAGCCGAGCGCGACCAGGTGGGCCATGTGGCACAAATGGTAGTCGAAGAACTCCGCCGCCGGGGTGTGATGTAGGTACGAATGGCACGTACTTGCGAAATACACTGTATCCTGCAGTTCTAGCATTAGGTTTACCTGACCCCATAGTAACAAGGTCCTCAGGTACATACTATCAATGTCTGGCATCTTTTTCTTCCACCCTTTTCACCACGAGCATCCTATGAACCGTTCCATTTATGCTGCCGTCATCGCCATTGGTTGCTTGTTTCCATCGCTCAGCGTCTGCTCTGCTGATGATAAAACCACTCCGCTGGAAGTGGGCGCGAGCATGCGTGTGATTACACCCGACCCGCTGTTGCCAGTTTCAGGCGGACTGGGGACACCTTCTCCCGTGCGTGAAAAGCGCGGTGACATCACAGCTCGAGCAATCGTCTTGCAACAAGGGGCTACCCGAGTGGCCATTGTCAGCTTGGATTTAATTGGTTTTCCCATGGTGCTCGGCAATCGGGTGCGGGCCAAGGTCCCTCAAATTCCGGCTCGTAATATCTTGATTGGTTCTACCCACACGCACAGTGCGCCAGACTGTTATGGATTTCCCAATGGACAAGGTGGCCATACGGGAGATCTCGAGTTCATGGATCATGTCTGTAGCCAGGCGGCGACTGCAATCCAGGAGGCACTGGCGAATATACAACCCGCAACCCTCCGTGTGGCGACCGACGAAGCCGAAGGAAAAATTGCCTACAATTACTACGCACCGGATCTGTACGATCGACGCATGAGTGTCATCCAGGCGATCGATACTCAGGGCAAGGCGATTGTTACACTGGTCAACTATGCCACCCACCCCGAAGTGCTGGGCACCGACGTGGGCATCCTCAGCCCCGATCTGATTGGACCGCTGTGCGACCGTCTGGAGTCGAAAGCCGGGGGCATGGCGATCTTCATGAACGGTGCCCAAGGTGGCATGATCACCGCGGACAATCGAATTTTAGATCAGCCGAAAGAGGGAGGCCGTGGCTATTGGGAAGATGCACGTACCTGGGACGAGTGTCTACGGATCGGTCACACGATGGCTGACGAAGCGTTACGAATACTCAAAGGTGCATCCGTTCAAAGTCACCCATCGCTGTTCTGTGATGCGATCGATGTACGTTTTCCCGTGGACTCGAATCTTATGTGGGCCATCATCTTGGGTTCACCGCTAAAGTATCCACACAACTCGGATCACAGCATCACCGCACAAATTAATGTGGTGAACCTGGGTACAGCTCAAATATTAACCATTCCCGGTGAAGCTCTGCCCAACATTGGCTATTACCTGAAACGGAAAATGCATGGAACGCATAATCTACTTTTTGGGCTCACCAACGATGCCTTCGGTTACATATTGACCAAAGTCGATTTCAATAGTTTCCCCCGCTATGAGTACATCTCTCGTACTTCGCTGGGAGAACAGACGGGCGAAATCCTCATTGAAAAATCGTTGGGATTTATCGAGCAGTGTCCCGTGCCCGATGCGGCCCCTTAAGTGGAGGCCCCTTAAGTAGACACTCTTACCGCTTTGTCACTATCACCTGGTAGGCGCCCAGCTTGCGGCCATCCTTGAGTGTTTGCACGACTTCAAGTTGGGTAGCTCCTGCGGGCAGGGCGACGTCTTGAAATCGACACGAGATGGCAGCCTGATTGACAACTTGCTGGAATACTTCGTCGGCGACTCGTAGTTCGACCTGGCCGCTTTGCGTACGTTCATCGAGCAGGACCCGTAGATCATAGTGGCCTGCTCGGGCCACGGTGATTTTCCAGTGGCCCAGGGCCCCACCACCCCAACCATCCTGGCTGCGCCAATCCTGGCGTGTCAGTACGGTTGGATTTTCTTGCTCACTGCCCACGAAGATGCGTGGCGGAGCATAATTGTCAGGGCGAGTGGCAGAAACTTCGTCAAACCAGCGGTCGTAGGCCCTTTTTAATCGGGCTACAATCTCTGGCTGTTCGTCAACCCGATTATCTGTTTCTCCCGGGTCTGCCAGCAAGTCATAGAGCTCCAGCTTGGGTGGATCGGTCCGATGTTCAAGTTGGAAATTGCTATTCTCCAGCAATTTCCACCGTGCACCACGGATCATGAAGTGGTGATAGCGAGTTGGTTGATCTCCCCGATGCCACTGGGTCGCCAGATATCGCTCGGGCCAGTTTGCCGTCTTGTCCTCAAGCAACGGCAAAAAGCTGCGGCCATCGAGTTTCAAACCGGTCGGTAACTCAACCCCGCATGCCTCCAAGATGGTGGGCATCAGGTCGATATGTGCGGTGACTTTGTCGCTCGTAGTTCCGGCTTGAAAACGAGAGGGCCACTGCATCCATAAGGGCGAACGAATGCCCCCTTCATAGACGTCGGTCTTCGAACCACGAAAAGGCCCTACGAATCGTTTTGAGTTGGGCCCATTGTCGGTCAGAAAAATTACCAAGGTATTGTCCGTTAATCCCAACTTGTCGAGCTGAGTGAACAGTCGGCCCACATTCTGGTCGATGTTCGTGATCATCGCTGCAATACGCGACAACCGATCCAACTCACTGGCCAATTCTTTACCCTTCCCGGGAGTCACTAAGATTGAAGCCAAATCTTTCTGCAGGTAGTTCTGATGAAGTGACTCAGGGACATCGTGGAGTGGGGTGTGAGGCGCATTGGTTGGCAAGTAAACGAAAAATGGACGACCAGCCTGATGCGACTGTTCCATGAATTTGTTCGCCGCAGCAAAATAGACATCGGTACAATAGCCCTTGGTTTCAACCTGGTGGCCATTGTGAAACAAAATCGGATCGGTGTAACGCCGAGCGTTTTCGCGCGGTTCCGAAGCTTGGCCCAGGCCACCGCCACGCAACACGAGTGCTTCCTCAAAGCCCTGGTCGATCGCACGCAGCGGGTAACAATCTCCCAGATGCCATTTGCCAAAAATGCCCGTTGCGTAACCAGCCGATCGTAGCACCTCCGCCACCGTGACTTCCTCGGGCTCCATCATCGCCCGGCCCACATAGGTGTCGATCGCCCGGGTTCGGTAATTGTAGCGACCGGTCATCAGGCAGGCTCGCGTCGGTGTACACACCGGGCAAACATAGAAAGTGTTCATCGAAGCACTGCGGCCAGCCATGGCATCCAGATGGGGTGTTTCGATGACTGGATTGCCCATGACACCAAAGTCGCCATATCCCTGATCGTCCGTCATGATCAGCACCACATTGGGAGGTCCGGCCAGCACAGATTGAACTGCAGCAAACAACAAAACCAGAATGGCGGATACCCGCGCAAGTCGTAAGGTGAGTCGTGGAAATTTTTGCATAGGATATTTCTGTCAGTTTTGCAGGAAGTTCTCTCAACTCTCAACTCTCAACTCTCAACTCTCAACTCTTTCCAGCCAACTCAACGATCACTTCCACTTCAACCGGAATGTTGCCTGGAAGAGAGTTCGTGCCTACCGCGCTGCGTGCACCGATGCCATTCTCCTCGCCGAATATCTGTCCCATCAGTTCACTGAAACCATTGATGACATCCGGCTGTTCCTTGAAATCAGCCATGCAATTGACCAACCCCAAGGTCTTAATCACACGTTTCACCCGGTCGAGGCTACCTAAGTTTTCCCTCAAAGTGGCTAATATGGCCAAACCTGTCTGCCGGGCCGCATCGTAACCGGCTTGCAGATCGAGATCTTCACCTACCCGACCGGTGAGCATCGAGCCATCGGCCTGCAGGGGACCATGGCCTGAAAGGTAGGCCATGTTGCCAATAATCACCAGTGGCTTATAGACACCTCCCGGTTTTGGGGCGGGAGGTAATTCAAGCTGTAACTCCTTGATCTTTGCTTCGGCACTCATGACAGATATTCTCTCGTTCTGGGTGTACAATGTTATGGATGTGTGATAGTCAATGTCAGAAAACAAGTCCAAATCGCTATCGAAATCGTAATCGAAATCGAAGTAACATGGAACTGGCACCGTATTGCTGCAATGCCCGACCAAGTGGGCGGTTAAGACTATTCGGTCAAGGAGAATTTCGATTCATGAGGAAACTTGGAATTCGATTTCGATGAAACAGGTTCTTCGTTGTAATTCATATCATTCATTGTGGCCCTTATACCCTCTGAAGCTACTCTCCAATACTGCGAGTGCTGCCAGCGGACCGCGACAGATGCATGTCAGCAAAATCCATATACGCTTGCCAATCGAAATCGGTCACATCGTGTTTGCCCGCACGAACATGATAGCCCACGCGGGTAAAGACCGGCTGGTTGATGGGAGGCATCTCCACCGACGATAACGCCCGTTTGCCAAATAACCGATAAACGTTGCCCGCATGGTAAGCGGCCAGGAACTCACCGTGCGGATCGGCCCAACGATCCTCGACCGCACTGGCGATATACACCGGTCGCGGTGCAATCAGGCCGATAAGCTGATGTTGGTCGACAGGCAAGGCATCTTCCCGGTCGTTGTACTGTTTGAAATTAGTGCAGAACCAATGGGGAAAAGCCGTATTGATCCGCGCAACCTTTTCCCCGAACCGGCGCCGACTGAGGGCCGCTCCGCCGCAACCCGAGTCGTTGGAAATCACCAGAGCGAACCGTTCATCTTGAGCACCAGCCCACAGGGCCGTTTTTCCCAAACGCGAATGGCCCAGGACCGCCACGCGTTGATGGTCAATCGCACGATCGGTTTCAAAATAATCCAGCGCCCTGCTGAGGCCCCAGGCCCAGGCACCAATCGACCCCCACTGATCCGAAGTCGGTTGTTGCTGTTCAGCTTGGTAGAAAAGTGGATGAACTCCATTCTGAAACTGGTCGTCGAAATCGGGGTCGATATCACCGTAGTAGATGGTCGCCAAGCCGTAACCACGGCTCAGGATCTTCTCGACAGGCCATCGACTGGCGGCGCAACCACGCGAACGGTCGGTAGCCCGATGGTCTGCGTATCCTGACGATTCGTTGTTACGAAACCAACCCTGAGACAGTGGAATCGACGGATCGGAATGAATGGAGTGGTTGCCGCGAAAATTGAGAGCTAGAAATATGGGCACCGGTTGCTTGGCGTCCCCCTGCCCTGCCCTCTGCCGCGTTTTCCCGGGAGCTGTCAATTTCTCGGCAGCAATGGGCAGGTGGACCAGGAGTTCCATGCGTGGGCCTTGCGGTGTTCCTGCAAAGTAGACTGAGATCTCCTTACGAATTGCTTTTCCTCCCAACGCATCGGGCGTGACTCGTGTGACCTCAAAGCTCATCTCCGGCAACGGTTCGGGACTGTGGCCATAGACGTGCGTGCGAAAGAGTTCCAGAATCTCGGGCCGTCGCCGTTCACGCCAACTGTCAGCAGTCGTCACCGGTTCACCATCTGCCATCACCAGCGGAGCAGGCAACGTGTATCGGGGCACTTGAGATTCGTCGTAATTAACTTCCGGCGGCGCTGCTTGAACCTCGGATCCGATCAGTGAAAGCAACAATAGACCTATGATACTTCGTAAACAAATGCAAATCATTGTTTAAATCCTTCTTATTATCTTGCGATACTATCTCCATTGAATAATATATTCAACATACAAGGCGCAGAGGATGCTGAGTACCGCAGAGAAAGTATTCAAAGTAAACTTTGCGCATCTCCGCGACCTCTGTGTTAAAATAAATGACATGCCGTGCGCAAAAGTTAGATATTTGCAATGCATGGGTGAGAACTTAATGACTTGGGATCAGGGGCGGTATTTCATGTTTCTCCTGCATCACACGTGGCAACATGCGAACCTGCCCCTGGCGGTTGGCAAAGTAAAGTTGCGACAAGGAGGGTTGCCGACCATGGCCATCCGCCCAGAATGCGTAAAAGTCCGGATGGACTCCGACGGGTCTACGCACATAGGTGTGGTTTCGAGGACTGTCCGAGGTGAGCTGTCGCTCCCGTAGCCAGGTTGCGCCCTGGTCGTGACTGATCCAGAGAGCAATTTCCCCACCCGGATTGTACGGTTGCGCGCCCGTTTCACTAGGTGCAAGAATACGCCAAGTTCCATCAGCATCCAACCACAGGGATCCCATATCGTAATTGTTGTCAGAACAAAAGGCGGAACGAATCTGCCACTGCTGTCCAGTCCAACGGGCAGTCATCCAGGTGCGAGGGCCATTTTGCGGCCCCGCCTGGTAACCTCGGCTAGTCAGGTACAGGATCACCGGCCGGTCTTGGGCGTCGTAGCAGATATCTTTCAAATAGACATTCAGCCCCTCCGCAGCATAGTCGTAGACCAAGGCTGCATTCCGAACATCCCTAAGAGGAACCTCCAGACGCACGCCGGCAGCGTCTTGCCAGGTATGGCCGAAATCGGGCGTCTCAAGATAATACAAGTTGGTACGCCAATTGAGACCTCGGCTGCGAGGATGGTAGTTGAACGCAGAACCCGCTCGAGCAGTTCCGCCTGCACTGATTTGCCCGACCGCACTGATTTGATAGTGTCCCTGCCCGAGAGCTGCTAAACGCTGCCAATTTTCCCAATGAATTCCATCCTGACTGGTCATCGAAAAAATCGTCCGCTGGGCCGGGTCGTCGTACCGAGTGAAAAAGCACAGGAACCCCTGCCCCGCAACATGCCATGCCTGCATGTAAGAAAAATTCGTAATCGGAACACTGCGTTCTCCATCGAGCCGCACCGCAAGAACCGGCTCAAACGGTCCAATCGAATAAGGTTGCTGGCTACGATGAATGAAAGAAGGCCTCACGCGACCGTGCGATGTGGAGAAGATCCACAAATATCCTTCGTCATCCACACTGATCACTGGATTGTCATGGGCATCACCTGTTTGCTTGTCGAGTAAAATCGTCGGCCTGGGAACCATCCCGGTGCGATGGTCATAGTAGGAAACCATGTGCAGAAGACTGCCTTTGCGAGTGCCATCCCTTCCTTCAACTGCATCAATCGTTGTTCCCCCGTAGCAGAAAAATGTTTTCTCAACTTCCGGACGATAAACGGCAAACGGCCGATGTTTGGCGCAATAGGTCCCGAGACCACCACTATATTTGTAAACATACTGGTCATGGGAAGGCTGGTTGCTGTACCAGATGCCCCGATATCCGCTAGCTGGTCGGTTAAGCAGTACGGCAGGCACCCGTTCTTGGCATCGGACGATCCACGGCCAAGTGCCCCAGGAAAGCAAAACGGCGATGGTGACTCCGCTCTGTATTAAATTCCTTGCGGTTAATCGCTGCATAATAATCCTTCAGTCGTTTTCTGACTGTTTCTCAATCACCCCGCGGGGGACACGGATCTGACCGCAAATCTGCACAAAAGGCAATTCGCCCCGTTGCAACATCTGACGAACTCGTTTACGCGTGACACGCAGACGATGTGCCAAATGGGCGAGCGAATAGCTGTCAAATGGGTTGTCTTTGCCGGCTACTCGGGCAGGTTGCTTCATCGGGGCCATAGCGAGGAGTTCCTGGAGTGGGGTGCTAGAAACGAGGAGCCGGATCTAGTAGCGAAGATTGAGGTTAAAAAGGATTGTAGCACTTTACTCGATCCCAGATTCTCTCTCGTAAAGGTTTTTTTGTTCCTCACTCCTCATTACTAACTCCTCGTCAGCAAGTCTCTTACGTGTTATCATAGAGCCATGTCACGCAGTGCACAAATCCATCGCCAAACGAATGAAACCCAGATCGAGCTTGAACTGCATCTGGACGGCTCAGGCCGAGCGGAAATTTCTACGGGGATTGGTTTTTTCGACCACATGCTGGAGCTTTTTACCAGACATGGGGCCTTCAACCTGACGATTCGTGCCCAGGGTGATTTGCACATTGATGGCCATCACACGGTCGAAGACGTCGGCATCTGTCTGGGCCAGGCGCTGCGGGAAGCGCTGGGTGACAAAGCGGGCATACGGCGTTACGGCCACTTTACCCTGCCAATGGATGAAACGCTGGTGACCTCAGCCCTCGACTTAAGCGGTCGCTATGCGTTGGCATTCAACGCGCCCCTACCAGCAGCTCAGATTGGCGACTTTGATAGCGAATTGCTGGAAGACTTTTGGCAAGCGGTAGCCGCCAATGCCCTTTGCAATTTACACATTCTGCTCCACTACGGACGCAATAGCCACCACATCAGCGAAGGTGTATTCAAAGCCACAGGCCGCGCTCTGCGGATGGCGGTAGAAACAGACCTTCGCATACCAGGCATCCCCAGCACCAAGGGCTCGTTGGACGGCTAAGAGATAACATTTGGGTTACCCGAAAGTTCGCGGCAACCTCCATCTATGTGAAGAGAGGATGCTATGAGAAGGGGATATTTGATGTGAGATGTTTGATTGTTGATCTAAGGGATGGATCCCAATAACACAGCTAGTCGATCAACAATCACAGATCAAACATCATACATTCTTTTAATGTCTTACCTCGTCCTCATTGACGTAGGTTTCCAAGAATCGTGTCAGGCGCTGGAAGTCGCTATCCGGCTCGATGTATCGCACCACAGTCACCAATGTTTTCGGATCGACCAATTCTTCGAATGGTACATATTCCAGCTTCAGTTGTCCGGAAACCGAAACCATCACTCCATTGAGCCGTTCCTCGACCAAAGCTCGATAGGCTCCCACTCCCAATTGGCTGCCCAGCATGACGTCGAAGGCATGCGGAAGATTGCACCGCGCTTCGTAGCCTAACTGTAGGCCGGTAATTTTCCGGTTACTCTTGGTCTGCCGGGTATACTCCTCGGAAACCAGCTTCGCGAATATGGCATGCAGATTGATGGCCGATATATTGATGTGACCGTGCTCATCCCGATCGACCCCTTCGATGTAAGAATTCGGCAGAAATTCGGCGAGGCCCTCAGCAATGACAATCACTCCGTATTCTTTACCGTCACTCTCACGTGTCGTCATGGTGGCCACGATTCGCGGGATCACCTCATTCATGTCCATGATGTCGCGAGTTTCCTTTTTGTCGTTAGTCGGGTCGACATACTCTTCGGTGGTACGATACTTACCAACAATATCCTCCACGCTGATCACGAGACTTGCTTCCCCGGCAATGGCCACACCGTAAGCCAACCAACCAGCACTACGTCCCATCGATTCGACTAAAAAGTAACTGCGATTGGCTTCGGCATCGGCCAGCAGATTGCGCACTTCACTGGCTAAAAAATCGACCGCCGTAAAATAGCCAAAGGTAAAATCAATGCCCCGATAGTCGTTGTCAATGGTTTTGGGCAAATGGACTACGGGAATACGATGTGCATCTAAAGGCAGCCACTCCTGGTACATTTTGAATTTATTGGCCGTCTTCAGCGTGTCGTCACCGCCGATGGAAACCAGCAAATCGACCCCGATCGAGCGTAATGCCTCGTAGACTGTTCTCAAGGGAGCGGAGCGCTGAGCATCAACCAGATGCTCAGGATCGGATATCATTTTTCCAGGATTGGCCCGTGCGGTTCCAATCATGATACCACGAGAATTTCGCGTACGCCCCAGCATCTTATGATCGACATTCACATAGTCGCGACCCTCCTCCATGGGATGATCCTGGTCGAACTGCATCAAATGATCATAGCCATTGAGGATACCCACCACTTCGATTCTATTACGCAAAAAAGAAACGGCGGCAGCGGAGATAACCGCATTGGCCGCTGGAGCGGGACCACCTGCAAACAAGATGGCCACACGGCGAAAATCGTGTGTCCGACGGCGTGGACTGGAGAGTGTATTGTCTGACATGCACTGGGTTTTCTGGTGGCAAGCCGAACTTTTCGGGTTATAAGGTGGGTTTGATGGTAAGGGTTAGTTTGTTTTGATATGCACAGACCGAAAAGATTCGTTTGCCACGGGGGCTGTCGCCAATTTTGTGTGGCGATATTTAAGTGGCAGTGTTTCTGGCGGCAAGCCGAACTTTTCGGGTTATAAAGTGAGTTGGGTAGTAAGGTGAATCTGTGCGAAATGGACAGTCGCTCAAGGCACAATTCGTTATTAGCGTGTATTAGCGTTTATTAGCGGTTTTCTAAAAACGTCTTACCCATTCAATTCTACGCTGTGGTATTAGGTAAAGGTTCTTTCGACGAAGGTGGTATCGACTCTACCTTCGACAAAGACGCTGTGATTGAGAATTTCCTGATGTAATGCGGCAGTGGTTTGGATCCCATCGACCTGTAGTTCCGATAGGGCCCTTTTCATGATGGCAATCGCTTCTTTGCGTGAGGAACCGTGCACAATAAGCTTGCCAATCATTGAATCATAATAGGGCGGCACGATGTATCCACTATACGCATGAGATTCGAAACGAACACCTAATCCACCGGGCACGATAAGTCGTTCAATCTTGCCGGGCGAGGGTTGGAAATTACGCTTAGGATCCTCGGCGTTGATACGGCATTCAATCGCCACCCCTCGATGACAAATGTCTTTTTGCTCGAAAGGTAATGGTTCACCACCAGCAATCAAAATTTGCTGTTTGATCAAATCGATTCCAGTCACCATCTCCGTGACTGGATGTTCCACTTGAATGCGTGCATTGACCTCGATGAAGTAGAAATCACCGTTTTTATCGACGATAAACTCCACCGTGGCAGCGTTGGTATAATGGGATTCCAAAATCAGACGAACCGCTGCCTCACACATCAGTTCGCGTGTTTCCGCAGTGATACTTTGGCTGGGACTCTCTTCAATCAATTTTTGATGACGACGCTGTACCGAGCAATCGCGTTCCCATAGGTGAACCGCATTGCCATGTAAGTCCGCTAAAACTTGCACTTCGACATGACGTGGTTGCTCGATGTATTTTTCAAGATAGACTGCGCCATTGCCAAATGCAGCTTCTGCCTCCGCACTCGCCTGCTGCAAAGCGGATTGCAACGCCAAATCGTTGGCTGCCACCCGCATTCCTCGTCCCCCTCCACCCGCTACCGCTTTGATGAGAACAGGAAAACCAACTTCGTGGGCAAACTCTTGTGCTTCCTCGATATTGCCAACCAGCCCGGCACTCCCTGGCACCACCGGTACGTTGGCCTGGCGTGCCAACTTGCGTGCTACATTCTTATCTCCCAATTGGGCCATGGCCTCGGGGGTGGGGCCAATAAAGTCGATTTTACAACTTCGACAGACTTCGTTGAAATGAGCATTTTCGGCCAGAAAACCATAGCCGGGGTGAATTGCTTGCACATTTCCAACTTCGGCGGCACTGATCACGTTGGCGATTCGCAGGTAACTGTCGACCGGTTTGGGCGGTCCAACGCAGAAGGCTTCATCCGCGAGATCCAAATAATGAGCGCCGCGATCTGCTTCACTGAAAATTGCTACTGTCTCTATACCCAATTCGCGACAAGCACGAATGATTCGCAAAGCAATTTCGCCCCGATTCGCGATAAGAATTCTCTGATACATGACGCCTCAGGATGTCGAATCGAGTTTGAATAACTTTTGTCCGAATTCCACCGCATCTCCATTTTCAACTAGCATCGAGATGATCTTACCCGAACATTCCGCTGGAATTTCATTGAACACTTTCATTGCTTCAATGATGCATATCACGGATTCAGGGCCAACTTGATCGCCAATCTTTACAAAAGGAGCTGCATCTGGACTGGAAGAAGTGTAAAACGTCCCCACCATCGGGCTGGTGACATAGACGGCGTTGGCATCCTCCTGAGCTGGCTCTGTGGTGCCAGCCACTTCACCCGCAGGAACGACTCCGGTTCCGCCCCCTCCTCCGATCGGAGCCACAGGCACTCCTTGCTGTACCGCGGGGGCAACCAACACAGGTTCCTGCCCACGACGTAGGCGAATCCGCTGCTCACCCTGGCGAAGATCTATTTCTGCTAGATCATGTTCGTTCATTAATTCAACGAACCGACGAACCTTACGAACATCGAATACGTCAACGCCACTGGTTCCCCCACCTGCCATACTGTTATTCTCCAAGTCTTTTGGTTAACCAGCCATGTAAAAAGTCTTATCGCACGAGGCATTCTTCTAACTGCTTAGGAACGGACGTGAGTACTTCGTGCCCGTTACGCGTGACTAATATATCATCTTCAATCCGTACCCCGCCCCAACCAGGGAGGTAAATACCCGGCTCGACTGTCACGATCATACCTGCTTTGAGTACGGTGGATTGGCCTTGGCTCAAACGGGGTGCTTCATGAATATCCAGGCCTGTGCCATGACCCAATCCATGCCCAAATTGTTTATCATACCCAGCTTTGGCTATGATATCGCGGGCGACCGTGTCGACTTTCTCGCATGTGACTCCAGGAGCAATTGCCTGGATTGCAGCCAACTGAGCCTTGAGCACCACATTGTAGATCTTGCGCAGTTTGGGCGAAATTTTACCTGTCACCAATATTCGCGTCAAGTCACTCACGTAGAGTCCTTCGTGAGCCCCCCAGTCGATCAAGGTAAAATCACTCGCACCAATTTTTCGGGAAGTCGGGCTGGCATGGGGCAATGCCGCACGAGGCCCCACAGCCACAATAGGCGGAAAACTCAGACCTTTGGCACCAAAACGGCGAGCTTGATACTCTAATTCTGCCGCCACCTGGAGCTCCGTCATCTCCTTCGTCAATAGTGCTCGCACTACCTGAAATGCGCGTTCGGCTTGCTTACATGCCTCACGTGTACGGGATATTTCTTCACGATCCTTCACCATTCGCAACTGCTCCACCCAACCATCGGTGGGCACTAACTCAAGCTTGGCCAATACTGTTGCCAAGGCATCACGCAGTCCCACGGTGACGGAATTGGCCTCAATGGCCAATTTACGAGCCTTCATTTTTTCCAGTCCGTTGGCCACACTCTGGAGCATTTTTTTCCCTGGCCCGCGAATCTCTATCGGCAGACCTGGACATTCCTGCTCCAACTGCGTCCGATAACGCTCGTCGCTAAAGAGCAATTGGTCGTTTCGCCCGACCACTAAGTAACTGTCATCGCCAGTAAACCCGGTGAGGTAAGCCACATTGGTGAAGCTGGTCACCAGTATACCGTCTAGATGGTTTTTGCTTATCATCCTCCGTAGTTTTTTACGTCGCTCTTCAAATCGGCTCATGAGTCTGATACCTCGGTCGTAAATCTGTGTGTGTTGTATGTTGTGTGTTGAGAGTCAGAAAAATATCCGTTACATTGCTAGTCTAGCAGACCACAGCCTCCCCTGCTCCTATAGTTACAAGGTAATCCAAAACGGAGCATTCCAACTTCAAACTCTCAACACTCAACCCTCAACACACCATGTTTCACGTCTCCCGCGAAATCGATTTTTGCTATGGCCACCGGTTACTCAACTATGAAGGCAAGTGTCGCCATCTCCATGGTCACAATGGCCGTGCAATCATCAGTTTAGCTGGCACCCAGCTTGACGAACGAGGCATGCTGGTAGATTTCGCTGATATCAAGCGGACTGTGAGCACCTGGATCGATGAAAACTTGGATCATCGCATGTTGCTCCACCACAATGATCCAGTTGTGCCCCTGTTGCAAGAAATGGATGAACCACTTTGGTTAATGGATGATAATCCCACCGCAGAAAACATTGCCAAATTAATCTATACCCAATCGCTTGCCTTGGGAGTCCCTATCGTTGAAGTGCGTCTGTGGGAAACACCCCACTGTTATGCCACCTACTCGGGTAAAAAAAGCAGCCCGGGCACGGGTTAACAGACTGATAAAAAAAGCAGCCAGGGCAACGAATCGCGGCCCGGCTGCTTCCCCCCCTGGAATGATTCAAATTCTAACGATTGATTTCTGCATAGCTAACGGTCCCTTGCCACCGCGTCCTCGCGCAAAAATAATTGATTGCTACGGCGGCTCGTTAGCCTGCACAGAGATTAATCAGTTGAGTCTTAGGCTTATCGGCGAAAAGAGTGGGCATCTTTCGTAAAAATTACCGGTTAGTAGGACTTTTCTGATTTCAATCCCAATTTCCTTCACAGCATTACCATCTCAGTTGTGGCTGAGCCAACCCCCTTGATGCTAGCACCCCAGATGCACGGTTTTTTTCACAAATCGGCTCATCAAGTTTGCGGATTACGTCGATTCTAAGGAGCAAGAGGTGAACCCGAATAATTACTAAACTCTTTGCAAGGATGCACTGGCCGTGTCACGTTTTACATCGTTTTCTGAGTGGCTTCTCCGGCAACCTGCGGTCTGGGGCGGCTTGGCATGCCTGGCCTTTTATGCAACTGTGGTTCAGAGTGCCAGTCAAGATAGTTTTCTGGGACGATATTTTGCCAGCCATGAGGTCGAGTACCTCACCACGGCATTGTTCTTCATTGGTACCGCCGCATTGATCATTAAGTTGATCGGTCTTATCGTTCAATTTGCTTCCCTCGACCATACCCTGCTTGAAGATGCTCCTGCGGACAGTCAATCGGTAGAAGAAACTGTGCCGCTACTCGCACAGCTAAAGAATGTGCCAGGCGTCCTGCAGGGTAGTTACCTTATACGTCGAGTCAGGGAGACACTCGAATATGTGCGACGCAAGAATTCGGCCGACAGTATTGAGCAGCATCTGCGCTACTTGGAAGAAGTCGATTTAGCGAGAATGCATCACAGCTATGCAACCGTGCGTATCATCGTTGCCACCATTCCTATTCTGGGATTCTTAGGCACTGTCATAGGCATTACCTTGGCAATTGCCAAGCTTTCCGGCGAATCGATGGACCAGCAATTGCCTGCCGTCATCTCGGGGCTTAGTGTCGCTTTCGATACGACCGCCCTGGCGCTGTCACTGTCGATCATCATGATATTTCTAAAATTTATCGTGGAACGAGTTGAGACCCGCCTCCTGTCCGAAGTCGATGCACGAACCACAAAACTATTTTTGGGAAAATTTCGCCAATATGGGTCTAGTACCGATCCTCATTTGGCGTCCGTACGCCGCATGTCTGAAAACGTGTTAGAGACGATACAACATACAACGCAGGAACAAAGCAAGTATTTGCAACAATCGCTGGATCGCGCCAACATGCAATGGGCCGGGTTGGCAACCACACTGTCCGACACTCTTGAGCAATCCTTTTCCGACGCAATCAGCAAGGGGCTCAAGATTCATGCGGAAGATCTTAACCAGGGTGTCGTCCAGCATGCTCATGAATTAGAAGAAACGTTGATCCGACATGCTGAGTTGCTCAATGAAGGACTGGGGCAGCATACGGCTATGATGACTGAAGCAGAGCAGTTGGTTGCGGAAGAGAATCGGCGTCATCTGGCTGATGTAGAAGCTGCAGTAGGAGAAGCCATGTTGGTCGCTACTGACCGGCAAGAAAAACTCATCCAACAGGCAGAAAACTTACTCAAGGAAATGCAGGTAGCACTGGTGGAAGCAGCCGGCACCACCGTGGCACAGCAGGAACAATTGATCAAGCAGGGAGATATTCTGCTCAAGGTGATCGAAGCCACAGGCCAAGTCAAAAAATTGGAAGATACACTCAATCAAAATCTGGCAACCTTGGCCAGTTCTCATCACTTTGAACAAACGGTTATGAGTCTTTCAGCAACCTTGCAATTACTTAGCGCACGGCTTGGCCATCCCGGCTCATCGGCAGACGTCGTGCACTTGACTGGTCCGTCGACAACATCAGAGAACGAGGCGAATCAGGCTGCATGAATAGTCGCATAACACGCGGCGGTTCGGACACGATCGGCCTGTTTCCTTTTTTGGCCGTTCTGCTCAGCACCATGGGCGCGCTGTTGGTACTGCTCGTAGTACTGGCTCAAAAAGCCAAACAACAAGCCATCGAGCGAGTGGTATCACAGGCCCACGCTTCAATACAAGATCTCCCATCGGTCGATCGTGTGGCAGCAAATGAAGTGCGACAATTGCAGCTGCGTTTGGAGCAACTCCACCATGACCAACAGCAATTGGCCAAATTGCAAGAACAGGCCGAAGCGAGCCAACGTGATGAGCAACTTCGCCTGAGTCATTTGGAAGAACATACGCGTCGACTGGAGCACGAACTGGCAAAGCTGCAACTGGCTTCCCAACAGTTACAGGCCACGGAAAACAAACAACTGGTCGATCAAGAGCAAGCAAAGCACGAATTGACACGGCTCAAGAAGTTGATCGAAGATAGCCGGTTGCAGGTCGATTCGTTACGAAAACAGGCTGTTGGCAAACGATCGTATGCCATCATCCCTTATAAGGGCCCCCAGGGGACTGTCCGTCGGCCTATCTATCTGGAATGCGACAAAGATGGTGTTGTCATTCAACCGGAAGGAATACGGCTCACCTCAAGAGACTTCCTCACCCGCTTCGATTCTGGAAATCCACTGGCGAAAGCACTGCGTGCAGCGCGCGATCTACTTAATACTCGGGCAGCCAAAGCGGGCGACACCGAACCACCAGACCCCTATCCCCTGTTAGTGGTTCGCCCTGATGGGATCCAGCAATATTTGGCGGCGCGCACCGCAATCAAGTCTTGGGATGCCGATTTTGGATACGAGTTTATTGACCAGCAATGGACACTCCAATATCCAGAATCCGATCCCGAGATGGCCCAGGTGATGCAGCATGCCGTACTGCAGGGACGAGAACGTACCGCCATGCTCATTCAAAATGCACCCCGTCGATACGGACGACTTGGTCTAAGTGCCTCGCTGAATCATCGTAGATCGGGTAGTGGTGACTCGGCAGGTAAATTCAGCGGAGGCTCTTCTCAAGATAATGGCTGGAATACGAATACTGGGCGTGCAGGCCCTTCATCTACCGGCACTCAACAAGGATTCGGCATTGGCAACCAGGCGAATGGATTCACAGAAAGCAGTGCCCCAACGGGCGAACGAACCAACCATGATACGGTAACTGACCGAATCGGATCGACCCTACCCAATGGCAACTCTTCGAATGGACAGAGCCCCGATGGAGCGGCCGGAAACAACACCTATTCGGCCACCACGGCCAATCGATCCACGGATGACTTGGCCCACGGGTCAGCCGAAAGCTTGGAAGGGAGTGGCGAACCAGTTCATTTCAGCTCTGGTGCCGGAACTCAGTCTTCTAATTCTCAATTTGCATCTGCAGACAACGTTGAGCAATATGGGACCGAACAGTTCTCTGCCAACCGTGCTGGTGGCGGTGCCCCTGGGCCTGAGGGAAAACCCTCCTCCGGCAGTGGAGGAAGTGCGTCTGGGACTGCCTCTTCTGGTGGCAGCAAGGGCAGTGGCAATAGTGCATCCACGGCACAGACGAGTAACGCAGTTCAATTCTCGAGCGGATCAGCAGACACCATGGCCAGCACTCGTGGCAGCAATTGGGCCATGCAAGGCCAGCCGCGAGGTTCTGTCCCCATCCGACGTCCCATTCAAGTGGTGATTCGCAAAGATCGAATTGCCATTCTTCGCAGTCGACATACGGACATAAATTCAGCACTCAGTGGAGCCGTGATTGGCCTGAACCAACCAACGGCAAAGGTCATGGACGAATTTGCCAGTGCACTACGTGAACACATGAAGGATTGGGGATTAGCAGGTAACGGTTTGTATTGGCGCCCCGTATTGCAACTCAACATCGGTCCCCAAGGGCAACAACAGGCAGCAAGGTTCACTCGATTGCTGAAAGATAGTGGCGTCGAAATCGGCGCACCGCGCACATCTCGACATAATCAGGAGGTGCCAGCCGATGCCACGAGGTAATCTTAATAGCGAGGAAGATGGTGTGCTACCAGGCCAGGATTCGTTCCTGGATATCATTGCAAACATGGTTGGAATTATCATCATTCTAGTGATGGTAGTTGGGGTGCGCGCGTCACGTCATGTCACCTCTGGGAATGCGCAGCATAGGATTGGCAGTCTCAATGGGGTCAGCCTGATACCCAACCAGAGTGCCGACAAGGCTGCTACATTACGTGCCGACGTGAAGCAGGCAACCAAACAAATCATAGTTTCTCGCACTGAAATCGAAACCATAACCGGGCGAATCGAGAGCATGTTTCACGAAGCGAAGTTGCAGGACCAGCAACGGATCAGATTGAATATGCACCATGCGTTGGTGGAAGAGGACATGCAGAAACGTCGCGGTCAACTCAGCGCCACCCAACAGAGAGAATACGATGTCCAGCGGCAAATTGGCGAGTCGCAAATCCGCTTGGACGAACTGGTCCGTGAACAATTGGCACTCACTTCGGCTCCACCAATCGTGGAAAAGGTGGAAACGGTTACCACTCCCTTGGCCAGACAAGTGCAGGGCGAGGAAATCCACTTACGTCTGAAAGGTGGCCTGGTATCGGTGGTTCCCGTCCATGCCCTCGTTAACGAAGTGTACCCGCGACTAGATCTACTTCGCAGAACATTGCATGAGCGGGGTCAAGTACTTGAGACCTTTGGCCCCATCGATGGCTACCGGTTGCGGCTAAAGTTCGCCAGAACAATCGCCTCCCAATCATTTGCTACGCCGGCCCATTTTCAGCAGACGAGGAGCAACCCGCGCAGAAACCAAGTCGAGCAGAATTTCAAATTTCTTCCTGTCTCCGAACATCTGGGACAAAATGTCGAACAAGCGTTGTTGCCTGGATCCACATTGCAGAAATTACTCGCAGCCCATCGGCGTGAGGCAACACCTGTGACTCTATGGATCTACACCGATAGTTTCGCCGAATTTCGCACCTTGAAGCGTGCCCTGTGGGAAATGGATTTCCCCGTAGCGGTGCGTCCCATGGCCATGGGAGATCAAATCACCGCATCACCCAACGGCACCCGCTCGTCAGCCCAGTGAGTGGATAGTTGAGTGTGAAGAGTCAGGAGGGTGGGGTCTGGTACGATTTTCGGTCAACAGAGTATCTTAGCTCATGGACGAGCAAGCCGATAACTTGTACCTGACCCCTTCGCCGGGTAGCGCCTACATGCCCTGCTTGAGTGCTGAGAGTCCAGAACGGAAAAAAATAAAGCGGTGGGCTGCTTACTCCGTAATTGGCCAGCCACTTTCAACACCAGGTGATTTGGACAGTGATTTGGACGCAGAGCACAGATCGGCTAAACTAGTTTTGGCAAGCTGTTCGCTGACTGCACGGGTCATATCCTGGACCACGCGGATCAAGCGCTTTTGCGACCACTCAGGCATGCCATCCATGGGTGGCAAATCAGAAGTTATCGGGCCATCGGTCGCTTCGACGACGTGAAGCAGGGAGATCTCGTGCGCAGGCCGCTGCAGGCAGTAGCCACCATCAACTCCACGGGTTGATTTCAGCAGGCCATGGTTCACCATCAGACGCAACACCTGAAGCAGGAACCGCTCCGGCATTTCTCCCGCCCGAGCCAAGCGGCGACATGGAACCGGTTCGCCACTCGGTGCTTCTGCAAGTTGCAACGAAGCACGTATCGCGTAAACTGCCGCACGAGACAACCTCATCACGACTCCTTCCACCAATCCACAGAGGCCCCCTAATGTATTAGTAGGATGCTCCTCCTGGTGTGTAATCGGGTCTTCCGGTGTGTAAGACAAGTTGCGTTGTTCAGTGTGCCTGAATTCAACTTGGTTTGTCAAGTTATCGCACAATAAACCGATAATTCCCCGGTTCGAGCTGGTAGCTGGCGACCCCTTGTTGGAATTCTAAGAAGTTCACACCGGCGGCATCCGCAGCCGGCGAACCGCTTTCCGTCACGTTTTCAGTGGATGCGGCAGGAATGGAAAATGGGCTATCACATTGGCTGGGACCGTGCAAGAGACGGTCAGTTGTCCATGTGCGTTCTTTTCCCAAGCAACGGCAATGCGACCACGGATCGAATCGTAGTGTCCCTTGGCCCAGGTGAGTGTTCCGGTAGGACGTGGTGCGATACGTACTTCTTGGTAACCCGGGGCGCTGCCGTCGATTCCCACAAGATTCTGAAACATCCACTCACAGACCGCGCCAAAGGAATAGAGGCTAAACGAATTCATGGCCGGGCTGTGGAGGAACGAACGGTCGCGGCAGAGGCTGCCGAAGCGTGATTCGCGAATCCCAGAAATAGAATCACCGAAAACAACCACCTGAAATTATTACAAAACACCATTCGGCACCACTTTCTCATTGTAAAACCCCATTCAAGAAATTTGTTTTTCGCATACCCAGCATTTACCTGCCGTAGGCTGCGCAAACCCCGTAACTTGAAATCGAGCTTCATAATAACCTCTCCGTTACCCATTCACCAGAACTATCTGGCCACCAATTAGCACGAACTGGCCAAATGGTCTGTTATATCGATTTCAAGTTGGTAACAGTTTCTGAAATCCATTCGATATCCACATTAGAATGGGTAATGATCACCTCGTCCGGATCTCGTTGGATTGCAACGAGTAGACAGCAGTGACTTCATCCTGACCGGCCCACAAGCTATGATAGGGGCGAGAAAAAGTGGATTCCTCTGTAGAAAATGATAGGAGATGGACGCTTGAGCGAAAAAAAAATCAACATTGCTGCCGTCGGCCTGG
>JBDOMT010000465.1:0-5309 GCA_039831705.1 Pirellulales bacterium | reverse complement strand
GGGCTTTGGTGCCGAATTTATCCCAATCTATCAGCAGCACCCACTGGCTGAAGTGGTTGCCATCTGTCAGCGGACCCAGAGCAAGCTCGACCAAGTGGGCGATGCGCTGGGCATCGACAAACGCTACACAAGCTATGAAGCCGTTTTGTCCGATCCGGAGGTCGATTTCGTCCATATCAACTCTCCCATTCCAGATCACGCACCAATGTCAATCGCTGCCCTCAAAGCCGGCAAGCATGTGATGTGCACGGTACCGATGGCGACCACCATCGAAGAGTGTCAGCAAATTGTGGAACTGGTGAAAGAGACTGGCCTGAAATACATGATGGCCGAAACGGTCGTCTACAGTCGCGAATATCTATTCGTCAAACAGTTGCTTGAACAGGGTGAACTGGGGAAAATCCAGTATCTGCAGGCCAGCCATCCACAAGATATGGAAGGTTGGCCCGAGTATTGGGAACGGATGATCCCGATGCACTATGCAACGCATGTGGTCAGCCCCTTGTTAGGGTTGGTTGGTAAACGGGCCGAATATGTTACTTGTCTCGGCTCGGGCACAGTCAACGAACAGTTGTCGCAAAAATCGGGCAATTCATTTGCCGTCCAGTCGTGCCATATTAAAATTCACGACTCAGACGTGGCGGCCCACATTTGGCGATTTTTGTTCGACACGGCCCGCCAATATCGCGAGTCGATCGACGTGTACGGTTCCAAAAAATCGTTTGAGTGGCCCTTGATCGAAGGAGAGGATCCAGTCCTGCACACTGCCAAGCAGCCTGAGGCGGAAATCGCCCAGCGGGTGCAAGTACCCGACTTTGCCCACCTGCTGCCCAAACCGATTCGTCCCTTCACCCAAACCATCCAAGATGCGGGCCATCTGTCATTCGTGCAAGGTGGCGGACATGGAGGATCGCATCCGCATATGGTGCACGAATTTCTTACCGCGTTGGCCGAAGATCGAGATCCATGGCCCAGCGCACCCGAAGCGGCCAACTGGACCTGTGTCGGCATCTGCGCCCACGATTCCGCCGTGGCAGGTGGAGAGATCGTACGACTACCAGAATTTACATTAGGGTAGTTTTGCAATTGACAAGCAACTTTGCAAAAGACTTGAACAGGTTATTGCATTCAAGGAAGGCTGAGCAATATTATCTATGTTGATGTTTTTGGGTGGCACCGACACTGGTCCGCAAAACGGTTCTTTGGCAAGAGAGACGTGTTCGGACCAGTGTCGGTGCCACCCTCATGCCTTTCAGTGCCAACATGAATTTAGGCCCTTAATCAGAAGCTCACGAAATCCCCGAACCTGCCGGCCTCTAGCGTTGCGTTTTAGACCATACCCATCCCAATTTATTCCATCAGACAGTTCCATGCATTCACTTAAAACCGTCATCATCCACCACATCCCAATCTTTTTTTGGCTGCTG
The DNA here is from genome assembly GCA_039831705.1 of Pirellulales bacterium. GTDB lineage: Bacteria > Planctomycetota > Planctomycetia > Pirellulales > Lacipirellulaceae > JAJRWS01. The sequence continues at coordinate 3,882 of JBDOMT010000465.1, read as the reverse complement.
CTTGGGACGTGGATGTCCACGGTTGGCACGGCCCAATCTAAAGTACCAGCCGATAATCTGGCTCCCCCTCTGCCTGCCAATCCCTATGTGCACGAAGGGATTACTCCTGAACAGGCCGCCGGTGCAATTACACTGCCCCCTGGATTTTCTGCAAAATTGTTCGCCGGGGAGCCGGATGTGCAACAGCCGATTGCGATGACGATTGACGATCGGGGCCGAATCTGGGTGGCCGAGGCATACGCTTATCCACGACGGGCTCCCGAGGGCAAGGGGCGCGACCGGATTCTGATTTTTGAGGATGCCGATGGCGATCATCATTTCGACCGGCGGACCGTTTTCTATGAAGGCTTGAATCTGGTCAGTGGCCTGGAAGTCGGTTTTGGCGGGGTCTGGGTTGGCGCGGCACCCTACTTGATGTTCATCCCCGATGCCGATGGTGACGATCGGCCCGATAGCCCGCCGCAGAAGCTTCTGGATGGCTGGGGTTACCAGGACACACACGAAACGCTCAATGCATTTATGTGGGGACCCGATGGATGGCTCTATGGGTGCCATGGGGTATTTACCCACTCCAAGGTTGGCAAGCCGGGCACCCCAGACGACCAACGGGTTCCCTTCAACGCCGGTGTTTGGCGTTACCACCCCACACGACATGAATTTGAGGCATTTGCCCAGGGAACCAGCAACCCGTGGGGGGTTGATTTTAACGATCAGGGACAGGCCATTTTAACCGCCTGCGTCATTCCCCATCTGTACCACATGATCCAGGGCGGTCGTTACCAACGTCAGGGGGGGACTCATTTTAACCCTTACACCTACGATGACATCAAGACGATTGCCGACCACGCACACTATGCTGGAAATATTGCTGACCACGCTTGGTGGGATCGTGATAAAGCGGTCCACGACAATTCCACCGATACGGCAGGCGGCGGTCATGCCCACGCGGGTGCGATGATCTACCTGGGGGGAAACTGGCCGACCGCCTTTCGTTCTCAAGTTCTGATGAACAACATTCACGGAGCGCGGCTCAATCGGGACCAACTGGTCGCTCAGGGCTCGGGTTACATGGGGCAGCATCAGCCCGATTTTTTGTTTGCCAACGATCGGGCGTCGCAAATTATCAACCTGCGTTATGGTCCCGACGGGCAAGTCACCCTGATCGACTGGTACGACATGCAGCAATGCCATCGGGGAGAGTCCTCGGCCCACGATCGATCTAATGGACGTATCTTCCGAATTGTCTATCAGGATGCGCCTTCGGTGCAAGTCAATTTGAAACAACGCACGGATCTAGAGTTGGTAGAACTGCAACTCCACCAGAATGACTGGTACGTGCGTCACGCGCGGCGCCTTCTGCAAGAACGGGCGGATGCGGGAATACTCGGTCCTAGTATCTATCAAGGGCTGGTCCAGATGGCCTTGGAACATGCCGACGGCACCCGCCGGTTGCGCGGCCTGTGGGCACTGGCGGTAACGGGCGGATTGAACCAAGGTGTTATTCTCCGAGGTTTGGCCCATGAAGATCCTTACGTGCGCGCCTGGACCATCCAACTGGCAACCGAACAGAAGCAACCCTCCCAGACGACTCTTGCAGCCTTTAACAAGTTGGCCACCAGTGATCCAGCACCAGTGGTCCGCCTCTACCTGGCTTCGGCTCTGCAGCGACTGCCATTGGAAGATCGCTGGGAGGTGCTGGCCGGTCTGTTGTCCCATCCTGAAGATGCCACCGACCACAACCTGCCGCTGATGGATTGGTATGCCACCGAACCTCTGGTTGCAGCAGACATGCGACGTGCTTTGGCATTGGCTGGAACATCCCAGATACCCCGAGTTCGCGAATTTATCCTGCGTCGTATTGCGGATATTGGTTCGGCCGAAGCGGTGGCTATGCTGGTAGAATCCTTGGGGAAGGCTGACAGCGCCGAGGAACAGAGTCAATTTCTAGCGGCTATCAATACAGCATTACATGGACGACGAAGCTTTCCCATGCCAGCGCCGTGGCCCGCCGTATACACACAGCTTGCCACCAGTAATAACAAGGGCCTTCGAAGCCAGGCCCGTGCCTTGGCGGTTACCTTTGGCGACGCTTCTGCTCAAGACGCAATGCGTGACCTGGCTCGAGATCCCAGCGCCGAAACGGCACAACGGATCGCAGCGATCAAATCGCTGCTGGGGGTCAAGGATCCCAAGCTGACTGCCGTGCTGCAATCCCTGGTGGTGGACAAGCAGGTGGGACCGACTGCGTTGCGAGGTCTGGCCGCTTACACCGACCCGAAGACTTCCGCAGTAATCTTGCATGCCTATCCGGCCCTCGACACGGGCGCCCGTCGCGCCGCCATTGCCACGTTGGCCTCGCGCGCCGAATATGCCCTGGCCCTATTGCAGGCGGTCGAGACAGGCCAGGTAGACAAAACTGACCTGTCTGCGGACATCCTGCGTCAACTGGGCAACCTGAAAAATCCGCGTGTGCGTCAGCGACTGACGGCGGTCTGGGGAATCGTCCGTGAATCGACCGCCGACAAAAAGAAACTGATCGACCGCTACAAGGCCCTCATTACCAAATCAGGCCCCGAGCCGGACATCGAATTCGGACGCGCACTGTTTATTAAAACATGCATGCAATGCCACAAGCTCTTCGGCACCGGAACAACCATTGGACCTGAGCTGACCGGCTCAAATCGGGCCAACCTCGATTATCTGCTATCGAATGTGGGCGACCCCAGCGCAGTGATGGCCAAGGAATACCAATCGACCATCCTGCAGACCGATTCGGGCCGAATCATCACCGGCATCATCAAAAAACAGGATGACCGTGCAGTCACGATTGTCACGGCCACCGAAACGATTACCCTGCCGCGCGAAGAAATCGAAGAGATGCAATTAAGCGAGCAATCGATGATGCCCGACAACCAATGGCAAACCATGAGCGGCCACGAAATTCGCTCCCTGGTTGCCTATCTGGCCAGCCCCCATCAGGTTCCCATCCTGGCGACTACCGAAAATGCCAACCAATTATTCAATGGACGTGATTTAACTGGCTGGAGTGGCGACAAGACCTTGTGGAAGGTGGAACAAGGTGAAATTGTCGGTCGTTCACCCGGCATCCAGGAGAACCAGTTTTTGGTGTCAGATTTGGTGGTAACCGATTTTGAGTTAAGCCTCAAAGTACGTCTCATCCCCGATGGGGCCAACAGTGGTATCCAATTTCGCAGCCAGATCGCACACGGGGGCCACGTCAAAGGTTACCAGGCGGATATCGGTCAGGGATGGTGGGGCGCGCTCTACGACGAACTGGGCCGTGGTGTACTTTCCAAGCCACCTGCAAGCACGGAATTCCTCAAGGTGGGCCAATGGAACGACTACCGAATTGTAGCTACCGGCGACCACATCCGTACCTTCATCAACGGGCAGGCGTGTGTTGATTTACACGACCCCAATGGGGCCCGCCGAGGCATCCTCGCTCTGCAAATCCATTCCGGGGAAGCCATGGAAATTCGGTTTAAGGATCTAGAATTGCGAATTGTGGAGCCGTAAAATAATTGGGTAGGACATGCCGTATTTCGATCAAGTAAAGGTAAAGCATGCTTTCAATGAAGAGGCGTCTATTCGATGATGAGACTTTCACATAAAGACCACATGCCGTCGCTCCGCGACTCCAGTTTGAATGGAAACGCACATTGTTTCAACCGCGGAGCGACCACCGGTTCCTCGTTTCAACCGCGGAGCGGTGACATGTGATAGCCTGAGACTTTAGTCCTGTCGATTATACGTAAGTTTTGGCCAGTTTGGCACAGGATTTGCGCAGTGAAATGAGTATTTTATGATTTCAGAACCTCATTTCATGGATGGCATTTACAATGAGCAAGGAATTGGCTTTAG
>JBDOMT010000105.1:0-2363 GCA_039831705.1 Pirellulales bacterium | reverse complement strand
CTCGTTCGCTGACCGAGCCAATTGTCCGCACCACACTGGAACCCATACTCAAACAACTCGCCGATCTCGAAACCGACCTGCCGACCGTTTACGACCCCAGTCGCGAAGACAAACGGCGTTACACCGCCGGCGAGTTACAGGCCCGCATCCGCCTCTCGGAGAAATCGGTCGAAGTGGCTAAGCAGGCTCGCGAGGTCGGCACGCCGCATCCCTCGCAAATCCTCGACCTGAAAATCTGCGATCCAGCGATGGGCAGCGGTGCGTTTCTGGTGGAAACCTGCCGTCAGCTCGGCGATGAACTGATCAAGGCGTGGTACGCCCACGACGCTGTCCCGACCGACATTCCACCGGATGAAGACGAGGTGCTTTACGCCCGCCGTCTGATCGCCCAGCGATGTCTCTACGGAGTGGACAAGAACGTGATGGCGGTCGATCTGGCCAAACTCTCGTTATGGCTGGTGACGCTGGCCAAAGACCATCCCTTCACGTTCCTCGACCATTCGCTGCGTCACGGCGATTCGCTGGTCGGCCTCACGCGCCGCCAGATCATCGGCTTCCACTGGGAACCGAAGAAGCAGAAGCAGTTTGGCGAAGACCTGATCCAGAAGCGGCTCGACCGAGCCACCGAAGCCCGCGCGAAAATTCTCAACGCCCGCGAGAATGTGCCCTACCGCGATCAAGAACAGCGGCTGACCGTGGCCGACGAGGCCCTGAACGTCGTGCGTCTGACCGGCGATGCCTGCTTGAATGCGTTCTTTGGCGGGTCAAAGAAGAAGGAGCGCGAAGAACGATGCGAGGAGCTTTTCGCGAGCGTCTCCGACTGGTACTCCAGCGGCCACGACATCAACCGGCGCAGACCGATTGCTGAAGCCGCCACCGAGTTGCGAAGCGGCGAGCATCCGATTCCGCCGTTTCATTGGGAGATAGAGTTCCCTGAAGTGTTCTCGCGCGAGAACGGTGGATTCGATGCTTTTGTTGGGAATCCGCCTTTCCTGGGAGGAAGACGAACCACTTCTGTCTTTGGAGATTCCTACCGTGATTACTTGGCGCTGTTTCCTGAATCTAGCAGCAACGCCGATCTTTGTTCGTTCTTCTTCCGACGTTGCTTTGACCAAACTCGGCGCAATGGCGTGACAGGACTTATCGCGACAAATAGCATCGCGCAAGGCGATACCCGCGAGAGCGGGCTTTGTTGGCTCTGTGAAAACGGTGCAAATATTTTGGAGGCAAAGAGACGCTACAAATGGCCCGGCGATGTCGCCGTGGTTGTTAGCGTCGTCCATGTCGTGAAAGGTGAACTACCACATCGCGCTATTCTTGACGGGAAACCGACTGAACGAATAACTGCATATCTCTTTCATACTGGTCCGAACCGCACACCGCCAAGATTGGCTCAAAACGTCGATTTGGATTTTCAAGGAAGCATCATCCTCGGCACTGGGTTCACCTTTGGCGAATCGGAGGAAAGCGGACAAATGTCTTCGTTGGGGGAAATGGAAGCCCTCATTTCTGACGACTCACGAAACCGAGATCGAGTCTTTCCCTTTATTGGTGGCGCGGAGCTAAACGACACGCCAACGTACCAGCACAAACGCTATGTCATCAACTTTGGAGAAATGACAGAGGCCGAAGCCAGAACTTGGCCCGCACTGTTCGCTATCGTTGAAGAGAAAGTCAAACCCGAGAGGGCAAAACAAAAGCGAAAGCACCTTCGCGAACGGTGGTGGCAACACGCCGAGACCAGACCCGCGATGTATCGCGCGATACGACCGCTTGAACGGGTATTGGCGACATCACAAGTTTGCGCTCATCTATCATTCGCATTTATGCCGTCAACAACCGTGTTCTCGAATAAGCTCACGATATTTCCTTTAGATCGTTTCTGCGAATTTGCCTGTCTTCAGTCACGTTGCCACGAGATTTGGGCGAGGTTTTTTAGCGGCTCTGCTATGGATTTGTTGAGATACACTCCCCGTGATTGCTTCCAAACATTCCCGTTTACCCAGATGTGGCGATCAGACCCAATCCTCGAAGAAGCGGGACGCATTTACTACGAGCATCGCGCGCAGGTCATGGTGGCGAACGACGAGGGCCTCACATCGACCTACAACCGCTTCCACGACCCGCACGAGAAGTCGTCGGAGATCGCTCATCTCCGCGAGCTTCACGCGGAGATGGATCGAGCGGTGCTGGAGGCTTACGGCTGGGATGACCTCGCCCAGAGCGCCCACTGCGAGTTCCTGCTCGACTACGAGGAGGAAGACGACGACGAACCCGGCGCGAAGAAGTCCAAAAAGAAAAAGCCCTGGCGTCTCCGCTGGCCCGACGAATTCCGCGACGAAGTCCTCGCCCGCCTCCTCGAA
>JBDOMT010000077.1:0-10256 GCA_039831705.1 Pirellulales bacterium | reverse complement strand
AACACCAGGTGATATAGCAATACCGAAACATTATGACTCTTGTGGAGATATTCGCTCACATGAGCAATATACCACCTCTCCACTTCGTTAGCGCCGCAAGCGGCGGGGAATTAGTCCCCAAGAGATTAAACAACACGCGGTAAACGAATCTTTTCAGTACTACCAATGTCGTTAGACACAGCCCCCATCGACAACGCTGTCTACCGTCTGAAAAGTTCGGCTTGCCGCAACAAAAAACTCCGATCACCGTTGTCCGGTGCCGAAGTTCATGGAATTCGTGGTAGTTACTGGCAATGCTAGCTATTCATAATAACCATTGCAGCCACTTACCTGACTTACTTTTCGTAGGCTTTATGAAAGGCGACAATGGCTTTTTCTAAAGCATCTGCATGCGTGGTATCGACATTCTGCTTACACTTCATGGCTGCCACCATCACCGCGTGGGCCTTGGTCAACTGTTTAACGTAGTCCGGGGAAGTTGGTTTGATCCGCTGCGTCATGAAGTACTGAGCGATCACATGCTGGGTCGCAGTAGCATGGTCTTCCTTGGTACTCACCCAACGTGCCAACTGATTGTGTGATTGGGCATCGTCCTTTTTTGCCAACTGCTGGATTTGATCCATCGCCTTGGCGATGGTCGATTGATCTTCCAACATCGACTCAAAACGCCGTTGATCCGCATAAATACCACACGGAACTTCACAGTGTGCCGCCACAAAATTAACCGATCCAAACAGTGTTGCCAACAAAACAATGACAAAAACTTTATTGCTCATATTCTTTTCTCCAGATTAAAGGGGTTTTCTCAAATAACATCATACATCCAAATTTTTTACATCTAAAGCAAATTTTTGAATGAATTCTCTTCGCGGTTCGACCACGTCACCCATGAGAATGCGAAACAGATTATCCGCCGCACCTACGTCATCCATTCTTACACGCAAAAGTGTGCGATTGGTTGGATCGAGCGTTGTCTCGCGCAATTCCTCCGCGTTCATTTCTCCCAAACCTTTGAAACGTGTGATTTGCAATCCCTTCTCACCCGCAGCGCGAATTGCGCCAGGCAATCCTCTGATATCCTCAAGCCCCGTTTCACTATCACCGCGACGAAGAATGTAACGTGAACCTTCTTCACCTGTCCGCTCTTTGGGAACGAGCGATTCAATGCCAAAACCCAATTTGTCCAAGTCCTGCAGCAATGTGTTAATCGAACGGACTTCATGGAGTTCAACGATCCGAAGATTTGATTCGACAGATGTTTCCTCTGCTTTTTCCTCTGCGGCCCCAGGCTGCTCGGCTTGATTTGCCCCTTGAAGCTCTCGATTATCGCCAGGATCTTGGGTATGGCTGAGTTCTCGGACAGCGTCCTTCTCTTGATCCTCGTTCGTATCGTCGCCATCTCGACTTGCCGTATCCCCTGGGGCTCCCTCATCCTCCACGACTGCATGATTTGCTTCCACTTGCAACTCACCACCCAGTGCCTTCTCCTGTTCTTCCACAAAGTGGTCAAGTTGCTCTCGACTGGTAAACCAGTGCTCTTTGCCCCCTAAGAATACGTGATACACGGGCAGTTTAAGTGTCTCGGGATCTTGCTTTTCTGCATGTATTTTTAAACTGATACCCCGTCGCTCCAACGCAATGACTGAATCTTCAAGCGCCGCTAACGTGCGGCACAGTTTTGCCATTAACTCACCCTCAACCTGAACACCCTCTCCCGGGTCAAATACTGACTCGCCAAGCCCGAATTCGAGAAGTTGTTCTTTCATCTCTTCTTCGGTCTGTACGTAATATGTTTCCTTTTTATTTTTAACCCGAAACAGGGGTGGTTGGGCCACATAGACATGCCCCTGAGCTACCAGTTCATACATTTGGCGATAAAAGAAGGTTAACAAGAGGGTCCGAATATGCGATCCATCAACATCAGCATCGGTCATGATGACGATACGCCCATACCGGCGTTTGGAAAGATCTTGTTCTTCACCAATCCCAGTACCAATCGCGGCAATCATGCTGCGTACCTCTTCATTGGCAAGCACCTTGTCTTCACGCGATTTATATGCATTGATGATCTTACCACGGAGTGGCAGGATCGCCTGATATTCACGCATCCGACCACCTTCTGCACTACCACCGGCAGAATCACCTTCGACCAGGTAAAGTTCACACTTATCCACATCTCGACTGGAACAATCCCTCAGCTTTCCTGGGAGTCCGCCACCTGATAAGGCTCCCTTGCGTTCACGAATCAATTGTCTTGCTTTGCGAGCGCTTTCTCTTGCCTCAGCAGCCACGAGCCCCTTGCGAACCATGGCTTTGGCCGATTTTGGGTTTTCCTCGAGATACTTGTTCAAGTACTCCCCCATAACTGAATTAACAATTCCCTCCACTTCACTGTTGCCAAGCTTGGTTTTGGTTTGTCCCTCAAACTGCGGATGAGGTACTCGGACACTCAACACGGCCGTTAACCCTTCACGTACATCGTCGCCACTTGGCACCAAATCCTTGAACATCCCCATCTTTTTCCCATAGCTGTTCATCGACCGTGTCAATGCTGAACGAAAGCCGGAAAGATGAGTACCTCCCTCGGTAGTACTGATATTGTTCACGTAGGTGTGGACATTTTCTGTATATTCCCCCGAATATTGCAAAGCGATTTCAACATTTACGCCCTGACTTGAACCATTCACATACAAAATAGCTGCATGAACCACGTCACTCGCTCGATTAAGATGCTTTATATATTCTCGAATGCCATCCTCATATTGGAAAGTTTCACTTTCGTCGTTGCGTGCGTCACTAAGCGTGATTTTCACTCCCTGATTGAGAAAAGCTAGCTCTTGCAAGCGTTTCACCAGGATGTTGTATTTGTATTTGGTAACAGAAAAGATTTGCGAATCTGGTTTAAAAGTAGTCTTGGTACCCCGTAGTTTAGTCGTTCCGACACGACGTACCTCACTTTTTGGGACTCCCCGCTCGTACTCCTGATGGTAGACATGTCCATCACGGTAAATTTCCACTTCACACCATTCAGACAGAAAATTGACGACTGTCACACCAACACCGTGCAAACCCCCCGAAGTTTGATAGGCACCTTTGGTGAACTTGCCACCAAATTTCAGCACCGTCATTACACCTTCCAGTGTTGAGACATCACGACCTACAAGTTCCGAAAGCTGCTCATGCTTTTCCGTAGGAATACCACGGCCATCGTCTTGTACGGTGACTGAACCATCTCCATTAATCGTTACCAGTACCTCCGTTGCAAATTTGGCCATGGCTTCATCGATCGAGTTATCGACTACTTCATAAACCAGGTGATGCAAACCACGACCCGTGGTATCACCGATATACATACTGGGACGCTCACGCACGTGTTCCAAGTCACTGAGATGCTCTAGATCTTTCGCGCCATATTCATCCGTAGCTTCCACCTGGAATACTTCCGGCGAATCACGCTTAGCCCCGTCAGTTCCCCCGGTTCCGTCAGCCCCATTTGACTGCGGGTCGAGTCCGGAAGTCTCATCGGCCGGTGGATTGTCTTGATTCATCTCGGGTTCATTCATATCGGGTTCATCCATTGAAATTGGAATTACTATCTTTTGTTTATGTTTCCAACTCGAAAACGTATTTTTTTTATTTTTCCTGCAGGATACGCTTGTTGCATGTCCTGCAATATCCTCTGTTTTTGAAAAGTAAGCTCCTGCATCATCAAAGAACTGACTACCCATACCTCCAAGGTTCCCCGGCGAATCGCTCCAACACGCGTAGTCGTTGCACTGTCACCGATCACTGAATTCCCAAGCACTAATTTCCAAGCATCATCAAGCTGACGCGAATTTTCAATTTGTGCAAATCCTCGTCGTTGCATCAATTGAGCAACCACATTGCCAATTTTCTTCGGCTGCCGAGCTCTGAACCAACGACTGTATGATTCACTCTTATGGCTCAACTCATTTATGTAGGAATCTTCTTCTATCATCGATCTTTCGCCAAAGGCATAATGACGTACCCAAACCCGTCATCCGTAGAACATACGATCGCACAATCAGCATCCTTCATCTTCATTGTAAACGTTTTATCTGCATCAAGAACCTTTAAAAAATCAATCACAAAGCGTGGATCGAGTGATGTGGTCAAAGCGTCACCATCGTAACCGATTGGCAACTCCACACGTGATTGGCCTATTTCTGCCGCACGCCCTGACAACACCAACATACCTTCACTAAACATGAAGTCGACACCTCGGCTTTCTTCACTAGTAACAATTGCCGCCTGGCGCACAGCAGCATGCAACGAACCTACAGCCAGTTCCAATTGCACACTATTCTCCTGCTCTGGGAATACCTTCCTCCAATCGGGAAAACGACCTTCGAGTAGACGGGCTGATATCGTTACCTTGGGAGTGTGTACCAGCAATTCGTTTCCAGAAATCACCAGTTGCACTTCCGCATCAGAAGGTGATAAGGCCTTTTCAATAAGATGCATTGCCTTGGTGGGAACAATGATAGTCTGATGATCTTCAGCAGGTGGTCCTTTCCTGGAAATAGGGCCAGACATTTTAGCTAGCCGTCTCCCATCTGTGCCAATGGCAGTGACTGAACTTTCCTCGAACTCCAGCTTCACGCCACCCAAAGCATAACGGCTACTTTCATTGTCCGTGGCGAATATTGTTCGATGAATCAATTCCCGCAATAAGCGTGAAGAAACTTCGTAGCAATTGTCCGCTTTAAAAGCCGCTACCACTGGATATTCAGAACTATTTTCCACTGGCAACTGAAACTGACTCCGAAGGCCACGGATGGTAACTCCTTGATGATCTGCTTCCATCTGAAGTGCTTCATCGGTACTTTCGCGCACAATAGAACCTAATCGTGATACGGAAAGAATCACGCTACCAGGAACCTGAACATCGACGCCTGAAACAACATGCCGAATACCGATTTCTAAATCGGTTGCTAATAACTCGACTCCTTGATCGGATACTTCCAACTTTACATTTTGTAAAATGGGCTTCGGGCTTCGTGATGGAGCTACTGTGGCAACCGTTTGAAATGCCTGAAGCAATTGTTCTCGGTCGCATGTAATTTTCATTGGATAGATGCCTTTGTATTTTCTACTTTGATTAAAGTTATTTAACTAGTACTTCTATTTATTCTTTATTAGTAGTAGCAGTAAGAGACTGTGCAAAATTGTCGATTAGCTACCAGTATGTTCGCTCCCCAACTGCTAGAGTAGCGGTTCTGGTAATAGACGAGCGGTGGAAAACACGTCGATCATTGGTCGCTGCCGGGTCATTGGAATGTTTGTTTTGGACACAGTTTGGATTTGAAGGATCAAGGATTCTCTTGGGATGGATGCTGGAAGTAGGTTGTGTACAAAAAATAGACAACTTTTCCACCGCAGGATTCGCTTGCACCCTTCTCTTAATGGCCACCCCTTTTCAACAGGTGTCATAGTCTCAATAGGCTGTTAGAATTCTTTTCAGGTCGTCTATGCATTCTTGGGTTAACGAGTCGGTGGTGAGTAACTGTTGCAGTTTACGATAAGCATGCATGGTAGTGGTATGGTCTCGTTTGCCCAGATGCTGGCCAATTTGCGCGTAGCTTAAATCGGTAAGCATGCGTGCCAGATAAACGGCTACGCCTCGGGCATGGACAATGGAACGTCGACGTGAATGACCGCGAAGTTGTTGTTGAGTTACGGAAAAATAACGAGCTAAAACAGTGATGATTTGACGCATGGTAACATGTTTCTGTAAAGAAATGGGGTCATGATTAGGTTCATTATCTGGATTGGGAATGTTGGAGGTAATTGAAATTTTTGATGCGGACGTATTATTTTGAGTCTGTTGTTTTGATTGCTCCCGTTGGTCATAGAGAGCGAGTGCTTGAAATAATTTTGGGGCGGAGCCCTCAACTTGTTGTGCCAAACGTTGCACACTGTTCAGGTCGATATCGCTGCCACTTCGATCGGCTGCCAACTGCAGTAGTTCGAAGCGAGCAACCGTATCAAGTGGCTTTATCCGAACCGTGAGTCCCCCGGACAGTCGATCACCTAAACTTCTTTCCAATGAACGGATCATTGTGATTGGCTGCTGCGATGTGATCAGCACGATTGCGCCGCTACCAAGCAGGCTATCGATAGTCAGACGCAATTCTCGTTGAATTTCGCGGCGAATCCGCATTTGATGAAGATCTTCCAGTACGAATACTCGCAGGCAAGTCATGGTTGAACGCCACTCGGCAAGCTTATTCTGCTCTCGCGCCTGCTGGTAAAGATGGCAGAATTCGCTAGTCGTCAGATAGGCAACCTGGTGGAACCCCCAGTCGAGGTTGGCGATACCAATCGCCAAATGCGATTTACCGCAGCCGGTGGGGCCGAGTAGAACGAGTGGATTAAATGGAGTTTCCAGTGATTGGGTATTTAATATAGATTCCACTGCTGCCACGAGCAGCCGATTTTCGGAGCCCGCGACAAAACAAGGCATTCGCTGATCGGTTTTGGATGTATTCGCTTGGGGAGTTTCCCCCCTTCGATCAGATTGCCCCCTTCGATCAGATTGCCCCCTTCGATCAGATTGCCCCCTTCGATCAGATTGCCCCCTTCGATCAGATTGCCACTGCCGTCCAGGTAGATCAATACGAGTCACACGGTCCACCACGATGGTTCTGCCTACGATTTCGCTCACTAATATCAAATCACAAGTTTACCTGATTTAGCCATGACTAGGGAGGTACCATTAGCGTTTATTTCCCTGAGAAAAGCGCCGGTTCTGCCGGAGAAATGGCAGAAATTGATAATTTTGCAGTCAAGTAAACCTAATTGAAATCGCTAAGCACAGACACATTAATGGCCATTCAGTAAACGCTGGCACACATTGAGGATACGGTCAGTCGCTTCATCGATTTCTGCCACAGTTGTCTGACTGCCCCAACTGAACCGAACCGCTCCATCGATGACCTCTTGAGAGCATCCCATGGAGGTGAGGACTGGAGATGGAGAACTGGCGCCGCTAGCACATGCTGAACCGGTTGAACAGGCAAGTTTTGCCAGATCCAAGGCCATCACCAGGGCTTGTCGATTCAATTCTGGAAATGAGATATTGGTCGTGTGCGGTACTCTTGCAGCAGCCTTGCCTAGGATCACCGCACTAGGCCAGCCGGTTTGCAGGGACGTTTCCAGCCTATTTTGCAGCAAAGATAGATGTTTTTGTCGTTGATGAGCTTCCTTATGCCAGCACTCCAGTGTGGCTTGCAATCCGACCGCCAGGGCTACTGGTTCTGTGCCAGGTCGATATCCGGACTGTTGATGGCCGCCATGCAGGGTGGCTTTCAGATTGCAGCCATGGCGTAAAATGAGCGCTCCAATTCCTTTGGGACCATGAAATTTATGGGCAGCAAGACTCAAAGTGCTAACTCCCAAATCTCGAAAGTTGACGGGCAATTTGCCAATCACCTGAACTGCATCGGTATGGATGGCAATTTCACGCGTTTGGCACCACCTGGCCGCCTCAGAAACAGGCTGCAGAACGCCCGTTTCGTTGTTTGCCAACATCAGACTGACGAGCTTGGTGTTGGCGGTGTGCCATTGGTCGAGTTGATCGAGGCAAGTGGTTCCGTCGGGTTGGGCATCGAGGGAGTGAATCTGCCAACCTTGCTGCTTCAGGACGTGAGCCATTTCAGTGACACTTGGATGTTCCAGCGATGAGATAATGATGTTCCCCCCATTTGGAGGGACATTAGGCAATTGTCCGCACAAAGCCAGATTGTTGGCTTCAGTTCCTCCACTGGTGAAAATAACCTGATCTGTTTCCTTTCCATCGACTTGGGCTCCTAAAAATCGGCCTATCTGCTGACGCGCTTCTTCAAGAGCCCTACGTGCTCTTCGACCAGGTTTGTGCTGGCTAGATGGATTTCCTGCAAAATCCACAGCCGCCTTATGGATTGCCTCGGCGACAGCAGGCAATATTTCAGTGGTAGCACAATGATCGAGATAAATGAGTTCAGTCATGTTCACCATTATGAGGTTTTCGTTGAATGTTGTCTGCTGCTGAATTAACCCGCATATTTCACCCGTTTCTGCTACGGCGTCCCAAGTCCTTCCGTGGCTGCGTTATGTTTCAGCCTCGGGCACCGCAGCGCAGTTGTGGTCGCCTCAACGTGTAAAAAACACGACTGCGGTCGCAAGCCTCACATGCCTTGCCACGAAAGGACTTAAAACGCCTCGCGACGAAACGGATGAAATATCCGGGTCAGGGTCTCATTAAGTTGCTAACTGCCATTGCAGGCTGGAAATCTCCCCGATTATGATCCGCGGCTAATCAATGTCTACTGAAGGGAAAGAACCAGATGGCCACACGATTGCGTGCGCTACTGATGCTAGTGATTCTTGTCGGCGGCCCGGTCGCTTGGATCTACCTGGGACCACTTCCCGTGGGAGCCCAGCAAGTAGTCATCCGTCTCATTTCTACCGCGAAAAACAGCTTGTACACGACTTCGGCGAACAGCTCAGAGTTGCCAGTGAAAGCCGCTCCCCGATTCGATGTGGTCACCAACCTGAAAAAAATCAGAGTGGACAACGAGGCAGAAATTGCCAGCTTCATGCCAGATATTCAACCCTTGCTTGAGCAATTGCAGGGCATAGGAGTGAGTGAGTATTCGTTAGAGCATTGGGGAGGACAAGGAAAACTATATCGCTTTTGCTGTTCCATGCCGATTGGTTCTTCCAATGTTCTGACGACACTTTTCGAAGGAGTGAATGAAGATCCCAGAGTCTCGATTCGTCAAGTCCTCCATGAGATTGATGCTTGGCAACGTGAACGCCAAAGCAGATGGGCAATGGCCGACTACTAACTGGCATGATATAGATAGGAGAAAACATGCGGAATGGGCCTAATACACTTGGGAATCGCTTGTCCAGTAGCGCGTTGCGTTATCGAACGGGTTTGTCGGGTAGTCGGCTTGGGATTTCCAGAGTGTGTAAGTCCACCTTATTCTCTCAGGGTTTATTTTCTCCCGGCGTTCGTTTCACTTTCTCCAGTCAAAGGCTCACCACGGATTCTTCTCAGGACTTGGAGGCTCAGTCAGAATGTCTTGATGCGAAAATCGCCCGTTTGGAAGCCGCGTTATTCTTGTCGCACCAGCCATTGCCTTCAAGAAAACTGGCCAAACTGGCCACTTTGGCCGATGGTACCGAAGCGAGAGTGCTGGTGAGAAAGTTGCAAAACCGCTACAACCAGCGAGGAAGTGCGATTCAAGTCATGGAAGTAGCAGGTGGGTTGCAGCTTCTGACGAGGCCACAATTGGCTCATTGGCTGGCTCGTCTGTATGGGCAACCTGACGAGTTGCGTCTGTCAGCTCCGGCGATGGAAACTTTGTCTGTCGTCGCCTACCGTCAGCCTGTGGTGAGAGCCGAAATTGAGGCAATTCGAGGCGTCCAATGCGGCGAAATCTTACGTGTGTTGATGGAGCGTGATTTATTACGTATTGTTGGTCGCAGTGAGGAGCTGGGTCGACCGTTCTACTATGGAACAACGACAATTTTTTTAAAAGTTTTTGGCCTGCGCCGGTTGGAAAATCTCCCCAAGATCCATCAGAATTGTAATCATGTCCAGTCGGTAGAGAATGACGCAGCTTAAATGAGTTGAGGTAGGTTTAAAGCAGTTCCAGGAGTATTCATCGTGAAAATCATTGATAATGTCCCTATGAATCAAAACATTGCTTCATTGCCGAGTGTGTTGCTTGTTGCGGGATTGATCCATAAAAGGACACTCCCAGGGACTTTCAGCGCATATAGAACGGCCTTGAACGTCACAGAGGGGGAAATCACTGAGGATGATGATGAGGAATACGAGTACGAGTACGAATACGAGTACGAATACGAAGACGAAGATGGAGACGAAGATGGAGATGGAGTTGAGGAGGAGGATGGAGATGGTGACGGAGATGGTGACGGAGATGGCAGCTCCGATGAGGAGGAATACGAATACGAATACGAATACGAAGATGAAGATGAAGATGAAGAAGACGAGGAGTTAGAAGATGAAGATGAGGATCAAGAAGATTATGGCGAAGAGGAGTGGGAGGAAGTGGACGAAGAATCGGCTGACGAGGAGGAGGACGAGCCATTAGAAGATGAACTGGAGTACGAATACCTGGATGAAGAAGAGGAAGAAGAGGAAGAAGAGGAAGAAGATAAAAAAGAGGAAGAAGATAAAAAAGAGGAAGAAGATAAAAAAGAGGAAGAAGATAAAAAAG
>JBDOMT010000454.1:0-2388 GCA_039831705.1 Pirellulales bacterium | reverse complement strand
ATTTCGCAATATGTGAAAAAGCAGGGTGGATCATATAGCAAACTGCACGAGGATCGCCAAAATACATTGTTTTGAACAAATACCCCGCCGCTTGCGGCGGGGATCTTTAATCTCAGCCAACCACCCATTTAGACATGGCTCTAATGGTGGTTGGATCCAGTGGTGCGCAACTGCCCAGGGATCTGTCTCTAAACCCCAAAATCGACGAGTGTGACGATCACGGAATTTGGCTCGACACGGGTGAGCTCAAGGACCTGCAGGTATTCATTGAGGGAAGCATGTCGTAACATCTAGAATCGAGATGATTACGCATCCATGCCTTTAGCCGAGCAACCTATTATCCAGTCAGCTTATCAGTGGGAGCAGCGTCGCGCCCAAAAGGGTTGCCCCAAGGCCAACCAGCCCCATGATGGTCAGCATGACGGTTACGGTCTTGAGCGTTTCACCTTCCGTCATACCGCTCATCTTGCTGATGATCCAGAAGCCGCTGTCATTCATCCAGTTTAAGGGCTTCGAACCGCATCCGATCGCCAATGCAAGATAGAGGCGGTTGTAGGGCAGATCGATATTGGTGGCCACAGGCCCTATGATGCCGACGGCCGTAATCATCGCTACGGTCGCCGATCCTTGGGCGACGCGAACCACCATGGTTATAGTAAAAGCGATCACTATAAACAGCAGACCGGCTTGCGATTCGGGTATCCATTGTTGAATTGTCCCAGCGATGTCGGTCTGCCGCAACACGTGCCCAAATGCGCCACCTGCAGCAGTGATCAAGATAATCACACCGCCTCCGGCCAAGGCCACCTGCACGCTTGCAGCCATCTCCGTGCCGCTGGCCCGCTTTGTCCAGGCGAAGGTTGCCAGTGCGATTGCTGCCGCGATGGTCATGGCAATGTTCTTATCGCCTAGCAGTTTCATCACTGGCGGTACATTGCCAGAGAGCAACGTGAAGATCGTGTTACCGGCGATTAATACAATCGGCAACAAAATAGGTAGCAGAGAAAGTCCAAGTGACGGCAACGTATTTTCATCGAGATGGGCCATTGCCTCGAGTTCTTCGGCAGTCAATTCGGCCGAAGGCCGAATGGGAATCTGCATGCGTGCATTAGCAAATTTGGCAAATCCATACCCGGCCAATGCACAGCAGAGAGCGACCATGCCGCCACCGAGCATCATAGCTCCCAGATCAACGCCCAACTCGTTGGCCACAAACATGGGTCCCGGTGTCGGCGGAACCAGCGAGTGGGCCATGGTCGCACCCGCCACAATACTCAAGATACAGAGCAAATAGCTCTTGCCAGTCCGCACGCACATAGCTTTGCCCAACGGCATCAACAGAAAGAATACGGTATCGAAGAATACCGGAATCCCAACAATGAAGCCGCTACCTAAAAATGCCAGCGGCGTGTGCTGTTCCCCTACGGTGTGTCGTGCCGAGATCACAATCCGTTGAGCGGCTCCACTTTCCAACAAACACTTGCCGATAATCGCTGCCATGGCGATAAGAATTCCAACCCCCCTACAGGTATGGCCGAATCCGGTCGCAATGCGTTGGCCTATTGTTTGGTTGGCAGTTGCTCGAACGTCTGCTGCTTGCGTATGATGCAACAATAAAATGCCCGGTTGAAGCAGCGCCAACGATTCACCATTGGCAATTTCAACCAGTACCCTTTGCTTGTCCTTTTCAATCAGCTTAAGCATGAGATGAGCGCCCAAGGCAAGCGAATGAGGCTTCTCCCCGGCGACCAGTACGAAGTGGTTACCTTCGAGGAACTTTTGCTTTTCACCAATTTTCAGCGTTGCTCTATGCCTGGCAGCGTCGATGCTGACAACACCAATACCGGCGCTGCGCAGACCACTCTGAACAATGGCGTCAGTCGGAGTGAGCGCGGCAACGGTCAGCGCTCCGAGAATTAAGGCCAGAAATGCGTGCAATCGTAAAATCAACACGCCCCCAACCACCATCAACATTGCAATAAGCAAGATCCAGAGCGAAGTCATTCGAGTTCTAACCTCAATACAACCAAGATCGCATCACTGAAAAAGAATCGTAATGAAATTACTACTGCTAGTCCCAATAATTCACACGTTTATTGAAAAGCGGTCTAGCGCGACGATCTTAGTCTCGGTAAAAGTAGGGTGTAAAAAATACCTTACAAACCAGGATAAGGACTAGTCGCATGACAGAATGTAACACAAAACGATTCAATTTTCATGTGTAAAGCGGCGTAAGTAACCGCAGATTTCAACGGTGGTCGTCTCACTACTGATGCGGGTGTTTTATTGTCTCCTACGGGGATCTAAAAACCCTCGTCTTCAGGCGATCACTTCAGTAGAACTAGGCTACGGAAGCGTACTTCGATACCGGGCAAAGCGGGCATAATA
>JBDOMT010000171.1:0-2401 GCA_039831705.1 Pirellulales bacterium | reverse complement strand
CCCGGCAGGACTCGAACCTGCAACATCCGGTTCCGAAGACCGGTGCTCTTTCTTGTTGAGCAACCGATGCGATTGGATGTAAGTCGAGGTTGGTCAATTACTTGTGCTCACCGGTCGCTTTCAGACCGGCTCACTCTACTTCCAGCATTTTCGCTGTTTTTGACTGAATGGCAATGGATTCCGTATCACATTCTGTATCCGGTCGGGACTTTGTGAAGTGACGGGGACCGAGACACGCGTATGCCGTTCCCAAACCACAAATACGTGCCCGCCAATTTGAGCCCAATCTCAATCCATGCAGCTCGTTACTTGCGATTTTGATGACCCCTTTCATCGCTCCGTTCGGTACTTCATTGCAGTTGTCTGCACAACAGTTCCATAATGCTCAATGGAGTCGAATGATGTCCACATTCCGTCCACGTTTTCGATTTGTGCCCGGTCCAGTCGCACGACGAGTGCTAAATCTTGCGATTCCAAGAATGCAAGGGAATTCAGTCGGGAGTGAAGTCCACATTGGTACGGCGACGAGCCGTAGACTGCCAAGACAACCCCCAATACGTCCAACAATCGACACTGGTAGCGTGTGCTCGGACGAGTTCGCGATCCTTGACGTATCGACAGTCGATTCGCAGATGGTATCACGGATTACGGCTGCAACCGCCAAACTTCGGATTACCGTCGAGGGACACCATGGTGGCAGCGGGTTCTGCAATGTGTACCGCGCAATACTCCGTGGCTCACGCCGTAGACTAAAAAAAATCCTGACTCTACCGGATTCTATGTGCAGTGTTTTTATTGGTTAAATAGACGGTACTGGCCAACAAAAGGACGGCTTCCCAGTGGTTCTGCGGCCTGAAATTGCCCCGTTTCCCATGTGAAATCACCAACTGATTGATTCGGCAGGCTTTCGGCACATAGAAAGCGGTAGAGTCAGAAAAATTCGATGCATGGGCTCGCTCCGGTATGCTTACCCATTCTGCGCGCGTGTTCTTGGCTGCGCGGCGGCAATCCGACGCTTTCCACGAACGGATTCTTCCATATTCTCCGACGGAAAGGTAGACCTTTGCTGCGACCGAAGCGGGTTGAGAGTTGAGGGCCAAAGAACGGAAATGTTTTGAGTTGAAAGTTGAGGAATCTCATCGCCGAGCTTGGCACGTCACTTGTTCTCTTGGAACGAAGACAACGCTTACGCTGAGTCAAGAAATGAAGGAGAATGTTTTCGTCGGGGACGTGGGCAAGGTCACCGATAATGCGGGCGACGGTGCAAACAAGTACTAACAGTCAGACAAATCATGCGCAAAAACACGGCACTCGCCAAATGGAAAGCGGGCGAACAGACGATCGGTGGCTGGCTAGCGCTGGCGAATACTCACATCGCGGAGCTCATGGCCAATGCCGGGTTTGACTGGCTGTGCCTGGATCTGCAGCACGGCCTGTTGGACTACCAGAATCTGCTGCACATGCTACCCGCGATTTCGACCACGGATACTATTCCCATCGTGCGGGTGTCCGGCAACGTGCCCAATGAGATCATGAAGGTGCTGGATGCGGGCGCGTATGGCGTGATCGTGCCTCTGATCAACAATCGCGACGAAGCGCTGGCCGCGATCTCGGCCTGTCGTTATCCGCCCGATGGAACGCGTTCCTTCGGTCCCACTCGTGCTGCCCTTTATGGCGGACGAGGTTATGGCAAGGAAGCAAACAACGAGATCGCTTGCATCGCGATGATCGAAACTAAGGAGGGTCTCGACAACCTCGAGGAGATCGTCACCACACCGGGGCTCGGCGGCATCTACGTCGGTCCTTCGGATCTCGCGTTGGCGCTTGGCTTATCGCCCCGCGGAGATACAGATGATCCGTTGCATCTTCAAACGGTGGACAGGATTTTAACCACGTGCAAGCAGCACGGCGTGCCAGCCGGGATACACACTGGTGGGCTGGCCTACACGCAACGTCGACTCGAAGCCGGTTTTAACTTCGTTACGCTCGACTCCGACATTGGCTTCATCATGCAGAGCGTGACCTCAGGTCTGGCGGCTGCAAGAGAGACGATAAAGTAGCTGGGTTTAGGCGAGCGGCAGATTCAACTGTGCCCTCTCCACCGCCCGCGCAATGTCTTAAAGGGAGACCTACAATGGCTGACACAATGGGGTCTGTGCTGTTCAACGCGTCGAACGTGATGGTGCGCCATCCACGGCTGATGTGTTTCTGCGCGCTTCAACTGCTGACCACAATGAATCTTGTAGGTTTCGCGTTGGCGGATCCACGTCCGCACCGCCAAACTTGTCTGCTGCTTTCGTTCGTGTCGCTCCCCACAGCCTCTTCTACGAAGGGCGCTTCATCGTGGCGTCTTCAAGTAAGCGGACACAGGGCACTGGCTGCGTCGGCAGGGTGTCAGCGC
>JBDOMT010000049.1:0-10450 GCA_039831705.1 Pirellulales bacterium | reverse complement strand
AGCAAAATCACCAGGTACAGCACCAGTGAAACCACAATGCGGCGACGCCAGGCTTCCTTCATGGCCAGCAGAGCAAGGGCCCAAACCCGCCTTGGCGACATCGAGAACAACTCGCGAAAGCCGGTTGCGACCACACCGTAGATGCGGTCGCCACCGCGCATCAAACCGTGTCGCCCAATGGACACAACTGCACCTAACAATAGTCCAAGCAAGGCTACCGCCAACCCAATCAGAAAAAATCGAGGCATCGCACCAAGATTGCCATCTGCTCCATAGAGCAACCACTGAAGGTAAGGAAGTATTTCGTGTTCAAGAACCATAAGGAATAAGTCTAAAGGATCGAAGGGCCAACTTTGAAGTAACTTCTGTCGCTCGTTAATGTGTTCTAAATACTAAAGCGGAGAGCAGATTGCGGAAAGCGGAGAAATATGCAGGAAAGCTTGCTGTAAGCTTTCCGCTTTCCCGCTTTCTGCTCTCCACTTTCCATTCCCTCTACTCTTCACTCTCCACTTTGGCACGACGTCCTGGGCGTGCATCGCTATCACTGACGATTCTTAAGAACAGCTCTTCCAAAGTGGTGGTGGGATTGTCCATCTCCAACAACTCGCCCTGATGGCGAGCAATACAATCACAAATTTCCTGTTGGCAATCCTGTGACAGACCACGCGCGCGGATTTGAGTGACATCGGCCACCGTGAGCAAGGAATCGACTCGGCCCACCTCCTTCAGTTCGCCCTGATGCAAAATAGCGATACGGTCGCAAACATCCTGAACGTCGGCCAAAAGATGGCTGCACATGACAACTGTTTTACCTTCACTTTTCAGCCGCAGGATCATGTCTTTCATTTCCCGCGTGCCAATAGGATCGAGACCGCTGGTCGGCTCGTCCAGAAGAATGAGATCAGGATCGTTGATCAGTGCTTGCGCCAGACCGATGCGGCGCGTCATCCCTTTGGAGTATTCTTGTAATTGACGGCGTCTGGCTTTGTCGAGTCCGACCAGTTTGATCAGTTCATCAACTCGCTGCCCGCGCACATCGGCAGGCATATCAAACAGACGACCATAAAAATCGAGCGTTTCTTCCGCATTGAGAAAGCGAGAGAGATATGACTCCTCATGCAAATACCCAATCCGCTCATTTTTACTTACATCGGTAGCACTTTTACCAAACAACAGCGCTTCTCCTTCGGTAGGAAAGAGCAGTCCCAGCAGGAGTTTGATGGTGGTCGTCTTGCCGGAACCGTTAGGCCCCAACAAGCCCAGCACTTCACCTTGGCGAACTTCCAGGTCCAATGCCTTCAGGGCTCTTACCTTTTGCCGACCCCAAAAGTCTCGGTAGACCTTCGACAGTGCTCTGGTCTGTACGACAACTTCCCCCCCATCTGTCTTGCCCGTATCTGTAGCGCCCGTGCCCGTAGGGGAAACCTCTCCAGTCTGCGTAACCGTTTCTTTGCTCATCGGATCCAACGGGGAAAAAGGCCTGGGTAATGTATCCGTTATGGTTTTTCTTCCAATAGGGACGAAGGATGTTGAGTATACTAGGCGATATCACATTCGACAAGGATGAGACTTGCCCCAGGAAAACTCATGTCTACCTATGCTGTTATCCTACCCGCTGCTGGACGCAGCAGTCGGTTTTGTGATAAACATTACAAAAAACATCTGGCCCCACTGGCGGGCCAGTCCGTCTGGATCCACGCTGCCAACGAATTACTCGCCCGTGAAGACGTCAGACAGTTTATTATGGTAGTGTCTCGTGAGGACCGAGAGAACTTTGCGGGCAAGCTCAAAGCCCATGGATTGACCCAGAATATCGAACTCTGCCTGGGAGGTGAGGAGCGAGTCGATTCGATCCGCAACGCACTTCAACAGGTGCGTTCCGACATCGATATGGTGGCCATTCACGATGCGGCCCGACCGTGCCTGGCCTCTGCCTGGATTGACCGCGTGTTTTCTGCCGCAGTGAAACACGATGCAGCCATCCTGGCTGTTCCTGTAGCCTCAACGCTCAAACGGGGACAGGCACTCAAACGGGGACAGGCACTCAAACGGGGACAGGCACTCAAACGGGGACAGGCACTCAAACGGGAACAGGCAGCCACAAATCATCCAAATGACAGCGACCTCCCTGATAAACACCGAATTGTTGAAACCATCAATCGCAGCCACCTATGGGCTGCACAAACTCCCCAGGTCTTCCAACGTGAATTGCTGCTGGAAGCCTATGCAGCCCTACAACCGGGCGATCCTCTTCCAACCGATGACGCCCAGTTAGTCGAGCGAATTGGCAAACCGGTCGTGATGGTCGAAGGATCGCCACTGAATCTGAAAATCACCACTCAAGACGACCTCAAGCTGGCCGAGCTCATTCTTGGGTTGAGAGCTGAGTCGACCATCACAACGTCGCCTAAGTGATGCCCTGAAAGGGCATCATGTTATAGCCCCGGGTAAACGCAGGCGAGCTTAAGTGCCACCCGGGGTTCGTTAGGTAATGGATATTCGGCCGAGCAAGCAGCGATATCTACCTGCGGCCCTTGACCGAGACTGAAAACACCCGCAAGATGCCTCGGTTTGTTACGTCCTCGGTCAAACGCCGCTCTATTGCCAAGCCTACTGCTCGGCCGATGAATAGGTTTGGTGAACTGTACCCAGGGTGGCGGTCAGGCTCGCTAAAGCTCGCTGACCTTATCCTGGGCTAGAATGTTTCACCCTTTCAGGGTGCCTGTCGGATCCCTTTAACTCCCCCAAAACCCCCCTATGTCTTTCCTTGCTGATCTCCGCTGGCGCGGACTGATCCACCAAACCACCAACGATGCCGGCATGGAAGCCTGGCTGAATGAAAAACCACGCACCGTCTATGCCGGATTTGACCCAACTGCCGATAGCCTTCACATTGGCAGCCTCTTGGGACTGATTGTGCTGCGACGGTTCCAGCAAGCCGGACATAAGCCCATCGCCCTGGTGGGCGGTGCCACCGGCATGATCGGCGACCCAAGTGGCAAGAGTGACGAGCGAAAGCTGCTCAGCCCCGAGGACTTGGAACGGAATGTTGAAGGTTTGCGAAGTCAAATGAGCACTTTTCTGGATTTCAGTCCTGGCCCACAGGCGGCGCACCTGGTCAACAATCTCGATTGGACAGGTCCTTGGAGCTATTTGCAATTTCTGCGCGATGTGGGGAAAAACTTCCCCGTGAACGTCATGCTTGCCAAGGAATCGGTAAAAAGCCGTTTAGGTCGCTCGGATTCCGACCAAGGTGGCGGCATGAGTTACACGGAATTTAGCTACATGCTGCTGCAAGCTTATGATTTTGTCCATCTGTACGACACCTATGGTTGTGAGTTGCAAGCGGGGGGCAGCGATCAGTGGGGCAACATCACCGCCGGCATCGACCTGGCCCGGCGCATGCGTGGAGTCGGCCTCCATGGTCTTACCTGGCCGCTATTGACCAAGAGTGACGGAACCAAAATGGGAAAAACGGCAAGCGGAGCTGTCTGGCTCGCCGCCGATCGGACCAGCCCTTATCAATTTTATCAATACTGGATCAATACCAGCGACGACGATGTCGGCAACTGCTTGCGCATGCTCACGGAACTCTCCCGAACGGAAATCGAAGAACTTGAAGCTGCCCGAAATGCAGCGGCTGGAAAACGAGAAAGTCAGCGACGACTGGCTGAAGAGCTCACTCAACTGGTCCATGGTGAACGTGGACTGGCAGCAGCTCAAAAAGCAACCGACATTTTCTTTGGCGCAGAAATCAGCGACTTAGACGATCAACAATTGGGGGAAATTTTTTCCGACGTACCCAGTCGTCAATTGCCGCGACTGCGACTGACCGACGACGATGGCCTACCCATTCTCGATGCGTTGGTTGAAGCGGGGCTATCCAAAAGCAAAGGCGAAGCGCGACGCACCGTTCAGCAGGGTGGCGCATACATCAATAACCGACGGGTGCGTGGCATCGATGCGAAATTGACTGCCGACCAACTGGCCAGTGAAACAGTGATCGTGTTACGCAGCGGCAAAAAAAAGTATGCTCTGCTACGGTTCGAATGATGTTCGATGTGAGATGTTCGATGTGAGATGTTCGATTTATGATGTAAATGATTGAGATTAGCCGTTCGTATCTGTAAATTCTAACATCCGCATTCTCACATCCTACATCTTACTTTCCAAGAGTCAGCACCTCTTCTCCATCGCGAGTTGACAGGGAACGCCAGGTGGTTAGATCGATATCGCTATTCATGATCTGCACCGAGCCATCCATCATCGCCACATTGACGACACCACCAGCGTGATAACTGCGTGAGGTTACTGCAGCGTAAGTTACTTCCGTGTCACTCTTGCCAACACGCTTGTTATTCCAATCGACGTCGTATTGTTGAGTTAAGTCTCCTACTTTTTCTTGGCACAGAATTTTTCTGTTGGGAGTGAAGGTGGTAGTGAAGCCAGTTTGGTGGGTACGGCCATCGACCCATTCGGTATGACCCGATTCGTCTTTAAAACTACCACCCAACGAACATATCTCATCGGGTTCTTGGGCCGGGACAGCTGTTGCCGTACCGATATCTCGATAGTAGGGAGTCCAACCTTTGACTTCGGCCAACATGAGTGTGTTGCTCAAGCCATCACCCATGTTGCGTGCGGCTAGCCCGTCATTGGGAAAAAAAGCGCCCGATCCGCCACTATGGTCGCGTGGATCGTATACTTTCCACACACCGCAATTGACACTGTAATTGAGCGGGTAATGGTAAGGATCCCCATTCTTTAAACGCATTTCATCGCGGACCTCGGATGGACAGAGCAACGTGGGTACACGCAGCGAAGCGAGCCTTTGACCATTGATAAGAATATCTCCATAGGACTGCTTGAAATCGATACTGGAAAACAAATTCGCTTGTTCTAGATATTGGAGAATTCGAGCCTGAGCCGACCACAGCTCCTGATCCTTGCCAAGCATGATACTGGGCGGGAACCGGCCCTGGGTTGACTCATAATTATGCATCGCCAAGGCAAGCTGCCGCATATTGTTGGCACAACTCATCCGTCTGGCCGCTTCTCGAGCTGCCTGGATTGCCGGCAGCAAGATCGCGATCAACACTCCGATGATGGCAATCACCACCAGCAATTCGACCAGGGTAAAACCACCATCGATTTTTAATTGTTGACGTTTGATGGTTGATGTGGCACGGATCCGCAGCGGGCCTTTTGGGGAATGCATAATGGGTACTTTACGTTCTCTCCATGGAAAATTCAGCGATTAATGGCAATTGCTTCCGAGCCATGTAGCTACTGAGACTCAGTATCTTTAAGGCATGAATTAAATTCTAGCAATTTCGCTCCTCATGTCAACAGGGAGCCGGCAAATGGTGAGAATTTTTGGGGGAAACTTGTCGTATATGCAGTTAGGGGGACGTAGACGAGGCAAGAAGCGGTATTCTCATTTCCCACCTGTCATCCTGAGTGTAGCGAAGGATCTCCGTTATCGGATTTTGATTCACTAAGGAACATGATTCTTGCCGTACACCAATCACGGATTGTCGTTCTCCCGGGTCTGCAAGTATAAACAATGGACAATCTGTCTTTTGACACTCCGGACCGTGAACGCGTCAAAGTTCACGTACTATGAATATGGGCATATTTTCCATCCATGCGGCTATTAGGACGCACTTGTTGTTGGCTACAACGAATGAGGATATGACGGTCGAGGGTTTCTTCCTGCACCCGATGACCTTCATCGAGCTGGCTCACTTGTTGATCGTCAGTCTCATCACCGTTCGCGTAATTATGAAACGGCCTGGAACTGGAGTAGCTCTGGCCTGGCTTATGCTGGTAGCAGCGATCCCTTTTGGCGGCGCCTTGATCTACATGTTGATTGGGGAGCACCGGATTGGCGAACGGCGTACACGACGTATCAATAGCCTGCGAACCGATTATGAAAAAATTTCTCAGGCCGCGATCGAGGAAGGCATCACCAGCGTTGCCTGGTTACGTCATGCCCCGGCCGCACGAGCCATGGACCGACTGGGACGAGAGACGGTAGGTTTTCCCACGGTTCGCGGCAGCAATATAGAAATATTCTCCGACACCCAAAATATGCTCCAGGCCATTCGTCAGGACGTGGATGGGGCTAAAACGAGTGTCTTGATGGAGTTTTATATTTGGGACGATGGAGGCAGCGCGGACGACGTACTCGAGGCCGTGATTCGAGCCGCCAAACGGGGTGTATCTTGCCGACTCCTCATCGACGCGTTGGGGGCCCGCCCCTGGTGGAAAGGCAACGGACCTCAACGGCTCCGGAATGCGGGTGTACTGTTGGAAGAAGCTCTACCGGTGGGTCTGTTCCGTACCTTTGTCGGCCGTACCGATCTGCGTCTCCACCGGAAAATCATCGTCATCGATGGAGAGGTCGCATGGACTGGCAGCATGAATTTGGTCGATCCTCGTTTTTTCAAACAAGACTCGGGAGTTGGGGAGTGGGTTGATGCGATGGTTCGGCTCCGAGGCGCAGTCGTCGCTCCGTTGGCCGCTACCATGATCGGCGATTGGTCGTTGGAAACGGGCGAGTCGATTAACGACCTGATCGCCAGTGCCGGGCTACGGATGGTAGAGCCTAGTGGCACCGCAGACATCCAGGTACTGCCTTCGGGCCCCGGTCAGACCAGTGATGGTCTGCTGCAGATGCTTTTGGGTTTAGTCAATGCGGCTCAGCAGGAACTGGTCCTCACCACGCCTTACCTGGTGCCCGACGAGTCGCTACTGCGTGCGCTACGCGGGGCGGCGGGACGAGGAGTCGAAGTTTCACTCATCGTTCCAGAGAAAGTCGATTCGTTCCTCACCCGCTATGCCAGCCGCTCTTACTACGATGACCTGCTCGAGGTTGGAGTGCAAATCTTTCTCTATCGCGACGGACTACTGCACACCAAATCAATTGTGGTTGACGATGCCATGTCGATGTTCGGTACAGTGAACCTCGACATGCGCAGTTTGTGGCTCAATTATGAGGTATCCTTATTTGTCTACGAGCCCGGTTTTGCCAACCGGCTTCGGGCACTGCAACAAACCTACATTGATGATTCTGATCTGCTAGATCCAATAGAATGGGGCAAGCGACCGTTTCGCTCACGTTTATTAGAAAACGCGTTGCGCCTGATGAGCCCACTTTTATAACGCATAAAATTAGACGGCTGTACGAGCATGGGCAAAAGGATTTCACACACGACCATAAATTTTTGGCTTGATTCACTCCTATTACTGCTGTTTCTCATGCTGAGCTGGGTGACGGTAGTCCTGCGTTTTATTTTCCCTCCCGGGCCTGATGCGGCTGGCTGGTCGCTCTGGGAATGGAATTATGACCAATGGTGTGGTCTCCAGTTTGCCGCCTTGTGCACGATGGGCCTGGCAATTCTAATTCATGTGATGCTCCACTGGACGTGGGTCTGTGGTGTTTTGGCCGGATGGCTGGGGCAAAAAAAGGGGGCCAGCCGCGACGATGGCAGCCGAACTCTTTGGGGCGTAGGCCTGCTGATCGTCATCCTCAACCT
Source organism: Pirellulales bacterium (assembly GCA_039831705.1). GTDB lineage: Bacteria > Planctomycetota > Planctomycetia > Pirellulales > Lacipirellulaceae > JAJRWS01. Next base: position 2,909 of record JBDOMT010000049.1, on the reverse strand, counting down.
GATTGGATTGGGTGTGGCAGCGGCGGCGCTGATGGTCGAAGCACCAATAAAATAATACCATCAACCGGAAATTGATCGATGCAACCACATGTAACAAGACGTAACTTCCTTGCTTCCACAACCACTGTCGGATCAACTGCCGCCCTTGGAGCGACCACCATGTTGTCTGCTTCCACAGCCGCTGAGAGTCGTTCGAAAAATTTCCCTCGTTGGCGCTACTGTCTGAATAGCGGCACCATTTCCGGGCATAAATTGACCATCGAAGAGCAAGTGCAACTGGCTGCTACGGCTGGGTACGATGGGATCGAACCATGGGTCCGCGATATCGAAACTTTTGTTGAACAGGGCGGTAAGTTGAGCGACTTAAAGAAGCAAATCGCAGATGCCGGCTTGCGGGTCGAAGGAGCAATTGGCTTTGCCCATTGGATTGTCAACGACCCGCACCAACGGCAATCGGGCCTGGAGCAAGCCCGCCAAGACATGGACCTGATTCGGGAAATCGGCGGTATGCGAATCGCCGCTCCACCCGCTGGGGCCACTGGCGATGAACCCCTCGACCTCCTGGAGGCAGCCCAAAGATACCGCAAGTTGCTGGAAATCGGCGCAAATATTGGAGTGGTACCCCAATTGGAAATTTGGGGATTTTCAACCCACCTGTCCCAACTAGGCGAAGTGTCCCAAGTTGCGATTGACGCAGGCCATCCGGATGCGTGCTTACTACTGGACATCTACCATCTTTATAAGGGAGGGTCATCTTTTGCGAGCCTACATTTACTCGCGGGACAAGCGATGCACTGTTTCCATGTCAACGATTACCCGGCCGATCCACCCCGGGAAATAATCGGCGACAAAGATCGCATTTATCCGGGCGATGGCATAGCGCCATTGGACGAAATCTTCCAAACCCTCGCCACAGGCGGCTTTACCGGGGCCCTGTCGCTGGAGCTATTCAATCGTCAATATTGGCAGCAACCTGCAGAAAGCGTAGCACGCAAAGGCCTACAAAAAATGAAATCCGCAGTCGCCCACGCCCTGGAGTAAGGTCGTGGAATTTGCATGTTTTAGTGAAAAAATCGCTCGATCCCGTTCCTTCTACAATCCTCATTCGTCCCACCAACTTTATTGGAGCATTCGCTGTCGCTGCTGCGCGGCCAGGTTTTAAGCATCTATATGCCGCGGACTTGCGCCCACGGCTAAATGCTTTCGCCGCTGCGCGGCTACCATACTTAGGGACTATCCTCCTACGGACATAGCGGACAACTACCTGCCGTCACGTCTCCCACCACGTTCATGTACCCCACTCCACGGGCAAAGGAGAGGATGCCCGTGAGTACGACGCACCAGGCTGCTATTTGAAACACGCGTGCTCGGGTGGTGAGATTCAAGAGCGAGCCACCACATCCGGCTAATACCATCAAAGGTATCATCCCCAACCCAAAACAGACCATCGTCACCCAACCGCGAAAAGGTCCCGCTGCACTGGCAGCCAACGCCAAGACACCGTAGACCAACCCACAGGGAATGAAGCCGGTGAAGACACCTGCCAACAAGGCATTACCCAAACCGGGAGCCATGAGAAATGTCTTCACCCATTTGCCCGATAAACATGGCACATGGGCCATGCGAGATACCACCCAATGGGGAAAAACGCCAGCGATCATCAGACCCATCACCACCAACACCACTCCGGCAGCCATGGCCAACCAGGCTTGCACCTGAACCATTTGCGCCTCTACAACCGTGGCCCTTGGTGAGATAACCAATAGCCACCATAACCGGCCACCGCCCTACCAAATCCATAGGTAAAAATCCGCCCTCCACTAAATGCCAATTGGCGTTTCAGGTTGTGCGTCGCTCCCAATCTTGTCCCACCCTGCCCCGTGGTCCCTCCCAACGCAAGCGCCAGTGGACCACACATACCGATACAGTGGGCCGACCCTAGCAAACCGCCGATAAATACCAGGGGGAATTCAATCATTGAGCTTACTTATGACTCTCCGGTTCAGGAAAATGAGCCAACCTCAAGGAGTTGGCAATCACAGCCAAACTGCTGCCGGCCATCGCGATGGCAGCCCAGACTGGATTCAAGTGGCCGCTTGCCGCGAGGGCAATTCCCACACCATTGTAGACAAAAGCCCAAAACAGGTTTTGTCGAATCGTACGCACCCCTTGCCGGGCTAAGGCAACTGCCCAGGGAAAACGTAACAAATCATCAGCAAGCAAACAAACGGTGGCCGATTCACGCGTAAGATCGGCGCCACAACCCATCGCCACCCCAACGTCGCTGACAGCCAGTGCGGGGGCGTCATTGATCCCATCGCCGACCATAGCTACGGGCCCCAGTTGATCTCGTAGCCGCTTGATCGCCTTCACCTTATCCACTGGCAACATTTCAGCTTCAACCGGCGTCTCTAATTCCTGCTCGATGTGAGCAGCACGACCCCGGTGATCTCCTGTCAACAATGTGGTATGCAGGCCAAGCTGACGGCAGCGAGCCAATGCCCCACGAGCTTCGGGGCGAATCGATTCCTGGAACAGAAACAGTCCCTGCAAGCGGTTACCCCAACCAATGCCTGTAAGAGAAGCGCCCAATGCATTGGCCCGGTCGATGGACTGCTGTAAGGATTTCGAAGATTGCATGCCGGCCTGATCCATCAGACGAGTGGACCCCAACTGAAGACCACCGCCTGAAGGCGGAGGGTTCGCCGACAGTCGGCTAAAGCCCGACTTTCTGGTTGTGGCTTACTTACCGCAATCGCCACGAAGTGGCGATTGCATCTAGCCGTGGGCTCACGCCCTGTTGTTTATACACAAGTCTCTTGAAAAACCCAGGGAAATCGACCAGCTTTGGCACAAGATTTGCGCAGGCAGTATTGGCAGTGACTAACCTGCCAATCTAGCATGGAGCG
>JBDOMT010000007.1:0-10510 GCA_039831705.1 Pirellulales bacterium | reverse complement strand
TTTAAACGAAACCAATTTTCCGCTTGGGCCACTCGCTGTCGCCCTTTCAGGGCTAGGAAATGGCCTGAAAACTCCACCGTGGGCTCACGCCCCACGGCTAGATGCTTTCGCCACTTCGTGGCTATTGCGATTTTCCATTCGTGGTAAGGGCATCACCAGAAAGTCGGGCTTTAGCCGACTGGCGGCGAACCCTCCGCCTTCAGGCGGTGGTCGGCTGTTTCGTCTGGCGAAGTTTCCTCCTCGGGAACCTCTTGAGTCAACAGTGAGGGACACACTTCTTGTTCCCCACATTTTTGGCAGACAATGTGAATCAGATCCGAACTGCTCAGCTTTAATTTTTCGTTCTGGCATAGCTGGTAGAGTTCTCTGAGATGGATGCATGTCATGACAATCTCCTTTCCTTAAGTAGCTCCAGGCGAAGTGAGCAAGTGCGCATTGACCGCATGGATGCGACTGCTGTCTGTGATGCTGTTGAGTAATGTCACCAGGGCGTGAAAACGCCCCATATCAGTGCGATGTGCGGTCGAAGGCGTGGCCGTGGTTGGATCCAGGTCGATTTGGCCGGCAGGCGTTATCAACAGTGTGACTTTGCCATCGTGAAAACGATAACCGTCCGGCTGTTCGAGTTGCTGCAGGTGGTAAACGTGTGTGTCGATTCGTCCGACCATCTCCAGATTGCCCAACTCCAGCCTACCATGTGAGCCTTGCAAATAAAAACCATCATGCGGGGCGCCTTCCTCAAATGCCTGGCGGCTGCCGAAAAAAGTTGGCTTTTTTAGATAGGGGCCGTCGTATTCAGGACAAAACGTGTCGCAATTTCCGCAGTGATTACAGTAGTCGGCAAAGTTGGCAATCTGCTCCTGCTGCTCCAGTCGAAAGGTCTGCTCGTCGCCGATTGGCTGCACCGAGCCATCCGCGCCGACTTCCACATCGCGGTAAGTGAATTCCACCTTACCCGTGTGATAGGCAAAGTTGGCTCCGTTGGGACATACGGGAATGCACTTGTCACATGTAATGCAATCGAAGGTGGTCAGATGCGAATCGATTTTTTTGGGCTGGGCACTATTTTTCAGCGCATGGTAGTGCGGGTCCGCTTGCGTTTCTGCTACGATGATCGGCGTGTTGAGGAATCCGGCTCTTACCGGATTACCTCCGGCAGCTTCGCGTTGGCCACGTGCATCGAGCACATAATCATTCAAGTTGGTGGCCCCGACGGCGCGCATCGCTTTGGCCAACTCCTGTAAGTAGGGCGGTAATCGACCATATCCGCCTACGCGCAGGAGATCGGTACAAGTGGTGATCGGCACAAAACCACAGGCAACCAGGTTGGCAAAATTCTTGCGATCCACACCCGCCGAAAAAGAAATCGGCAGATCGAACCCCATTGCCTGGCGGAATTTGTCTGCCAAGGTGAGGGTGATCACATGCAATGGTTGTCCCGATAGGTACATCACCTTTTCATCGGCTGCGAAAAAGGTGCGATGATTGGTCACCTCCAGAGTGTTGGAAAACTTAGCACCAAAACCTAAATTGCGCGACTTGGCCAGTTGGTCCAGCCGTCCACAGATCTCCAACGATTCATCAAACAGCAAGCCACCGGTGTAAGCGGCCGGATTGACGCGGATTTCGGCATATCCCATCTGGTCGTGCAGCAATTGCTCCAGTCGCTCTTTGCCCAGCATGGGGGGATTCATTTTCACAATTACATGAACATCAAATTCCGTGAGCAAGTACTGGCAAATTCGCTCGATCTCATCAGCCGGACAGCCGTGAAAAGTGGACAGGGTAATACTGCGGCTCAGCGCGGTCGGATAGTCGAGGTCACGTAGCTTGGTCAATCGGTGTGGAATTTCAGCGCGGAGCCGCTCAACACTTTCGGTGGCATCGATCATGCCACGAACAAAATGGCCGATTTTTTCCGACTGAATGCCGGCCAGGTCGTAACCAATCGACATATCGTATATCGGTTCGCCGACAGGCCCGCTCATATCGGCATGGCCGAAGGGATCGGCAAACACCTCGGGCGCCTTACGCAGCATATGAATCAGCATGGCTCCTTGCACGTACTGATCGAGCGATTGCTCGACCCGAAGCTCCTGCGACCACTCAATGTTGTAGCCGATGTTGGTGGCGTCGATACAGGGTCGCGAGATGCTGAGCCGGTCATTTAATTGAACCGTCTTGAGCTCCATGATCCGGCCGCCGGCAAGCCATGAGAGCACCAGGTTCTGGGCCATCTGGGTCTGCGGGCCAGAAGCGGGCCCGCAAGGGTTGCCAGCCCTGCGGTCATGAAATGGCACCGAACAGTCCAGATCACTCGATTCCTGCTGCGGGATATACCATTTCCGAACTGGCAGGTCGAAGATAGTCTGCTGGTTCTCCATTTCCAGCCGCATCCGTTCGATCATCTCAACAAACGGTGTGCAAAAAAGTTCAACCATGGACTTCCTTCTGTATGTGAAAGGCATCCGCAGAAGGGTACATAAACAACCCTTATAGTTTAAACTGTGAGCATGGAATAAAGTCGAATATTTTGGGAAACTATCCGTCATGAGTACCTTGGTCACGAATTTAGTTTGCGTAAACTGCGGGGTTTCACTGGATGCGTCCAAAGGGGTGCAGGCCGATGTTGCCGACCAACAAAATCGGATGAGCTGCCAAATTTGGATGACCTGCCCACAGTGTGGCCCCGCGGATGGCATCCTCGATTTTCATTACGATTTAGACGCCGTACGGTCCGCCTGGGGAAAACGGCCCCTTGCCAGCCGAAAACCCAATCATTGGCGCTACTCGGAGCTGTTACCGTTGACCCCAGAGAGCATCCCCCACCATTGGCCAGTCGGCTGGACTCCGGTGCTCGATATGACACGGTTGGCACGGCAACTAGGGCTACAGCAACTGTTGATCAAAGACGAAGGTCGCAATCCGTCCGCCTCGTTTAAAGATCGGGCCAGCTCCGTTGGAGTAGCGCACGCTTTGCAAGTGGGTGCCAAAACGATTGCTTGCGCATCGACCGGCAACGCCGCCACCAGTCTGGCCTGCCATGCCGCGCTGGCAGGGCTATCTGCACGTATCTTCGTGCCCCACACGGCCCCAGAGCCCAAGTTGGCGCAGTTGCTCGTGTACGGAGCCACCCTGTTTGCGGTACAAGGCACGTATGATCAGGCGTATCAATTATGTTCGGCGAGCTGTGCAGAGTTTAGTTGGTACAATCGCAACTGTGCCATCAACCCGGTCATGGTTGAAGGAAAAAAAACGGGGGGCTTGGAAATCGCGGAGCAGTCCTCCGACTTCGGCGGGGTACCCGACTGGATAGCGGTCAGCATTGGCGACGGTTGCACGATCGCTGGCATCTGGAAAGGGTTAACCGAAATGCACGCCCTAGGCATCATTGACCGGTTGCCGCGTTTGCTTGGCGTGCAGGCGGCAGGTGTCGCCCCCTTCCCGCATGCACTGGAGTACGATGCACTGCCGGATCCGGGCAACGGCTCCACCTTGGCAGACAGCATCGACGTTCAGGTGCCGCGCAACTGGCGAAAAGCGGTACACGCATTGCGAGAATCGGAGGGTGTGGTAGTCTGCGTGAGCGACGAAGCCATCATCGACGCGATGCGCCTTGCCGGGCGCCATGGCGCCTTTGCCGAACCGGCATCCGCTGCAGGCCTGGCGGGTATCGTCGCGGCATTGGACACAAAAACCATTCTTCCCCGTGACCGCGTGCTGGCCATGCTCACAGGCAGCGGCCTGAAGGATACCCGCAGCGCAATCCGCGCCGGAGGAAAACCAATCCACATCGAACCCAATTTAGGCGCCGTGGCGGCATGTTTGAAGTAAAATATAGGAGTCCTAAACGGCTAACCTTGAGAACCACGAAATACACCAAAAACACGAAAATAATTCCAAGTTACTTTTGTGGTAATTGAGTTTTTGCAAAATACAAGCACGACGCGCAAGCGAGTGGGTACCTGAGACTCATCCACTCATCCACTCATCCACTCATCCACTCATCCACTCATCCACTCACTCACTCACTCACTCACTCACTTGCTTGCGCTGCGTGCTAATAAGTTAATTAACTGGCCACACTCAACTCTCAACTCTCAACTCTCAATGTCTGTTAATCAAGAAGTACTCGAGCGTACTATCGACCGCTTTCGTGAAAGGAAGGTTTTATTACCGACCTTTGCCCAAATGCGTAATCCACACGCTGTGCCGCAAAAAATCAAAGACCGGCTTGGCCAGGTTGGCCTGTGGGATGTCGACCCGGTGAACTTGTTTCGCATTACTTGGAAAAATGAACCGGTCGAGCAGGGTGGACTGTTCAACCAGGGTAATTGGATCGAATTCCCCTCGGAATTTACCGGAGTAGACGCCCGCATCATCGGCCTGGTCGGCAAATATTTTCCAACTGGCGCGCACAAAGTCGGCGCGGCGTATGGATGCTTGGTGCCGAAGTTGGTGAGCGGACAGTTCGATCCGACCACCCACAAGGCCGTTTGGCCCAGCACCGGCAACTACTGTCGTGGTGGCGCATTTGATTCGGCCCTGGTCGGCTGCACGGCGGTGGCTATTTTGCCGGAAGAAATGAGTCGCGAACGGTTTGAATGGCTCAAGGAAATTGGCGCCGAAATCATTGCCACACCGGGCTGTGAATCCAACGTCAAAGAAATTTACGACAAGTGCTGGGAAATCCGCCGTACCCGGCCCGAGTGCATCATTTTCAATCAGTTCGAAGAATTCGGCAACCCGGTCTGGCATTACCATGTGACCGGCGCGATGATTGAAGAAATTTTTGACCAGTTACCCAGTGGCCATCGGCTGGCCGGTTACGTTTCTGCCACCGGCAGTGCCGGCACCATTGCCGCCGGCGATCGGTTGCGAATCAGCCATCCGGGCATCCGTGTGGTGGCCACCGAGGCCCTGCAATGCCCAACTCTCTATCAGCTCGGGTTTGGCGGCCACCGCATTGAGGGTATCGGCGATAAACACATACCGTGGGTTCACAATGTTCGCAACACCGACATGGTCGCCGCCATTGACGATGAACAGTGCATGGCCCTGTTGCGTCTGTTCAATGAACCGATAGGTCAAGAAACCCTGAGCCACTCGCTGCCAGACGCATTGATTGGGCAACTATCAAACCTTGGCATCTCTGGCATCTGCAATCTGGTCGCAGCGACTAAGGCAGCCAGATACTACGACATGGATGGGCGTGACGTACTGTTCATCTGCCTCACCGATTCGGCAGACCTCTATGCCAGTCGCCTGGAGGAACTTGCCACCGAGCGTGGCACCTACACCAACGAGCAGGCCCTCTATGACCGAGCACGGTACTTGGACGGCATCACCACCGACGCTTTGCGTGAGTTGACCTACCAAGATCGTAAAGCGCTGCATAACTTCAAATACTTTACCTGGGTTGAACAGCAAGGTCGCACGGCCGAGGAACTACGCCAACTTTGGCAACCATCGTTCTGGGAAGAAACGTTCGCCCAGGTCGAGCAATGGGACCAACAAATCGAATCATTCAACCAACAAACGGGTGTGCTGGATTTATTATAATGCCCACTTTTTTTCACGACGCGATATTAGTCCAACTCGGCCCACCATCGGTGGCAACGGGCAATCTGCGACAAGTCGATGGGACCATCGTTGACGTTGGAGCTGACGTTTCCGCTGAACCGGGTGATGAGATCGTCGATTGTGACCAAACCGTATTGATGCCGGGATTGGTCAATGGGCACACGCATCTCTATTCGGCGCTGGCCGCTGGCATGCCGGCCCCGCCTCGAAAGCCGCAAAACTTTCAAGAACTTCTGCAGCTTGTGTGGTGGCGGTTGGACCGGGCCCACTCACTCGAAAGCGTCCAATGCAGTGGCGCCATTGGCGCCCTGGCCGCGTTGCGGTGCGGGACAACCACACTCATCGACCACCATGCCTCGCCATCCGCAATCGACGGCAGTCTCTCCGCTTTGCAAGCAGGCATTGGTCAGATTGGCAACCGAGGTCTTCTGTGCTACGAAGTGACCGATCGCAATGGCCCCGCTGAAGCTACTCAGGGTCTCAAAGAAAATGAGCGCTATGCACTGAATTGCCAGCAAGAAAATAGCGGGCAATTCGCGGCACTCGTTGGCGGCCACGCAAGTTTTACCATGGAGGAAGACTCGCTGGCAGCGTGCGTCGACTTGGCGCACCGATTAAAAACAGGAATTCATATTCATGTCGCGGAGGATCCAATCGATGAACAAATTTCCCGTCAACGATATGGCGGTGGCCTGCTCCAGCGATTTAAGCGCCATGGCTTGTTGCAAGTAGCACAAACAGTTTTGGCCCATGGAACCCATTTATCAGCGGATGATTTTGCTGAACTCAACGATTTACAGGTGCAACTGGCGCATAATCCTAATTCCAACATGAACAACGGTGTCGGTTACACCCCGGTAGCCCGCTTTACCGGCCCAACCCTGTTGGGAACCGACGGCATCGGCGCCGACATGTGGCGCGAAGCACGCACCGCCCAATTCAAGAGCCACGATGCGCATCGGGCATTACCCATGGAAAAGCCGCTGGCGATGTTGGCCGAGAGTGCCCGGTTTGCATCCCGATCGCTCGGAGTTCCGCTAGGACGACTCGAAGCAGGGGCGGCAGCCGATTTGGTACTCACCTGTTACCGGCCCCCGACGCCACTGGCTGCTGAAAATCTTGCCGCTCATTTCATCTATGCGATGGGGCCGGAACTTGTTCGTGATGTTATGATCGACGGGCATTGGTGTTTGCGTGCCGGACAGGTCGTCTGTTGTGATGAAAACGCATTACGGTCTAGTGCAGTCGAGGTGGCCCGTCAGCTTTACCAACGCATGGAAAATTTTCCCTAAAAAGGCCGCTCGCGCATGGTGCTGGCCATGATGGCTTTGGCTGTGTGCAGCCTGTTCTCGGCCTCTGGGAACACAATCGACTGGGGACCGTCGATGACCGCATCGGTGACTTCGGCGCCGCGATCGGCAGGCAGACAATGCATATACACGGCCCCTTTTTTCGCCAAGTCCATCCGTCGCTGGTCGCAAATCCACTCTTTATGCTGGTCATTTTGAGCCAGACAACCATGCTGGTTTTCGTTGATCTCTTCGGGCGTGGTGGCATTCTGCCGCGCCAGCATTAAATCGTAGACACCCCAACTTTTGGGATAAACAATGTCGGCGTCGGCAAATGCGGCATCCATGTCCTCGACCATTTCGAACTTACCACCCGACTCGATAGCGTTGGCTTTAGCAGTTTCTACCGTCCGTCCTTCCAGGTCGTAACCTGGAGGATGGGCAAGAGACACATGCATACCAAATCGGGTCATTAACGTGATCAACCCTTGCGGCACACTCAGTGGCTTGGCATACGAAGGCGCATAGGCCCAACTGACCGCAATTTTCAAACCGGAAAGGTCGGTGCCGAATTTTTCGCGAATGGTCTGCAAGTCGGCCAGAGTTTGGGTGGGGTGATCGACGTCGCATTGCATATTGATAATCGGCACGTCGGTCGCTGCAGCCATTTCGCGCATGTAGCGATTTCCTTCACACAGCACCAGATCGTGTCGAATGCAAATACCGTGGCCCATCGATGCGAGTATCCGTCCCGTGTCGGCGGGCGTTTCGCCATGGCTGATTTGGGTGACATCGGCATCGAGAAAATGAGCGTGCCCACCCAACTGTGTCATCCCAGCTTCGAACGCATTACGTGTGCGTGTTGACTTGTCGAAAAACAAAAGAAAGGATGTTTGATTCGGCAGGCAGAGTGTAGGCTCTCCCCGATGAAATTTTTCCTTCAATTCGGTGGTTTTGTCGAGCAAGTGGAGAATTTCATCCCGGCTCAAATCCTGCGTTTCAATATAATCTCGACCACGAAGCCCAATCATGCCAATTACCGTTTCTTAGTTTTAAATGTCATGGGAGTCTTGTTGGGACGATCCGCCGCGAGGTCGCAATAGGCCTGCCCAAAGGCTGCGTAGAAAGCGGCGCAGTCGACCATGTGTTGAATTGGCACCGAATCGTTGACCGTGTGAGCAACCTTTTCCGGGGCCGGCCCAAAGCCAACACACGGGATACCAAACATACCCGCGATGGAAACAGCATTGGTACTGAAGGTCCAACGGTGCAATGTTGGTGCTTTGCCCAATGCCGTGCGATAGGTTTTAATCGCCGCTTGCACTTGCAGAGACTCTTCGTCTTCGCACCAGGTGGGAAAATATTTTTCGGTTTCGTATTCCAATCCGGTGTAACTCGGCCGATTATAACGGAGCACTTCTACCTTGGCTTTGACACCCGCCCGGCGAACGGCGTCTTTGACTTCAGCGACTGCAGATGCTTTGGTGTCACCCACCGTCAAACGGCGATCGAGGTGAATGTATGCTTGCCCCGGAACGGCGCACAGACTGGGCGTTTTGCAATCGACATAGCTGACCGTGATGGTGCCATTGCCAAGAAATTCATCCACCTTCAACCGTGTGTTGAGTTGTTCGATTTCATTGACCACTTTAGCGATTTTATAAACCGCGTTGTCCCCTTTTTCCGGCATCGAACCGTGACACGACTTGCCCTTGCAGGTCACGCCAATCTCCATCCGCCCACGATGGCCGCGGAGGATATTACAGTTGGTGGAATCGGTGACCACCACCATGTCGGGCCGAATCTTTCCTTCGTTGACTATGTACTGCCAGCAGAGCCCGTCACAATCTTCTTCCATGACCGTGAAAGTTAATAGCAAACAATACTCTGACAGGTCGACTTTAAGATCTCGGATAATTTTGGCGGCGTAGACCATCGCCGGGATGGCACCTTCTTGATCGCCGGCACCGCGCCCCCACACTTTACCATTGTCCACTTTCCCCTCGTACGGATCGTGTTTCCATTCGCTCCGATCACCGACGCCTACCGTATCGACATGCGCATCGATAGCAATGAGTTTTTTGTTACGTCCCCGTTTGCCCACCTGGCCAAACAGGTTGCCCATTTTGTCGATACCGATACTATCGAACGCGCCGGTGGCCTTCATTTCGTCACGAATCCGCGCAATCACCGTAGCTTCTTCGGTTGACTCGGATGGGATCGCCACCATCTCCCGCAGGAAACGGACCATCTTTTTTTCGTGCTTTTTGGCTTCTTGAAGAAACGCTTCACTCTGGCTGTTGGTATTTGGCATAGTCCGGACAGTATAACAGAAGCTGCAGTAACAGAAAGCGGTGGCGAAGACCCGAAATACGAGCACGAAGCGCAAGCGAGTGGGTATCTATGCGTGACCCACTTGCTTGCGCTGCGTGCTCGTATTACAGCCCTATCATCTTATACTGCGTTGCCCAGCCTGTGCGGGTGGCTTGCACTCGATGGGACTGTCTGGGAAACTTTCCGTTTCGCTGATCTGCTTTTTCAGATTGACTATTTCACTCGATCCACTGCTTCAAATCGAATTACGGGGGCTGACCACGATGACGACCACGGGCTCTCAGCCATCCCCCCTCAACTCTCGATTCTCTTGTCAACTCAATGGGTCAGCGGTCTCCGTTGAACTTCCAGACGACACAGAACTGACCTTACTCGATGTGCTGCGCGATTTTCTGGGTGTCACCTCACCCAAGAACGGTTGCCAGCCCCAAGCACAATGTGGTTGCTGCACGGTGCTGGTCGAGGACAAACCGGTTCTTGCCTGTGTTTTGAAACCGTCGAAAGTCGCCGGCAAATCGATTACCACTTTAGAGGGCCTCGAGCCACAGCACCGTGAGCAACTCTCGGAGTCGTTCGTCCAATGTGGCGGAGTGCAATGTGGTTTTTGCATACCCGGATTCGCCATGCGTGCTGTTGGCCTGTGTCAGAAAAATCCACAGCCAACTCGAGAAGAAATCACCTCCAGCCTCAAATCTCACCTTTGCCGCTGCACCGGTTATCGCCAAATTGTCGACAGCATCGAACTCTACAGCAAGGTTCGCCACGGTGAACCCTTACCCAAGCCTTCAGACGAGGCACTTTCGGGTAAAGTCGGTACCGATTTGCCCCGCTATACGGGGCACGAAGCCGTTTTAGGCGATCGTAAATTCATCGACGACATGACCTTCCCCGACATGCTCTACGGCGCGGTGCGACTGGCCGATCATCCACGAGCAACCGTGCTTTCCATCGACCCTGCCGCAGCCTTGGCGATGCCAGGTGTGCATCGGGTTGTGACTGCGGCAGACGTGCCGGGCGAATTGTTTGTTGGCTTAATCGAGTGCGACTGGCCCGTGTTCATACCGGTGGGACAACCGACCCGCTGTACCGGCGATATCATTGCTGCGGTGGTGGCCGAAAACAAGCATCTGGCACGCCGCGCTGCCGCTGCCATCGAAGTAGAATACCAAGTCCATGAGCCTGTCACCGATCCCCATGCGGCGCTCAAGCCAGACGCACTTCTAGTGCATCCTCAGCGTGAGTCCAACTTGCTGAGTCGTTCACAACTGAAGCGTGGTGATGTGGAGGATGGCTTCCGCCGCTCG
>JBDOMT010000212.1:0-10516 GCA_039831705.1 Pirellulales bacterium | reverse complement strand
CCAAGCTCACAAAGTGATGTGAAATCCACTCAAAATCTTCCGAAAAGACAACGAAGCTATCGCGACCGCTCATCGGATGGCTGTCGCCGGATCAGCCGGCGAGCGGTGTGAGAAATGCGGGCTAGGTTCCAAAGCAATGTTGGCAAGGTCTAAATGATCGAAAGTGGCAACATTGGGCTGATCGGCCCCATCTCGTGCCTTCACCTATAGGAAATGTCTGGTTTTGGGATCACTGACTTGGGTTTTAGTTATAATGGAGCTACACCATGGACAAGGAGGTTGTTTTTTAGCGATTGCTCAGCCATCAACCTTTGCCGCTTTCCAATGAGAGATACTGTCGTGAAAAACCTGCTCAATCATGCCCGAGTCGTAGGATGTTTTGTTGTTTTAACGTTGGTGGCAACTCCCTTGTTGGCAGTCACCCTACGAACCATCGACGGGTCGAACAACAACCTTTCCAATGTGACTTGGGGACAACTAAACACTCCGGAGCTTCGATTAACCGCAGTCGATTATCAAGACGGCATCAGTACCATCCGAACCGATATCCACGGTAGGCCCAACGCACGTGAAGTCAGCACTGCTATCTTCTCTCAGTCGGCCAACGAACAGTTTCTGGACGAAAACAATCTTAGTGAAATGACGTGGGCGTGGGGCCAATTTGTCGACCACGATATTGACTTTACTGACGGTGGAATGGAGTCTCACGATATAACTATTCCGGCCACTGACCCAGCTTTTGCACTCGATTCCGATGGGATAATTAACGTCGGTCGCAAGGCATTCCTCCCGGGAAGCGGAACATCCGCGGCAAACCCACGACAGTTCACGAACTTTATTACGACGTGGTTGGATGGGAGTGTGGTTTATGGTTCAGACTCAATCCGAGCCAATGCCTTGAGAACAAATGGTGGGACCGGTGCAAAATTGAGAACGCATGAGTTTGGCGACCCAGGTACTGACAAAGATAATCTTTTGCCAACAGCACAAGACTTAATCAATGCGGGTGTGACCGTGCCGTCGATGGCGATGGCGGGTATGCCTCGCATGGGTGACGATGTTCGATTCATAGCTGGAGATGTTCGCGGAAACGAAAACACTGCCATTCTTGCGTTACATACATTGATGGTGCGTGAGCACAACCGAATTGTCGATTCGCTGACAATTGCCGACCCCGGTTTAAGCGATGAAGATAAGTATCAACTTTCCAAGAAGGTCGTCGGAGCTGAAATACAAGCCGTTACATACAACGAGTATCTTCCAGCTATTGGCGTACCGATAGACACAACTGGTGGATATGACCCTGCCGTTGACCCAACCATTGCTGTCGAGTTTTCAGGCGGCATTTTCCGCATGGCTCATACGTCAATCAACCAACAGGCACTTCGCTTAAATAATGACTTATCGCCACATACTGAAGGCCCCATTACTCTTGAGGACACTCTGTTTAATCCTCAAGAACTCTTTGATACTGCTGGAATCGAACCGTTTCTCCTTGGTTTGATTTCAAATGTCCAGGAAGCTACAAACGCGAAGATGGCTTCCGGGTTACGGGACGGTTTGTTTCAGTTTGGACCGACGACCATGATTAATGACTTGGCGGCTATAGATATTGAACGTGGGCGAGACCTTGGTTTAGGCGACTATAATGACGTTCGTCAAGCATTGGGTTTGCCACCTGTCACGGACTTCGCTGATATCACTTCGGATGTCTCGTTGCAAACCATCCTATCTTCCCTTTACGGCGGTGACGTAAACGACATCGACCTGTGGGTCGGCATGCTTGCCGAAGACCACCTTGCAAGCGTGTCTTCCGGCAGGACCGTGCAGGCCGGCATAGCGGACCAATTTGAGCGACTCGCACTTGGGGACCGATTCTTTTATGAATGGGACCCCGACCTTGCAATGATTGAATCGCTGTATGGAATCTCGGCATTGGATAAGCTGGCCGATATCATATTAGCGAATTCGGACATTCCAGCGTCAAGCATTACCAACGCGGACAATGTTTACTTTGCTCAGTCCGTTCCGGAACCGTCTACGTTGGCTTTGGGTGCCATTGGATTGTTCACACTGGCCGGATACAGCCGAAAACGCTCTTGAATTGGTAAGTGATAGACCTCCAAAGGCGTGTCCAGGAACCACACGATATTCCTTAGCGTGACTTTTGAATCCATTGGTCGTGATATCCCGATTTTCACATCGCCACTTCTTGGCTCAAAATCGACGCATGAAAATTATCGACCGGGGTACCGTTTACTCAGGACAAACAACCTCAGCACGCCAGGGCTGCGCCTTCTCGTCCATTGCAGTCCTTGAGAATTGTCATCGATCTGGCGGAGACCGATGGCTTTGCGGGTTTCGATCTGCACCCACCAAGAACGCTACCGCAGGCCAGCATGTTTTGCTCACCTGGTCAGATGATGAAGGAAGGTCGTGGTCCGATCCGATTGTGCCTTTTGCGACTCCAAGAATAGAAGATAAACCTGGCTTGATCCGAGGTGCGGTCCAACTAAATGATAGGAATTCGGCTATCAGGCCGGTGAAATCATTCAACAGTTGAAAGACGACGGACTCTGGGAAGATACCATTGTTTTCGTTTGGGCTGATCACGGTGTCGGCATGCCGCGGGGGAAACACAACGCCTGGGAACAGGGCACGCATGTTCCACTGATCGTTCGATTTCCGAAGAGATTTCAGCACCTGGCCCCGGCAAATCCTGGATCGACCATTGACGGTCTGGTGACACTGATGGATCTCGGACCATCCATCCTGGCAATGGCTGATTTGGAAACGCCTGGCTGGATGGACGGCCAGTCCTTGCTGTGTGCAAAGGGTGACGGTGAAATTAACTATCACGACTTCTTGATTGGCATGAGAGATCGCTTAGATAGCCGCTATGAAATGGTTCGCAGCGTGCGTGACAATCGATTTCGTTATCAACGTAATTTTTTCTCCCATCTGCCTTTCAAACCATACGAAGATTACGAATTCAACGCTCCGGTTTTAAAGAGATGGGTTGAGCTCGCAAGACAGGGTGAGCTAACTGGACCGCAGGCGATGCTTAACCGACAGTTTAAGCCCTTGGAGGAGCTGTATGATTCCCAGTACGATCCTCACATGATTAATAACGTGATCGATGATCCTCGTTATGCAGAAGTCGCGGAAAAGATGCGAAAGCGACTTCACGATTGGATGCTCGAAACCCGCGACCTGGCCTTGATCGAGGAGTCTGAAACGCTGCAACGGGCGGTATCCCACGCATCGCACTGGGATCTTGGTCAGTCTCTGGAAAACTACGAGCAGATCCTCGACACGGCCGACCTGCAGATCCAGGGCAAAGCGGCAATTCTTCGGCTGCTTGACCGTATTAAAGATCCTGATTCAGCCGTCCGCTTTTGGGCCGTGCTTGGGTTGGTGACACTTCGGTCCGACGATGCCGACGTCATTGCCGCCTTGCTGGATGCCACGAAGGACGAATCGGTCAGTGTATCAACAACCGCGGCCGACGGCCTTTTTAACCTCGGTCGCTATGAAGAGGGTCTTCCAGCGATCATCGCTGCGTTGAATCATCCGGTTCCAGCTGCCCGGGTGAGGGCTTCGTGTATTTTCGACACGCAGCCTCCATCTGCCAACAGCGCACTCCAGCCCGCCCTGGCAGCATTGCGAGATGCGGCTTCCGAGAACAACGTAAAAGAATTGCGAGGCATTCCCTACGGTCTCAATCAGCCATTTGAGCGTGCGATGAAAGCCATCACCGGGGAAGAAACTTATTACCGTTGGGGTTTGGATGTCTTAGGGCAATACCAGAATGAGGAATCGCCATGAAGCGTCTATCGACCTTTGTAGACGTCTGAGTCCCGAACCAACGTAATGGGCAGAACGTTGTCGTGTCCTGATCGAAAAACGCCCTCAGTCATCGATGAAGGCGTTTTGCCAGAAACGGGTGTAACGTGCTCCGGTCATCTGCCAAAAGTTTACGGCGACCTAGCTTTTGTTATCCCGATCAGACTGAATAGCTACGCGGTAGTCCTCTTCTGCTTTTTCCAAACCACAGCACCCATGAGTCCAAGCAAAGACCAAACGGCGATGGTCGAAGGTTCCGGAACAGTTTCCATTTCATTGACGTTCATTGTAAAACCGATGATTACTCCATCAGCTGTGCTCGGAACCTGTGTGCCAAGTGCCGTGGACCAGAGAGCATCAGAATGCCCGCCGCGAATCGTCAAGGCTTCTCCTGCTGGTACAAAAAGACCCGTTGTCGGGACACCGCCTGTTCTTCCGACATCAATCGCGAAATCAAAGTCGCCTCCGTCTAAGCCTCCTCCCTCGATCGTATATACGGGGCCGGCTCCAACTTGCCATAACTGCCTGTCTTCCAGCGTTTGAAACAGGCCCACATTCGCCTGTGTGATCGTGAGATCATGATTGAAGGTGAAGCTCAGAGTCTCATCCGATTGCAGTTCATCATACCCGTTTTGCTGAGTAGTTCCGTTATCCGCACCCACTCCATCACCTACCCCAATGCCTTTACCCCGCATTTCCCATTTGACCCGATACGTTTTGGCATGAGATTTGCGCCAACCCTTTGAAAACAAAGGATTTGACGCGTTTCATGCCAATGTGACAGGGGAACCCAATGGGTGACTGCCAAAACGATGATTTGCGACTCAGTTTCGACCGTCGTTTGAAGCTCAAGTTTCTGGGTAGCCAGATCACAACCGACGCCGGGTTATTGGCCTTTACCACTTCTCCGAACAAGCCCGGTGGTCACTCCAGCATCCGGAGATGCGGCTCCCGCGTTAGTAGTTTTTGTATCACTGGCCGACACAGTCACCACCAGAGGATTTGCACCGATCTGGAAGGAGCTAGAGGTAAAAGTAAAATCTGTGTTCAGAGTTGTTATGTACGACGGGTCGCTCGCAATCGGGGATGAACGAGAAAAATGGCTAGAAATAAATGGTACGTCTACGATGCTGGCTTTTGCCTCAACGCCAGGGAAGAGGACAGCAATCCCAAAGCAAAACGAAATCAAATGCCAAAAACCGATTCGATGAGTTTTCATAACGATTAGCTTTCAAAACAGGGGCCTAAGATATGGGATAGTTGATCAAGAAACTGGCTTGAGCGCCGGTGACGAGGCCATAGACGGTTACGAATGCTGCAAGGATCAAATTTCGAAACATTCTTCACTTTCCTTCGTTTAGATTGAAGACTTAAACGGCCCAAACCGTCTAAAGTGCGTTGACCCATCGTCTGGCGTCCCGCCGCCAGTCCCGGCGAAATAAAAACGGAATACCGCCGTAAGGCGTTAAAATGGTAGCGATCCGTTAAAACCAGCCAGCAACGATCAGAACTAGGTTGCCACTACTTCCGTGGTGTCCTTCGGTGTTTCCTTCGATTTTCATGTCTCCTTCCTGGTTTTCTTTTTTTTCCTACATTTATGTAGAAGTATCCTTCTCCGTTTACTTCCAGTAGGCCGCTGGCAGCGACACCTGTCACGTATTCTTCCCCCGTACACCGCCGCGCATTGATCGCAATTGGCAATTGGTGTGATTAGACTGAATGATTGATGGGGCGTGTATTCCAGGAAGAGAGGCGTCATAACATAAAAGTGCCCGAGGAAGCTGATCAAGAGCCTCCCCGGGCGGGCCCCAAGGGAAACCAACTCCCATGGGACAAGACCATGGTACTCTGAATCAGAGTGGTTCGGCCAGAAGTGATCGGCGATTACAGCCTCGGGCCTGTCTCCGCAAAGGCTGCGCACAGACTTACCAGCCACTGCGCTGGAACCAGCGGTACTGCCAAGATCCGGATTGTCTGCGTGCGCTTCGACGCTGGCAGGCGGCCCAGCGTCAGCGGGAACACCGGCGGAGCCCAAAAAATCGCCAGCGTCATGCGTCCGCTGAGGCAGCGAGGCGAGAACAACGACGTAAAACGTCCGAAACAATAGGCCAGGAAAAAACCTTTGTCCCCCAGACCCTCGCCGCGCGTTGTCACGCAGCAAAAACAATTCTCAAGATTTATGCGGTCGCACTGGATGTTATGAAGCGTCCCGCGTCTCCCATCGAGCACCCTCTCGCTATTGTGGAGATGATTGCCGCTAGGCAATCCGGCGTGTGCGCGATCGCGAACGTAAGTGGTTGAACCGCAACAAGGTTGCGACATGCGGTAAACGTTGGCTCCGTTACAAAACGGATGTCCGAGCCAACCTGTTGGTGCCGCGCCACCCTCGTACTTCCAGTCGAGATGATGGTCATTTTTCAGTCGGCGACTATCGAGCCTCCAGTGACGATGGACTATCGTGCCACTCCCATCAACCACGGGAGAAGTATCATGACAACGATCCAAAAACGCATCCTTGTCCCAGACCGCGTTCGCCACCCACCAAGTGACGGTTTTTCGTGGGTAGACCGACGGTTCTTGCGCGACTTTGCCGCCAAACTCTCCGGCAATGCCATCTTTCTGTACTTGTTTCTCAGCGCAGTGAGCGACAAGCACGGCTTGTCGACAGCACAATTTCAGGACGATTGCGCATGCGCGAGCGGACAGTCTCTGAAGCTCGTGAAGAGTTGATCACCCATGATCTGATCGTTTATCAGCCGCCTTTAACGCAAGTCCTCTCGATTTCTCAAAACCGTTTGCAAGGTCGCCCGAGGTAATCCCAGGACCATTCCTATCGACCCATGAGGTACCAGTTCACGATGAAAGTATCGTTTTGGGCGGAAGTTCGCCGTTTACATGAAGTGGAAGGTCTGTCGCAACGGGCCATTGCCACTAAGGTAAGTTGTTGCCGCGAGACCGTCCGTCGCGCACTCAAGATGTCACAACCGTCCAATGAAAGAGTTGGCACCAAGCGTGGCAGCATCCTTGACCCGTACGAGGAAAAAATCGATGCCCTGGTGGCCCAATCTCCAGATCTTTCTGCAGTCCGCGTGACCGAAGAGATTGGCCGAGGGCCCGATGGATATCGTGGCAGTGTGATTCTGGTACGACGGTATTTACGCAAGATACGACCGGCCCGAGGACGCGTTTACCAGGAAGTGACTTGGGAACCGGGCCAAGCAATCCAAGTCGACTGGGGCCACTGCGGTACGATTAAAATCGACGGTACTTCGCGGAAAGTATCGGTTCTGGTCGCCGTCTTGTGTTACAGCTGTCTGTGTTACATCGAGTTCACGCTGTCTCAGAAAAAGGCCGAATTCTATCGGGCCATTCGACATGCGCTGGAATTCTATGGGGGCAGCCCACGACAAATTATTTTCGACAATTTAAAAGCGGCCGTTGTCAACGGCTCGGGACGCGATGCTTGCCTGCATCCTGAATTCTTGGCCTTGTGTGGACACTACTATCTGGAACCGATCGCTTGCCAGCGGCGCGATCCAGAATCGAAAGGAATCGTCGAGGCGGGCGTTCGCTACGTAAAATGCAATGCTCTGCAAGGCCGAGAATTTACCTGCTGGGATGAGTATCAGCAACTGGCTGTCACCTGGCGCGACGAAGTGGCTAATGTGCGTATCCACAAAGCAACCGGCCAGCGCCCTATCGACCGGTTTCAGAGTGAGCCCTTGCGTGCTCTGCCATCGATCCGTTTCGACACGGATGAACTGGTGCCGACGGTGGTAACATCCCATGCGCGCGTCTCATTCGATGGGAACCGCTACTCAGTCTCTCCCGAGTACGTGCGCAAGCCGGTGACCATCCGAGCCGACGCCAACCGTGTACGGATCATTTATGAAGGCCGCGAAGCGGCCTGTCATAATCGCTGCTATGCACGAAGTCAGCTAGTTCGCCAGGACGAGCATCATCTGCAAGCGATCTTGCAGCACAAGCATAATCAGGCTAACTATCGCGCTAATGCATTCGATGAGCTGGGCGAAGTGACCCGGCAGTTTCACTTAAAACTGCTGACGCGGCCCATCAAGGCAGCCCGTCATATTCATCGCTTGATGTGCCTGGTCAACACGTATGGCCAAGCCGATGTTCTGGCATCGATCGCTCGGGCTCTCGAATACCAAACCTACGATGCGGCTTACGTTGAAACGATACTCTTGCAAGAGCGGCGCAGGCGGGAACTGCCATCCCCCACACCATTGCGACCGCAACGCCAAGAGCTAATCGACGAGATCCATGTGGAGCCGCCCGATCCGGCTGCCTACGATCGGCTTTTTTGATTGTCAGATCTTGACGAGTTCCCAAAAGATGAGTCCCTCACCGACCAAGACCCAAAAACGGAACCATGAACCAACGTGACGAATTGCACGAACGGCTCCTTGAAGACTTAACGACCCTAAAACTTTCACGCATTGCGGAAATTTACCGGGAAACCCTCGATGAGTCGACACGTAAAAACGCATCGATCCTGGAAGTATTGAGCACGCTCTTTGCGGAGGAGGCCATTGCCCGCGCCGAGCGCACGTTGCAGCGCCGGATTCGCCAGGCACGTCTGCCCAAGTGTAAAACGCTGGAAGATTACGACTTTACCTTCCCCAAACGGATACCCAAGCAGAAAATACTGCGCTTATTCGATTGCCAATTCGTTGAGAAGAAAGAGCGCAACGTTTTTATTGGATCGACCGGAGCAGGAAAGAGTCATCTTCTGACGGCACTGGGTTATCGTGCTTGTGAACAGGGGATCTCGGTGCGGTTCACTCGGGTGATCGACATGATTAACGTACTGACAACCGCCCAAATCAATGGAACCTTGGAAAAAGCTCTTCGAGCTTATGTAAACCCTTCTCTACTCCTCCTCGATGAGCTGGGCTATCTGCCCATCGACAAACGCGGTGCTGACCTGATGTTCCAAGTCGTCGCTGCCCGTTATGAGTCTGGATCGATCGTGTTGACTACCAACCGCGCATTCAAAGACTGGGGCAAAATTTTTGACGTCGACAACACGCTGGCCACCGCCATGATCGATCGGCTGATGCACCACGGGGAGACGCTAGTCATTCGTGGAGATAGCTATCGCATGAGAGATAAAGATCAAGACGAGGAATAGTCAGCCCGTCCGATTCAGATGCACAGTGACACCGAAATGAAGTCTCTGGTCGCGTCTTAGAATCCCTTCAGGGAGCCCAGCCCGCCCTTCGCAAACTGCTATTGCGAAGCTGCCAGCGGTGTCTGCTGCGTCTGCACTCCTCACCCTCGCTCTATGCTGACGTTCTACGGCAGGTTCACAAGTTGTTGGACCTCCGCTCCCATCAGTAGCAACGAGTCGTGTGAGTACCGTATGCATGGTAGGCAATCGTGGGCGGCGGTCCACAAAGAGTTCACAAGACACCCAAAACATCATTCGAAACGTGTTGCTGACACCTTCTCTTGGACAACAATTCGACTTCACACGCTACTGCGGAAAAAATGGCCGCGCCGGGATGGGGGTTCTCTTGCATCTTGCCTGGAACAGGCCGATCACGAGGCCAGCCTGGTAACCTCCTAACGATCGAAACTGGTAAGTTTTAACTGATCGCCTCCATTAAACCGCCTGTACGGCGAATATAGCCGAAGATTCCCTGTAGGTCAATGATAGGCCTTGGCTGGTGGGACACCCCCTTTGTCGGCCGGGCGCACTACGAGGTGAAGGGAAAAAGCGGAACATGGTACGGATTATACAACAACTTCATGTGTCCAGACGAAAGGGTCTTTGGCCAAACCTATGGAGCCTTTCTTACAAAAGAGAAGCGCATCACAAAACATTTAGGAGAAACATCCATACGAAAACATTTTGATGTCATAGAATCTGTTGGTTCGGATCTTTCAAAACTTGAAGAAGCAAAGCAGCAATGGGGCCTGAACCGATACGACCCTCAACTCGAAGCCATCCATGACGAATATTTAACCACGTTTCTTCAACACTTCAACTCCGGAAGTCGAAAGCGAATCGTTCCCCGATGGCTAAAGGCGACGGGTGGCGAGTGCTTTTATTGGGGCAAGCTTCCATCCTTCACCGGGCAAGAGGCCATTGATGAGCTGGCCGTTCATTACCGCGAACACTATTTCGACGGCGAACACATCCATCTTGTAACCGACCAACGACTTAAAACGTTTCGCTTCTACCACGAACACGCTGAAGATACGTTTTAAAATCCTCTGAGAACGTAATAAAATCGCATGCTCGAAGCTGTTCACAGTCCTTATATATCAAGGTTGTCTCCGTTTCCAAAGTATACGAAGCGTCTTCAGTCAACCTCTCAAAAACAGCGCGGCATTCACTACTGTTATCGTAGTAGCTGCGCTCTTGAATCGCTCGTTCTAATCCCGCAGCATAGCTGGAGTTAAATTTGTAATGTTTCACAAACAAAGTAAAATCTGCCACCCTCCTTGGTCGTGAAGTAAATGTAGTCAAAAAGCTATGCGGACTCCTCAAACTCGTCTCACCGTTTTTCTTGAAAAAGGTAAAGCAACATCTCTTCTGTAAATTGATGGGATCGATTTCTTACGGATTAGTTTTGGAAGACGAGATATCTCATTTTCCCGGTTTCCCAATCATCACTGAGTTCGACGAGAACAGCGGTGA
>JBDOMT010000413.1:0-10540 GCA_039831705.1 Pirellulales bacterium | reverse complement strand
GTCCAAACCGAAGCGGTGAGCGAAAGAATTACCGCAGCGGGCCACCAGCGCACGGCCGGCCGGAGCTTCGCTTGGGAATTTGTTGGCGGCATAGTTGTGCTCAAGCAGTTCAGTTTCACAGACACAGCGTGTACCGCCAAGAGCTTCCTTAAGCTTCCTTAGCTACGGCGTGTAGATGTCATTGATCTCATTCTCCGCTCGAGAGCCGTATGCCTGATAGGCTACCAGATCGATGTTTTCAGAAATAAATTCGACCCGCCCATCGGCGAATACGAAATTTGCGCCGCCCGGATGTCGACTCGCAAACGCGCCATTGGCCAGGTAGGCCCGTTCCTTGGAGACTCTCTTCCTATGAGTTACCCCATCCCCGGGCGCCGTGTTCACAGGATTGTCCGTGGTCCGCATGCCATCCAGGTGACGTTCGGCTCGCGACCAGATGTTGGTGCTATCGAGTCCTTGGCTTTCTAACACTTCGCCACCAAAAAATGTATTGCTGGTGCCGTCCTCGATCTCGCGGATGGCAATCTCTCGGATGTAAAAGAAGATTCCCGAGTTATCGACCTTGACGGGAAAAAATCTCCTCTGCCAGGTGGGGCCACGGTGGCCCATGCACAAAGCGTAGTCTCCGGTTGCCGGCCGGTAATCTGCATTGTCGTAGAGTTCCCATTGAGTTTCAGGCCCCGAGTCGGAACTGGGACAAACGTACGCATCGGGTCTGGTATGGAGGGCTTGCTGGAGTTCCGGGGTTGCCCAGTCCTCGAGAGGAACACCTCGGTCATCATCTCCCCCCGCGGGAGTCGGCCAGATAACCTGGTAGGATCCTTTGAGCAAACCTTGATTCCCTGAGGTCAACAGGTCGAAAAGAGGTTGCTGCTCGAGATAGGGCAAGAGCTTGACGAAAGCACTCATGGCGGAACGTTCGACCGATGAGACTTGTTCACAACCTGTGATGCGTTCGACCGCGCCATCGCAACCGTGCCTACCCGCAGGAAATTGCTTGCGCGTCGACTCATAGTTCAACAGGGCCAGGCCGATTTGTTTTTCATTGTTCACGCATTGCATGCGCCGGGCTGCTTCTCGAGCTGCCTGGATTGCGGGCAACAACAGGGCGACCAGAACTCCGATGATGGCAATCACAACCAAGAGCTCAACCAGTGTGAAGCCATTCAATCGGTGGCGAACTGGCGATCGTTCTTTGAAATGTAGAACCATTTTTATACTCCTTATGCCCCACTAGAATCTATCCCAGAACTATTGAAAACTCAACAACAGCAGTATCGATAAGGGATTCCGGATAGATTCTTAGTTTATCTGTTCTTTGAGCGTCTCACGATCTTCTTCGAGGATGGAAGATTTTTCAATGCTGGTTTCAGCGTCTTGTTCGCTAGAGTCTTCCCATATTAGCTCTATTATCATCGATTCGGTAGGGCCTTGAATGTCGGTTTCCAAACCGGAAGTCCGAAAATCTCCATAACGTCGCGGGACCAGCCAGCGGACTTCATCCTGCTCGGAATCACCGAGACTTTCCGTTGCGGTTATCGCTATCCGGTAGTTGCCCGGATAGAGACCTGCGATTTCGGCGTCACCTGCCGAAAGCGACTTTCGAATGACCCGAAATGACCCATCCGCCATGATGGGACTGCTGGCGGGACGACCCGATGCTGGTATAAATCGGATCGTACCCACAGTGAGCGGTTTTCTATCGAGGAGCACCTGTCCGGAGACAGCAACACGTTGAATCGCTTGGTCACAACCGGCTGAAAGCAGCATCATAAACGCAGAGACTGCAATAGCGGGACCATTGTAATAACGCGACATGGGTGGGCAATCCTCTCCGATATGGTAGATGGATCTTGAAAATTTCGTATCTACTTCACTCTTTCGGTAAAAGGTTTACCACCGTCCCAGGTCAGGTTAATGACCAGCGAGTCGGTGGATTCGGTGATTTCTTGGGTGAGAGGAGAGGTTCTGAAGCGGGCATACATTTTGGGGGCATGCCAAAGGTTCTTGGATCCGCTAAGAGCCTCTGCGGCATTCACTTCCACCTGATGCACTCCAGGGACGACACCATCATCATTACCGTAGCAAGTGAGCGTAAAGCGACCGTTTTCATCGAGCTGGCCGCTCGATGCGCGGGCTCCTTTCGGCACGAAGCGAACCGAACCATAGGTCAACGGCTTACCATCGATCAACACCTGCCCTGACACTTCCAACCGTTCCGGCCGACCATCGCCGCAGCCGACTACCACAGCGAGTGGCAGTAAGAGTATCAGCAGCATGATGATGGGTCTGCGTGTGACGCCTAATTCGGCATGGTCAGAGTGTGTCCTACTTTGGGGGTAAAACGATCCACCGACAATCATCCATGTACCCTTTCATTCCAATTACAGATACGACACTCGATTTGGTTTTTCCATCCTACGAAAAAGTTCCCCGCGTCCCAAGACCACCGCAAAGATCGCCAGTAGAGCCAGGGCAACCGAGGAGGGTTCCGGAACACTTACTGCTCCGGCGGCAAGTAGAGTGGGTGTTACCGAAACCTGAGTGAAATCGGTGCCATCGACGTCGACCACATCGACGCTGAGTGGGGATGCTTCACTGGTGGTGAAAAAGCCACTGGTGATCAGTGCTTCCACCGCCGAAACACTCTCCTGGGAATTGTTGAACTGCAGCAGACCGTCTCCATTGATATCCACCGTACCGGCACTCAGGCTCTCGTTGAAACTATCGGCTCTCAAGATGCCACCATCCAGGACAATTGTGCCGCCAATCTGCAAAAAACGGTCAGCCTGCAGCAAGCCATCGGTGATTGAGACGGTCACGTTCGGAGTCTGCAAGAAATCCGGATTGAGACTGGTCTCGGTCCCAAGCTCAGCTGATCCGGCGACCAGTATCTCGCCACCGTCGAGGTTAAGCGAAGAGGTTCTGTACAATCGAAGGGGGGAGCTAAGGAGGGTGACGGTGCCAACGTTGATCGTACCACCGGTCATGTTGAGTACGCTGCTCGCGTCGAAGGTCCAGTCGAGATAGAACGTTCCACGGGTATTGACGACACCACCGCTCATATTCATGGTGCCTTGCGAGCCGCTGCCAATCCATAAGGTGTCGGTCGATACGATACCGTCCGATAGATTGAAGGTTCCGGGATTGCGTTCAGCAGGAGCCGAGGAATCATCATTCCCCACACGTAATCTCCTGTTGCAGTTAAAGAATGGACCGGTACAGGCGTTGGCAATATCAAGCGTTCCACCGCTCATGGTCAACAAACCTTCGCCACCGATACGTCCAATACGAACACCATAGGTTTCCGCCGTGTCGCCAGGCCCGATTTCAGGTGGGTTGTCACCATATTTTGAATCCTCTATTTCGACACGAGTATTAAAATCGGGCAGAAGAGGGGAGAGTGGATCAAAACCGCCGTCACTCCAGTTGGTTGTTGTCATCCAATCAGTCCGGTCCACAACTCCCGTTCCGTAGTTGGCTTGCCATTCGGTCAAGTCTGAGGTGCTAAGCGGGGCCGTCAATTGCCAAATCAGGAAGTCCTTACCATCGACATCGCCATCTTCATCAAAATCTCCAGGTCCTGGATCGGCCTGTCCATCGAAATCGTATCGGAAGTCTTGTGCAATGGCGAGCGGGGATAATAGTCCGAAGAGAATTACGACCGAGGCAAAACAGGTGCGTTTTTTATACATTTGCAGCCACTCTCTAGTTTCAGTTTGAATTAATCCTGGACATAGCCAAAAGCACCAGACGTCATCCAAATTTCCAGCGATAATTTTACTACGGATGAAAAAAAAACAAGGGCGTCAGAACCCACCTGACGCCCTTGGACGAATGTCTCACATTAGATCCGTTATCAAAAAACGTTTAGCAATTTAACAGGACCTCTTTTTCCGAAGTAGTAATCCGAGCGAACCGAGACTGAGCAATAGCATCGAAGTCGGTTCGGGTACAATGGAGATTTGGGTGAACTGCAAATTCGTACCACCGAAAAAGTCCGGCACAATGACCGTCGACACTCCAAGATGGAGTGGAGCGACTTCGCTGGTAATGATGGTGCCATCGGCGATCAACGCCCATGCCGCAGCCTCCGTCAGTTGGCTGACCGGACTGGTGGGACTGGTGGGCTGTTGGCTCTGGTAGACGCCGCCGTCGTTGATCTCCAATGTGCCGTTCATGACATAGTTTGTGCCATCGAAAAATCCAAATTCCTGGCTGCGGACGAGTCCACTGTTGATGGTCAGCTTGCCGGCGGTTAAGACGTCATCGAAGCGAAGCTTGTCCTTGACGATCATCGATCCGCTGTTGACGGTGATTTGCGAAGTGCCGAAGAAGAAGAAATCATCATCGGCGACAATGTCACCGCCATTCACCACAAGACCTGCGTTGTCTAGGGTTACCAGGCGATCGCCGATGGTGAGGCTACCTCCAGCCATGGTAAACGAGCTGTTAGCGTTGACGAAGAAATCGTCATTCACATCCGCGGTACCGCCACTCATGACCATGACTCCCACCGAACCAGCCCCTACGGTGATATCATCGCCCGCAACCAAATTGCCATTGGTTAAGGTCAGTAAACCTAGATTGAAGCCAACATTATCACCCCCCACATTGATGTCTCTTCCTGTCAGGTCTCCTCCGGAGATGGTGAGCGATCCCGTTCCGCCCGAAGTGCCGATTTTCACATTGCGAGCCGTTTGGCCTGGCTGGGTGTTGTCAATCAACACAACGCCAAGCATGGGAATTTCTACTGAGGTAATAGCATTGGGAGGGGTGGCAGGGTCACCACTAATAGGGGCCCCAAAGGGATCCAGTACCTGTTCCCAATTGCTCGCGTCGTCCCATGAAGTGCCGTCGCCACCGCCGTCAAACTCGTAGAGACCGTCTAGTTGGCCATAACTTGTGGTCGTCATCAGACCAAATACGAAAACAATGGCGGTGAAACTTGCAATTTTTTTCAACATTAGCGTTCCCTTTTTTTCTAGATGTCAAATCTGAAAAATTTTTAACCCGATAAAAGTTAAATGCTTGCAGCCATTCCAGGCCTTCAGTTAAGCGGGGCCCCAATTTGGGCCCGCGTGGGCACCCCGCCCTTCCACCTTTTTATCATGCATGTAGTCTGAAGGCAAGAAAATTATTGGATTCTCCAGATTTTCGGACAAAATCTGCGGTAGCTCCGGATTTGCTCTCAAAGCTGCCAAATACGCTCAGCCCCCCAAATAGTCCTGAAATCATTGGCTAAGAGCGGTGCCCCGAAGGGGAACGCTGTGAAGGAAAATAGGAGTTGCAATACTAGCACGCGGCGCAAGCAAGTGGGTCACGTACAGTTACCCATTCGCTTGCGAGTCGTGCTTGTATTTTAGAATTTTCAGCCACTTTCAATTGCTTCACAGCGTTGCCCGAAGGGCCTAACCCGGATATTCCACCCGTGCGACGCCCCAGTTTGTTTCGGCCTCGGGTAAGCGCCGCTGTGTTAGCAAGCTTACCGCTCGGCCGATGATAGGTTGACAATACACCCAGGGTGGCGGTCAGTCTCGCTATGGCTCGCTGACCTTACCCTGAGCTGGAATATTCAACCCTTTCAGGGTGCTTGTCGGGAACCTTGGAATCTAATGGGACAGTGCCACTTTAATTGTTTGAACCATGAAAAACCGGTAGAACAAAATAGTCGCGATGCTTGCACGTAATCTTTGACGAGCATAGCTGAATGCGATCAAGAGAACCGAAACCTCCTAATTCACAGTGTGAAATGGATAAAGTGGCGCTGTAGTCCTAGAGAACTCCCCAGATATCGTAGGCTATCCCTATAATAGTCGTTGCTTCCTTTTCGCGTCTCAACCCCCATTACGATTCATCATGACATGCCCTGAAATCCTTGTTTTTCTATTGACCCGTTATCGGTGCAGCATGCTTTTCCAGGTGTTCTGGATATTAGCTTTGATTTTCGCAGCAGATCCGATGCATGAGGCCCACGCCGCACAGCTCCAGGCAGGCGTAGCCAAGGTGGACATTACCGACCGGGAAGCGGGGCTGGTCAACGATCCGCTGTATGTGAAAGCGCTGGTGTTGAAGGACGGCAACACCCGTGCGGTGATTATCACGGTGGATGTTGTGGCAATCGCTGAGATCGGCCCGATTGGAAGTGACTATCTGGTCAAGGTCCGGGCACGGTTGCAGAAAGATTTAGCGATCGATCCAGCTCATGTCCTGATCAATGCCAGTCATTGCCACGGAAAAGTGTGTGCCGATGTGGAAGAGCGCACCGTGCGGGCGGTGACGCTGGCGGCGCAAAATATGGTTTCGGTCCAGGTCGCCGCCGGCAGCGGTTACGAAGATCGCATCATGGAGAACCGACGTTTGCTCATGAAAGACGGTAGTGAGGCCGACGTGCGCCACGCCTACTCCCTTCCTGCCGATGAAGAGGTTGCCCAAATCGGGCCGGTCGATCCGGAAATTGGTCTGCTGCGATTGGACCGGGAAAATGGACAGCCATTTGCCGTGGTCTACAATTTTGCCTGTCACCCGATTCAGGGTGTCCCCAACGGTGGAAACACGGCCGATATGATCGGCTTTGCTTCCAAAGTGATAGAAGACAATTTGGGGCAAGAAGTCATCGCCCTGTTCCTGCAGGGCTGCGGTGGCGATATCAACCCGGTTCTCTATAAGGATGTGTCCCATCCACGGGATGCCGAGCCGCTGGGCAACTTGCTCGGCCTCAGCGCCATGCGCGCCTTGACCAAGATGGAATGCAAAGAGGGCAGGGGACTCAAGGTCATCCAAGAGGTTCTGGCTTTGCCCAGGGCCAGCCTGGAACAGCGAATTGCATCGATGCAGAGTGAGCGGGAGAAGTTGCTGCAGTCGTTGCAAGGCACAAGCCTCAACCTGAAGACGTTTGTTCCTCTGGTCGTGAAATACAAATATTCTCCTGAATTTCCATCCTATTATTCCCACCGCTATCTGCATGAGCATCGGCACGGACGCGATGGATTGAAGCGACTCGATGCCGAGAACCGGAGGAATATGGATGCTTACATTCATAATATTTACACCATGGAGCAACTCTCCAGGCTGCAAATCAACCTGCGCCTGTTACAGAAGCATCAGGCCCAAAACCGAGCTGCCGGCCAGGAAACCATCGACGTGGAGGTGGTCGGTATGCGTATCGGGGATTTTCGTCTGGTCAGTTTTCCAGGAGAATTAACCGTGCAAATAGGGCTCAATATCAAGCAGGCGTCGCCCCATCCGTTTACTTTCGTAGCCGGCTACAGCAACGGCTACATCTATTACGCACCAACGGCCCAACAGCTGCACAACGTGGGCGGGGCCCAGGAAGACAGCGACTGCGTCCTGGCACCGCCGTGGCAAAAAATCTATGAAACCAAAGCCTTGGAAATATTGAAGCGTCTTTAATCCAAATCATTCGGGCAGTTCCTGGCCTTTGGTCTCGGGCAGCAAGCTGACGACGAGAATCCCCAGCAAAAATAATGCTGCCAGTCCGGTTACTGCCCAGCGTAAGTCCATCCCTTCGGTTGACTTGAGCCAACCTGAGAAGAACAAAACGGGTACCGCTAAAAGACGCCCGCCGTTGAAGCAAAAGCTAGTGCCTGTCGCGCGCAAGTGGGTTGGAAATAATTCTGGAAAGTAAATCGCATAGCCGGAATGCATTCCCAAAGTCAGGAATCCAAAAAATGGCAGAATCATCAAAAGTTGGAAGTAAGATTGCGGCACAAAGCAAGCGACAGGCACCATCATCAGTGCCAATAGATGAAAGCCGATGAAGGTTTTTTTACGACCGAACCATGCACTCAAGGGGCCAAATGCCAACAAACCCAATCCACCCCCCGTGGTCTGAACGATCCCATAAGCAAACTTTGCGGACTGGCTGGCCTGCTCAGCCGAGGCGCCCTCGTCCAGTCGGACATGTCGGACCAGGTCCTGGCCGGCAACGGTCACCGACCAAAACGTTCCCAAGCCTACCGCCGCCAGCAACATGCCTAGCAATGCGCGGGAACGCCACTGCCGGTTAAAAAGTAAGTCGCGAAAACTCCCCATTTTTCCATCATCGGGCGCTTGTTTTCTTTGCGCCCATTTTTCGGGTTCTTTCACTTTGGCTCGTACCCACAGGATCAGCAGCGCTGGCAGTACTCCCACCAGGTAGGCATATCGCCATTGGGCCCCCACCGCCATGCCTGCAATCGCGGCCAGCCAGGTTCCCAGCACGCTGGTCGCATGGAAGATACCTGAAGCTTGTGCCCGTGCGCGGGCAGGAAACACTTCGGCAACCAGGCTCGCCGCCACCGCCCATTCACCACCAACTCCCATTGCAACGAGTAAACGCAACGCGGCAACTTGCCAGAGGCTGTCGGCAAAGAAGGTGAGCCCCGAAAAAACCGAGTACATCAAGATTGTCACGATCATGATGGGCCGGCGACCGTAGCGATCTGCGAGTGATCCAAAAAGCAAGCCACCGATCGTTCCACCGAGCAAAAAGATCCCCAAGAACATGTCGCCATACTTGGCAACGTCAGAACTATCCGCGCCAAGAATTTCACTCAACATCTGATTTCGAGTGATGTTGAAAATTTGCCCTTCATAAACGTCGAATACCCAACCCGAAGATGCGATCAGCAGCACCAACCACTGATAGCGACTCACACCCGCATACCAAGGTGCAGTCGACGATCCCGCGGCGCCTGTGGATACAGGGTGGTGACTTTGCTGGTGGGAGTCATTCATCGAGCGGGTGACAGGTTAAAGGGATTGGTGAAGGCGAATTCTGAAGGGCCTGCGATACTCGCAATTAACTGACTTGAAATGACTGAGTTTGCATCTGACCAAGAGATGCCAAGACCTTGCGCGTGCCAACAAAGGGGCGACGTCCATGCATGACGACCGTATTGTCGATCAAGGCAACGTCGCCTGCTTGCCAATGAGCCTCGAATGAAAGTTCTTCAGATAGATCGATTGCTTGTTGGACTGCATCCGCATCGAGCTTGGATCCGTCGCCATGACGAATCGCGTCGGCAGGATCGTTGCGACTATCTTTCCAGCCACCGTAGGCGGCGATCAATTGGTTGAAGAACACTTTTCGTCCTGGCGAAACCTCCATGACCGCGGGCAGAGAGGGTGTGGATGCACGCAAGCTACCATCCTCCAGCCACTGAAACGTGTAGTTCAGCTCGGCAAGTCTTTGTTCGGCTGCTTCCTGGGTGTCCGCCTCCAAAGTACTGCGCCAACTTCGGCCCATACCAGACGATGCATCATCATCGGCAGGCATAACATTGGTGTATTGCAGGCCCTTTTTTTCGCAGGCATGAATAAAGTCGGTACATTCCACTGCCAATCGATCATAAAGCCAATCCGATCGGCACAACTGGGTTGCCCCGCCATCGTCCGCCGGTTTTTCGCAATAGAACATAATCCACGCCGGATAGATGGGCGTTTGGGCCATTTCATGATGAAAGAAAATGTCGACATCGGATGGTGCTTCGTTGGCGGTAAAGACGCGCTCGGTTCGATTGAAACGGACGGCATTAGAAAGCGACTTTTTATACGGAAAGTTAGATAGCGAAAGGGCTGAAATCATTGAATCAAAATCTTCCGCCGAGCGGATCGGAAACCCGCGCAAAAGCACCGCCCCATGACGGGTCGCCTGTTGCAACAGGCTGTCTTTCATCGAGGCAACCCATCGGACAGCATCCTGAGTCGACAGGGCAGACGAATCGTTTCCATAAACGAATGGAAAGATGCTGCCAGCCTGCTCCTGCTGATGTTCGATAGCAGGAGTCGTCACTTCGATTGATGAAGTTGAGTTTGGGCTCATGTGGGTCGCCGAGTTGTGTAGGGGATTGATTGAACTACCAATCGAAATCGCTATCGTAATCGTAATTCGATCCCGCAAAAATCTGATCCTTTTCGATTCCGATTTCGATACAAACGGGTGTGAGTGGAGGTGGCGGCTTACATGGCAATTCAGGGGACCGGTTCACCTCGGGCCGTTTCGAGCAAGGTGTACCAATCGGTCCGTGTCAGGTTAATGTCGTCTGCGCGCACGCTGTTGCCAATCCGATCGATTTTACTAGTTCCTAGGATTGGCTGGATTCCGGCAGGATGTCGCAGTAGCCATGCCAATGCGATTGCCTCGTCGGTGGTCTCCTGCCGCTGAGCAACCGCTGCGATCTGCTCTGCGAGACGCTCCTCTCTATCTGTCGAATCGGTCTTTCCGGCGAACACTTTGCCCCCTGCCGTAGGCGACCAGGCTTGAATCATAATTTGATTCAAGCGGCAGAAATCCAACAAGCCGGACGTATTTGAGTATTGATAGCCGTCCATGTTGGCGAGAATGCCATCGCTGATTAATTCGTGGTGCAACAAGCTGAGTTCCAATTGATTTACCACAATCGGCTGGCGAATATGATGTTGCAACAAAGCAATTTGGTCTGCCGTATGATTACTGACTCCAAAGTAACGGACCTTCCCACTCTCATGGAGTTGATCAAAAGCACGAGCAACTTCCCCGTATTCGATCAAAGGATCA
>JBDOMT010000079.1:0-41581 GCA_039831705.1 Pirellulales bacterium | reverse complement strand
CATGAAGAATTTCGCTCGAACGATTCCTGGTGAATACCGACAGCAGGATCGATTTCGTACCAGCCAGGAAGAGTTGTTTGCAATCACACAGGAAAAACGGGCTAATCCAGTCTTGGCGGAGAGCGCTCAAAAGGATCGAGTTTCCAAGATTACGCGTATTCTCAAGCGATTAGATGCCAGAGAGCAAAAAATCATAATTGGTCGCTTTGGACTGGACCATTCGCGCGAACCGCAAACGCTCAAGGAGGTGGGAGTTCAGTTAGGTGTGACAAAGGAACGTATCCGGCAAATCGAAGCACGTGCCCTGGGAAAATTGCGCATGGCTGCTCAGGAGGAGAAGATCGCGCTGGAGATATAGGGGCAAATATGGCTCACGGACCAACCCAAATTCTTTCATCCCTTTTGTCCAAAATGTGTTGAGTTGGGTCTCCAGACAAGTTTTGGCGTAAAAAAGGTAATCTTCTACCTTGCGGCTCCTTGGCAGAGCGTTATATTGGTTAATTCGCACGAGTTCCCCCTGCCAAGCTAGCGTAGCTCAATTGGCAGAGCAGCTGATTTGTAATCAGCAGGTTGTGGGTTCAAGTCCCTCCGCTAGCTCGTAAATATAAGTGTCTGGATTTAAAGCTGGAGGGTTTATAGGGTTTGGCGTGGCTGTGGGCTGATGTTGTTGGCGGCTTAAGTGGGCGACCGATCATGTATGGCATTTGGGAGAGGGGGGTTACCGAAGCGGTCAAACGGGTCAGACTGTAAATCTGATGGCTATGCCTTCACAGGTTCGAATCCTGTACCCCCCATTCGGATTGCGGATTGCGGAATTTGCAATTCGGAATATAACAGAGGAGATTTTGCTTGAATTCGGATTACGGAGTGCCGCGCTGGGTATCCTGTTATTCCGTGCCTGTGGTTCCGGGTTTGTTTGGAAATTCCGCATTGGTTGGCGGGTGTAGCTCAATGGTAGAGCCACAGCCTTCCAAGCTGAAGACGAGGGTTCGATTCCCTTCACCCGCTTTTGTGGAATAAGGCGCTTTTTGTCGATGAGTTTTTTGAGTGATTGAGGGTTGAGTAGAGGCGAGAAGAATGATGCGATGTTGTGGCTCTCAACTCTCAACTCTCGGCTTGGTTTGCCTTGTATGGAGGGTTTGCCTTGTATGGAGGGTTTGCCTTGTATGGAGGGTTTGCCCTATTAGGGTCTTGCCAGAAAGGCACGCTGCTGCTGTAGCTCAGTTGGTAGAGCGCGTCCTTGGTAAGGACGAGGTCATGAGTTCAAGTCTCATCAGCAGCTTTTGTTATAGGGAATGGCGTATAGCGATATGGTTTCGTTTGCGGTTCCAGTTTTGTCATTGAAACACGACCGAGGTTAAAGAGATAAAATGGCTAAGGATACATTTGAACGTACCAAGCCACACGTCAACGTGGGCACAATTGGTCACATTGATCATGGGAAAACAACGACAACTGGGGCTATCCTTGCGGTGCAGGCCGAAAAGGGATATGCCCAGGCTAAGTCGTATGCGGACATTGCCAAAGGGGGTACGGTTCGTGATGAAACCAAGACTGTGACCATTGCCGTTGCGCATGTGGAGTACGAAACGGATAACAGGCACTATGCCCATATCGATTGCCCTGGGCATGCGGACTTCATTAAAAACATGATCACTGGTGCCGCTCAGATGGACGGTGCGATTCTGGTGGTTTCTGCCGCGGATGGCCCTATGCCTCAGACTCGCGAGCATATATTGCTGGCACGCCAGGTTGGTGTACCTCGTATTGTCGTGTTCTTAAATAAGTGCGACTTGGTTGACGACGAGGAATTGCTTGAACTGGTTGAGCTGGAGATTCGCGAGTTGTTGACTCAGTATGGTTTTCCCGGTGACGATGTGCCGCTTGTGCGTGGCAATGCCAAAGGGGCGATTGAGAATCCTTCGGATCCTGAGTCAGGTAAGTGTGTTGGCGAATTGATGGATGCCATTGATGAGTACATTCCTGAGCCTATTCGAGAAACCGATAAGCCGTTTTTGATGGCTATTGAAGACGTGTTTTCCATTGAAGGCCGGGGGACTGTTGCCACCGGTCGTGTGGAGAGGGGTGTCGTGACGGTAGGTGAAGAAGTTGCGATCGTAGGTCTGGCGGAAGAGCCGGTCAAAACCACTTGCACAGGGGTTGAGGCGTTCAATAAGACTTTGGATGAAGGTCGTGCCGGTGACAATGTGGGTTGTCTGCTTCGTGGTGTGAAACGCGAAGATATTCAGCGCGGTCAGGTATTGGCCAAGCCGGGTTCGATCACTCCTCATACGAAGTTTGAGGCTGAGGTATACGTCCTAAGCAAAGAGGAGGGTGGACGACATACGCCCTTCTTTAATGGCTACCGTCCGCAGTTTTATTTTCGCACCACGGATGTCACGGGGACCGCGAATCTGGCGGGTGATGCCGATATGTGTATGCCTGGGGATAATGCTAAGCTGTCGGTTGAGTTGATGAAGCCAATTGCAATAGACGACGGTGTACGATTTGCTATTCGTGAGGGTGGTAAAACGGTAGGGTCGGGTGTTGTGACTAAAATTCTCGATTGATAGATGTTGAGATCTGGGTGAAGTATGGAGTGCTGAAGGGTCCGGGTGGTCCTCCTTTTGGGTCCGTTCGGTTTTGCTTGGCGGATTAGGGGTGTAGCTCAATTGGCAGAGCACCGGTCTCCAAAACCGGGGGTTGTGAGTTCGAGTCCCACCACCCCTGTATTTCACGGCATTGGGTTGTTTCATTGGCAAGGTGTTTTGGGTGGCGTTGTGGCTGAAATAATTGCAGGTATGTTTACTGCCTCGCGTTACAAGCGAGCTCAAGGGAAAATTGCCCGCCAGGCTACTTTTGCCGCACTAGTGGCAGGGGTTGGGGTTGGTGCCTGGAGGCTTAGTGAATATTCGGCTTCTGATGTAGTGGGCAGTTACGTTACTCCGCTCATTGTTTTTGTGGTCGGATTGTGGGTCAGTTTTCGGGTTGTCAACTTTCCTCGCTTTGCGGACTTTTTGATTTCTGTTGAAGCAGAAATGAACAAGGTTTCGTGGCCCAGTCGTGGCGAATTGTTTAGGGCGTCTCTCGTGGTCATTGTGGTGATATTTTTTCTAGCTGCCACTCTGTTTATGTACGATGTAGTGCTGAAG
Organism: Pirellulales bacterium; assembly: GCA_039831705.1. Classification (GTDB taxonomy): domain Bacteria; phylum Planctomycetota; class Planctomycetia; order Pirellulales; family Lacipirellulaceae; genus JAJRWS01. The sequence continues at coordinate 38,429 of JBDOMT010000079.1, read as the reverse complement.
TGGCTGTTGGGTAATGTCATGGGCTTAAGTGCTTGAGTAGTTAAAGGGGTTTAGGTGGTCAGGGCTTTTGTTCACTTGAAGGAAGGCGCACTCCGGTGAGCGACGAATCCAATGAGGTGGCGGATGAAATTGTGCCCGACTCGGCCATGGACTCCGCGGTGGAAGGGTATGGGCCAGCGGACTCTAGCGAGTCCGTAACGGATCCTGCTGTGGAATCTGAAGGGGCAGGCTCTCCCGAAGGGACGGGCTCTCCCGATGAGGAGGCAGTGTTGTCCGAAGATCCAGGTGAAGGTGAAGTGCCAGATGAGGATGAGTCAGGTGAGGACGCTGATGAGGGGCAGGAAGTCCTGGGTGCAAGTGCTGCCAGTGTCCAAGAAGATATGGAGTCCGAGGAAGATTCGAGCAGTAAAAAGGATTGGTATATCCTGAAAGTGCAAAGTAATCGGGAGCGATCCATTGCGGAGGCTTTGCGGCGAAAGATAGCCATCGAAGGGTTGGAGGATTACTTCGGTGATATCATCGTGCCAACCGAAAAGGTCACCGAGTTTAAGGGTGGCAAGAAAAAGATCGTAGAGCGTAAGCTTTATCCAGGATACATCGTGGTGTGCATGTGTATCAACGACGATACTTGGTTTGCAGTTCGTGAGACGTCTGGCATTGGAGATTTTACTGGGTCTGGTGGTAAGCCAACGCCCATGTTAGCCCATGAGGTGGCTCGAATCATTCAGACGGATGAAGAGGAGCATGACGAATCACCTAAATTGGATATCCGCTTCAAGCTAGAGGATCGCGTTAAGATTAAAGAAGGCACATTTGAGGGATTTGAGGGGGAAGTCAGCGGCATCGATGAAGCGAGTGGTCGGGTGACAGTGATAATCAATATTTTCAGCCGGAGTACGCCAGTCGAGCTGGAGTATTGGCAAATTGAGTCCGTTTAAGGCGGGTGGAGAAGGGCGATTATGGCAAAGCAATTAGCAGGTACAGCAAAATTTCAGATTCCTGGTGGGCAAGCTACGCCGGCTCCTCCCGTTGGTACTGCGCTGGGTAAGTTCGGTATCAATCTGGGCCAGTTTGTGCAGGCGTTCAATGATCGCACAAAAGAGGCGGGCGGGATGATGATTCCGGTCGTGGTCAATGTCTATAACGATCGTTCGTTTGATTTCATTACGAAGAGTCCTCCAGCGGCCGTGTTGCTAAAAAAGGCAGCCAATATAGCCAAGGGATCAGGGGTGCCGAATCGTGACAAGGTAGGTACTGTCACACTCGCTCAGCTAGAAGAGATTGCGAATACTAAAATGGAGGATCTCAACGCCAGTGATGTGGATAGTGCGGTGCAGATGATCGCTGGTACAGCTCGTAGCATGGGGCTGTTGGTGGAAGGCTGAGATTGGCTTGGTCAAGCCCGGATTTGTGGGTTGCGGCTGGGAGGTTGGGTGTGGAGCTTTGAGCCTTGTGAGCAGCTGTCCGCAGAAGTTCATTTGGCGAAGTAGGGGCTCGTTTAACGAAACAGGAGTATCTGGTCAGGCCCCGCTTGGTGCGAGGTGGCCGGAACTGGTTATTTAGAATATTGAGTTCTTTGGGTCGCGATCCCTGAGGCTCATTTGATGAAGGTAGTTGCTTTATTATGGCAAAAACAACGAAACGAATGAAGTCGTTTGCGGAAAAGCGCCCCTCGGATGCTTTGCCGCTAGCTGAAGCGGTTGAAGTGCTTAAGAAATTTGATGGTGCAAAATTTGATCAATCGGTAGAGATTGCGATGCGTTTGGGCGTGGATCATACTCAAGCGGATCAAATCGTGCGCGGCTCGATCGTTTTGCCACATGGTATTGGAAGGCAGCTAATGGTTGTGGTCTTTGCCAAAGGAAAAATGGCGGAAGATGCGAAGGAGGCCGGGGCTGATGTGGTTGGAGAAGAAGACTTGGCCAAGCGAATTCAGGGTGGGTGGACTGATTTTGATGCCTGTATCGCTTCACCAGATATGATGAAAGTGGTTGGCCCGCTTGGAAGGGTGTTGGGTCCTCGGGGCCTGATGCCATCTCCTCGAGCAGGAACGGTGACTCCCGATGTGGTTAAGACGGTTGCTGAATACAAGGCTGGCAAAGTGGAGTTTCGCAATGACAAGGGCGGTAATATTCACGCGGTTGTCGGCAAATTGAGTTTTAATGAACAAAAGCTGACGGACAACATACAGGCGTTCGTCGACAAGATCGTTGGCATGAAGCCAGCTACCGTGAAGGGAACCTATCTGAGGGCTGTGCATATTAGTGCAACCATGAGTCCTAGTGTAAGCGTTTCTGTCTAATTGCGCAGCTAGATTGTGGTATTTTCGTGAACAACTATTTTTTGTTGGTGCAGCTGATTTTTTAAAGCAATTAGGGTTGTCGTAGTAACACAAGAGGAAGGCGCCTTCGAAGTATTGAGGGTGTGATAGTCATGAGCAAGTATCTGAAAAATCTTATTGCCGACGATTTAAAAGGTCGGCTGGGGGACGTGGCAGACGCGTTGATTGTCAATGTCGTAGGCATGGAGGCAAATCAGAATGTTATTTTGCGTCGCGAATTGCGCAATAAGGGCATTCGTCTGATCGTGGTAAAAAACAGTCTGGCCCGCAGGGCGACCGAGGGCACCACGCTAGCAACAGCTTTTGACGGCTTGGATGGTACCTCCGCGGTGGTTTGGGGCGGTGAGGATATTGTCACGCTGGCAAAGGAAGTTGCCCGTCTGGCAGATGACGAAAAGTTTTCTCCATTTGCCCCCAAGGGGGGTGTCATGGATGGTGCCAAGCTGTCTGCTGACGAGGTCATTGCTGTAAGTAAATGGCCCAGTCGTACGGAGCAGTTGAGTATTGTAGCTGGCCAAATTTTGAGCCCTGGAGCAAAATTGTCGGCTCAGTTGCTTGGCCCTGGCGGTGGTTTGGCCAGTCAGGTGGAAGGAGTTGGTCAGCAAGACCAAGAGGGGCAAGATGCCGAGTGAAAAGTATTAAGGGCCTGGCCCGGGGCTAGCGATCGACAAACGCTGTCGTGGCGTTTTGAAAAGTTTTGGGAATTAGGTTCGAAGTATAACAATTGATGAATCGTGGTTGGCAAGGCCGGCCCAAGTAAAACAAGTAAGAAAGGGGATTGACCCATGTCAACCGATGCAGCTGTTGTCGAGTACTCAGATTCCACTAAGGAAATGGGTGATAAGATTGTTGAACTTTCATTGAAAGAAGCCAAAGAGCTGAGCGATTATCTCAAGGATGTGCACGGCATTGAGCCTGCGTCCGGTGGAGGGGCTGTGATGGTTGCCGCCGCTGATGGCGGTGACGGCGCTGCGGCAGAAGAGCAGACTGAGTTTGATGTGCTGCTGGAAAACTTTGGCGAGAAGAAGATAGGTGTGATCAAAGTGGTACGTAGTGCCACTGGCTTGGGCTTGAAAGAAGCCAAAGATTTGGTTGAGGCGGCTCCAAGTAAGGTCAAGGAGGGTGTCTCCAAGGAAGATGCTGAAAAAGTCAAGGGTGATTTGGAGGATGCTGGCGCAACAGTTTCCATCAAGTAGCGCTTGCTGAGCAGGTGCCCGTGAAGCGTTCATGGGTGTCGTGTTTCTCCTTGTGAATTCTCCTGCTGACCTAAAAGTATGCGGGCAACGGGGCGGTGTGAGTTCGGCCGGTACTTGGTTCTGTGGTTAGTCGCCATAATTCTTTGCACAAGGTTCTGTAGTGTTTTCAATCATTTCGACCTGAGAGATGCTGTAACTAGATGCTGTAACTAATCGACGATAGGTGTCGAAGGTGGGTTACGTGTTTTGTTTGGTCTCGTCCTGAAGCGAACGGAGAATTCAGCCCTATGGCAGTCACATCTCAACGGCGTTTGGCCATCCATGAAGTCCGACACTATGGTAGTGGCCGGGAAACTTTTCCCATGCCGGACCTGACAAAAATACAAACAGCAAGCTATTCGAAATTTCTTCAGGTTGATGGAGTGCCGTCGAAAAACCGAAAAGTTGACGGTTTGGAAAGTGTGCTGCGCGAGATCTTTCCTATTGAAAGCTACGATAAGACGATCAAGCTTGAGTATCTACGCTATGAGTTGGGCAAGCCCCGTTACGAACCGGATGAATGTCGCCAGTTGCGGTTAACTTATGGCAGACCATTCCGTATTTGGTTGCGTCTGGTCAAAGATCAGCCAGTGGAGGAGGAGGTTTACCTGGGTGACCTCCCGGTCATGCTCGGTGGTGGCGAATTTATTATTAACGGTGCGGAACGGGTTGTCGTCAGTCAGTTGCATCGAAGTCCGGGCATCGACTATGTCTCCGAGATGGAGGCGGGTGAACGCCGATTGCACAGTTGCCGTGTGATTCCAGAGCGTGGCAGTTGGATTGAAGTCAATACGACTAAAAAAGATAGCATTACGGTTCGTATTGATCAGAGTGGTAAGTTTTCGGCAACGACATTGCTTCGAGCAGTGAGTCCCAATTTGGGGTCGGATGGAGACATATTAAGGACGTTCTACGGCGCGGAGAAGCTCAAAGTTGTCGACGGTCGGAGTGTCAACAAGATCGATGGAAAAGTTGCCGTTGAGGATGTGATTTATCCGGTGGGTTCAGATCGAGCCGGGGAAATCCTTATCGAGTCGGGGCAACGAATCTCAAAAAATATGGCAGAAACTATCTGCACCTCGGGCGTCAAGAGTGTCGAAGTCATGCCCTTGCCTCCCACGCCTCATTTGCTCAATGCATTAGCGGACGACAATACTTCAAGCCATGAAGAGGCCCTGTTACGCATTTATCAGCGTTTGCGGCCAGGCAATCCACCGCAGTTGGAAAAGGCAAGAACTTTGTTCCAGGAAAAGTTTTTCGATTCCAACCGATATCGCCTGGGCAGGGTTGGCCGGTTTCGCATCAATCGCAAATTGGGTTTGAATGTTTCTGAAGAAGAAATGATTTTACGCCCAGAGGATTTAATTAGCACGATCGAATATTTGTTGCGACTAGTGGCTGGGGATAGCGGAGTTGAAGTAGACGACATCGATCATTTAGGAAATCGTCGTATACGAACGATCGACGAGTTGGCATGCGATGAAATCCGCAAAGGCTTTCTGAAGCTTCGACGCACGGTGCAGGAGCGCATGAGTCTGAAGGATGCCGAAGACATGACTCCTCGTAGCCTGATTAATCCTAAGAGCATCTCTGCTGCGATTGAGTACTTCTTTGGCCGTGGTGAGTTGTCTCAAGTGGTTGACCAGACAAATCCGCTTTCCATGTTGACGCACGAACGACGCCTGTCCGCACTTGGCCCTGGTGGGCTCAATCGTAAGCGGGCCGGTTTTGAAGTGCGAGATGTCCATATTTCTCACTATGGACGAATTTGTCCGATTGAAACGCCTGAAGGTACGAACATCGGCCTGATATCCAGCTTGGCCATGTATGCCACGGTTGATGATTATGGCTTTCTTGTGACGCCCTATTGCAAGCTTGAAGAGGGTCGTCTCACCGACGAGGTAGTCTGGTTGCGTGCCGATCAGGAGTCGGAGGCCTTTGTTGCCTCTGCGGATGAGAAAATCAAGAACAATCACATCTTGGCAAAAACAGTTGTAGCTCGTCATCGATCCGATTTCGTGACGGTGCCGGCGGAAAAATTGGAATACATCGATGTCTCGCCGAGTCAGATGATAGGCGTATCGGCCGGTTTGATCCCATTTTTGGAGCACGACGATGCTAACCGGGCTTTGATGGGTTCCAATATGCAGCGTCAGGCTGTGCCTCTACTAATTGCCGATCCGCCTATTGTAGGTACAGGATTGGAAAAGGATGTCGCTCAACATTCTGGCATGCTGATCCGAGCCGGTCACAAGGGGACAGTAACTTATGTCGATGCCCAGCGAATTGAGATTGGTCCGGAAACTCACCAACTGCGAAAATATGTTGGCCTCAATGAGCGAACATGCCAAAACCAAAAGCCAATCGTACGCATTGGTGATAAGGTCGAAAAAGGCGACATAATCGCTGATGGGGCGGCGACCTATTTGGGTGAGTTGGCCTTGGGACGTAACGTGTTGGTCGCCTTCATGTCCTACGAAGGTTACAACTTTGAAGACGCCATTATCATCAGCGAGGAATTGGTTAAGAGCGACACCTACACGTCCATCCATATCGAAGAGTTTGATGTGGAAATTCGTGAGACAAAGTTGGGCCGAGAAGAATTTACTCGTGATATTCCCAACGTGAGTGAAAAAGCACTGAGAAACCTTGATGAACGAGGGATCGTTGCGGTTGGTACTTACGTCAAACCAGGTGATATTCTGGTGGGCAAAGTTTCACCCAAGTCGAAAACCGAGTTGACTCCAGAAGAAAAGTTGCTCCATGCCATTTTTGGCCGGGCAGGCGAGGACGTGAAAAACGACTCGCTAGAAGTCTCCTCAGGGATTGAAGGGATCGTCATCGACACCCAGAAATTTTCGCGACGCATGAGCCTTGGAGAAGATGAGCGTAAGTTGTTTGAAAATTCTCTTAAGGATGCGGAAGCCTCATGTAGGGAGCAAATAGCTGAGGTATTTACCGAACTGATTACGGGGATCGAAGAAATCCTGCAACGCAAGTTGACTGACGAAGACGGCAATGAGTTAGTGCATAATCAGGAATCCCCTTTTGTGGCTGAGCAGGCCCGTGTTTTCAAGCTGGACGCACTTGAAATTCGCAGCCCACAGCGGAAGAAAGAGGTCGAAAAGGTTTACGGCATGCTGTGGCCGGCGGTAGAAGTAGCTCTTGATACTCGTGACCGCAAGCTGAATTCGATGAAACGTGGTGACGAACTCCGTAGTGGTGTGTTGCAAATGGTAAAGGTGTACATTGCAACCAAGCGGGTTATTTCCGTGGGTGACAAAATGGCCGGCCGTCATGGCAATAAAGGGGTAATATCCAAAATTTTGCCAGTCGAAGACATGCCATTTCTTGAGGATGGTACACCTATTCAAATAATGCTCAATCCGCTGGGCGTTCCAAGTCGTATGAACGTGGGCCAGATTTTAGAAACCCACTTGGGTTGGGCTGGCGCAAAATTGGGATTTGCTGCCAGGACGCCCGTGTTCAATGGAGCTACAGAGAAAGAGATTAACGATGCTCTGGAAGAGGCCGGCTTGCCTCGTCATGGTAAAACCAAGTTGCTCGATGGACGTACCGGTGAACAATTTGAGCAGGAGACGACGGTTGGGTACATCTACATGCTCAAGCTTCATCATCTTGTCGATGACAAAGTGCATGCTCGCAGTACGGGGCCCTATTCTTTGATTACGCAACAGCCACTGGGAGGCAAGGCCCGTTTTGGTGGTCAGCGTTTTGGAGAAATGGAAGTGTGGGCGCTGGAGGCTTACGGTGCCGCATATATTCTGCAGGAATTGCTCACTGTGAAGAGTGACGACGTAGAAGGCCGCACAAAAATTTATGAGTCGATGGTCAAGGGCGAAAATACCTTGCAGGCTGGAACACCAGCCAGTTTTGATGTGCTTACCAATGAAATTCGTGGGCTTGGCTTGAATATGCAGTTGGAAAAGCGTCATCTTTAATAAAAAGTGGAAAGCGGAAGTGAGTTTGGCAGAAGAAGCGACATGCCTGCTCAAGACCCTACCCCCTTACCTATTTGCCTTGCCGCCCCGACCGGGCGGCGGACGAAGGAGTCTCAGATGAGTATTCTGGAAGGTGCCAATTACGATCGTATCAATGATTATGGTTCGGTGAAAATTAGCTTGGCCCGGCCGCATGATATTCGAAGTTGGTCTTTTGGCGAGGTAAAAAAGCCCGAAACGATCAACTACCGCACCTACCGTCCGGAAAAGGACGGCTTGTTCTGCGAGCGCATTTTTGGCCCGGAAAAGGACTGGGAGTGTTCATGCGGTAAGTATCGCGGAATGAAGTACAAGGGCATGATCTGCGATCGCTGTGGAGTAAAAGTTACACATAGTCGAGTACGTCGTAAGCGCATGGGGCATATCGAGTTGGCCGCACCCATCGTCCACATTTGGTTTTTCAAGGCGATGCCAAGTCGTTTGGGAAGTCTTCTGGCGATGAAAACCACCAGTCTCGAGAAAGTAATCTATTTTCAGGACTATGTGGTTGTTGATCCGGGTGAGACCACATTGAAGGCGAAGCAGCTGCTCACTGAGGAGGAATATCGACAGGCACGCGAGCAGTTTGGTGATACTTTTGTTGCCGACATGGGTGCAGATGCAATTTGTAAATTGCTGCAAGGTCTCGATTTAGTACAGTTGTCCGATGAGTTAAGGCAGGAGCTACGAGAGACAGGATCCAAGCAGAAAGCGAAGGATTTAGTTAACCGGTTGAAGACGGTTGAGTCTATTCGTGATTCCGATAATAAGCCCGAGTGGATTGTGCTGGATGTCATTCCAGTCATTCCACCGGACCTGCGTCCTTTGGTGTTGCTCGACAGTGGCAACTTTGCCACCAGCGATCTTAATGATCTCTACCGTCGTATTATCAATCGAAACAATCGATTGAAAAAGCTGGTCGACCTGAATGCGCCCGAAGTAATCATCCGCAACGAAAAGCGGATGCTCCAGCAATCGGTCGACGCGCTTTTTGACAACAATCGATGTAAGCGGCCCGTACTTGGATCGAGCAATCGCCCACTCAAGTCGTTGACCGACATGATTAAGGGGAAGCAGGGGCGGTTCCGGGAGAATTTGCTTGGGAAACGTGTGGATTACTCGGCACGTAGTGTGATCGTTGTTGGTCCGCGTCTTAGACTGCATCAGTGTGGATTGCCCAAAAAGATTGCTTTAGAACTCTATCAACCGTTCATTATTCGACGGCTGAAGGAATTGGGGCATGCAGATACGATCAAAAGCGCTAAGAAAATGTTGGAGCGCAAGGATGAAGAAGTTTGGGATATTCTCGAAGAGGTGATCTGCAATCATCCGGTGTTGTTGAATCGTGCTCCTACCCTCCACCGCATGGGTATCCAGGCATTTGAGCCGATTTTGGTCGAAGGAAATGCGATCCAGCTTCATCCGTTGGTTTGCAAAGGCTTTAATGCGGACTTCGATGGCGATCAGATGGCGGTGCACTTGCCGCTCTCCATTGAGGCGCAAGTGGAAGCACATACTTTGATGATGAGTACACATAACATCTTTAGCCCCAGTAATGGAGCTCCGATTATCAGTCCTTCGCAGGATGTGGTGATGGGATGTTATTACTTGACTATGAATGTGCCGGAGGTGCGAGGCGATGGCATGAAATTCAGCTCACTGCAAGAGGTGGATACAGCCTATGCCGCAGGGAAGGTAGGGACTCATGCCAGAGTCAAAGTGCGTTTGCCCGCGAATCGTCGCCTCAAAGACGACATAGAAACAGAGGGTGGTTTTGGCAAGTTGGTTGACACCACCGTGGGTCGCGTGCTGTTTAACTTGGTGCTACCTGAAGGCATGCCTTTTTATAATACATCATTGCGTTCCAGCGAGTTGGCTCGAGTCATTTCAGACAGTTACGAGATGGTTGGTCGACGTGCGACCATTGATTTGCTGGATGATATGAACCAAATAGGTTTCAAGCAAAGTACGCTGAGCGGACTTTCATTCGGCACTGATGACCTGATCACTCCGGATGCCAAAACGACAATTATATCCGATGCAGAAAAATCGGTGCAGAAATTCAATAAGCTATATCAGCGTGGCGTGATTACGGAAGTGGAGCGATACAACCAGGTCCTGGACACTTGGACCCATGCTCGTGAGCAAATTACCGTTGAGATGATGGCCGGTCTGGAGAGCGATTACCGTAAAGATGGCTATGTCAATCCGATCTACTTAATGGCTCATTCCGGCGCACGTGGTGGTGTTGAGCAGATGCGTCAGTTGGGAGGCATGCGTGGCTTGATGGCGAAGCCGTCTGGAGAAATCATCGAAACTCCGATCAAGGCCAACTTCCGTGAAGGCCTAACCGTACTGGAATATTTCAGTTCGACCCATGGTGCTCGAAAAGGTTTGGCGGATACAGCCTTGAAGACGGCCGATAGTGGTTACTTGACACGTAAACTGGCGGATGTGGCTCAGAATGTTGTTGTCACAAGAGACGACTGTGGTACCACTCAAGGTATCACCAAGGGCATTATCTATCGGGGCGAAAAAGTCGAGGTGAGTTTGGCTGATTCTATCCGTGGTCGGGTAAGCCGCGCGAATATTGTCAATCCGATTACCGATGAGATAATTGTCGCGGAAAATGAAATGATTACCGCGGACATAGCTCGTAAAATTGAAGAATTGGGCTTGGAAAAAATCCAAGTTCGCAGTCCGATGACCTGCTCGGCCAATTTAGGCATTTGCCGTCACTGTTATGGCATGGATTTGTCAACCGGAACGATGGTCGAAGAAGGGATGGCAGTCGGAATTATTGCTGCCCAGAGTATTGGTGAGCCAGGAACTCAGCTTACCATGCGTACGTTTCATATTGGTGGTGTGGGACAGCATGATATCGAGGAGAGTGATAGTAGGTCCAAAAAGGCAGGTATCATTAAGTTCGCCAAGCTCAAGGTGGTGACCAATGCTGAAGGGCATCAGATTGCGCTGGCCCGCAATGGTGAGGTCGTCCTGGTTGATGAAAAGGGCCGTGAGATAGAAAAATACGAAGTGCCCACAGGGGCAGTTCTTAAGGTCAAGGAAAATCAGCAGGTTAAAGCGGGCACGGTATTGTGCGAATGGGATCCGCACAGTATCCCGATTCTGTCTGAAACGGGTGGAAAAGTCCGTTATGAGGATCTGGTCGAAGGTGAAACCATGCGGGCTGAGAAGGAGCCCAGTGGCCACATCCGGTACGTCATTATGGAGCACAAAGGCGACATGCATCCGCAAGTGGTGGTCGAAGATGCCAAGACGGGCCAAATCCTGGATTTTTATTACATGCCAGAGCGGGCTCACATGGAGGTGAAGGCAGGGGATATTATCCCGCCAGGGACGCTGCTTGCCAAGACGCCGCGTGAAGCATCCGGCACCCAGGACATCACCGGGGGCTTGCCGCGAGTTACGGAAATTTTCGAAGCACGTAAACCGAAAGATCCATCGGTGATCGCAGAGATTGATGGCGAGGTCGAGCTTTTAAGCGAGAAGAAACGTGGTAAGCGGGCGATTATGGTTCGGAGTGAATCGGGTATCGAGCGCGAACATTTGGTGGCTCATAACAAGCATCTCCGTGTGCACTCGGGTGATGTTGTGCGTGCAGGAGACTCGTTGGTTGACGGTCCGCTGGTGCCACACGACATTCTACGGATTTCGGGCGAAGAGGCGGTGCAGCAATACCTTACTCGTGAAATCCAAAACGTCTATCGCAGCCAGCGAGTGGAAATCAATGACAAGCACATTGAAATCATCGTCTCTCAGATGCTTCGTAAAGTTCAGATTGAATCGCCTGGCGACACAGATTTGCTGCCTGGCAGCATTTTGGACAAGACTGATTTCCGCAAGGCCAATGAGATGGTGGCGAATTGCTTGAAAATTGCCGAGCAGGGAGACAGTGAGTTTGCCTTGGCCGCGATTGTTCCTAAAGACGTTCTGGAACAAGCCAATGCTCAAATCGAAGCCTTGGGTGGAGAGCTCGCCAAAGGCACCAAACCGAAGAAAGCCACAGCCAGCACTCAGTTGTTGGGAATCACCAAAGCGTCCGTGCAGAGTTCCAGTTTCATATCGGCTGCCAGTTTTCAGGAAACGACCAAGGTGCTCACCGAGGCTGCTTTGGGAGGGCGAACCGATAGACTGGTTGGACTCAAAGAAAATGTAATTCTGGGGCACTTGATTCCTGCTGGTACCGGATTCCATACGACTCAGGAAGCTGAGGTGCGAATTCATCCAGAAGCATTGGAAGAATTGGCAGCCGAGAAAGAGAGCGTTCTGGAGCGTTCATTCCCTCTATTGGAATCTGCCTTACACGAGAAGTCTGGCGGAGTAGTAGAAGCGAATGGTGAAGAAAGTTCTCCGGTTGCCCCGCTCAGCGGGTTGCCTAGTGGTTTGGATGCATTGTTGGGTGAAGTGCAAGATGAACTGCCTTCTGCGGGTTCAACGGCAGATGAACCGGCTACTTCTGGGGACGTAGCCCCAGGTCAGATACCTGGGATAGGTGGCGATTCGATCTCTTCGGAGCCCAACTCTTCAAATCAGGAGAGTGCGGAACTGGACACGTCGACTCCTGGCAGCGAGATGGAGATGCCGCGAGATCAGTAGGTGGTTGACATGTTGTCTTAAAGCGATAAATTGAGTGGTTCACATTACATTTTGATATGAAAGCAGGGGGGGGCGATGCCCACCATTAACCAGTTAGTACGCAAAAACCGCAAGGCCAAGCGGAAATTTAGCAAAGCACCTGTGCTCGATCGCTGTCCGCAAAAACGGGGTGTGTGCTTGCAAGTTCGCACCATGACACCCAAAAAGCCCAACTCTGCACTGCGAAAGATTACCAGAGTGCGTTTGTCCAATGGTAAGGAAGTAACCGTTTACATTCCAGGTGAGGGGCATACTTTGCAGGAGCACAGTATCGTTCTGGTGCGTGGTGGCCGTGTACGGGATTTACCTGGTGTACGATATCAGGTCGTACGTGGCGCACTCGATGCTCTGGGAGTCGAAGGTCGTAAGCAGTCGCGAAGCCGTTATGGGGCTAAAAAATCCTAAGAGAGTCTTCAAACCCTTCAAAGTGTCTTCGGACCCTTAAAAGGTGTCATCGGGCTCTTAAGAGAATCTTCGGGGCAATAGCCATTTAATCTGTAAAATATCGAGTGCGTAGAATCGCTACTTAATTACGTATCACACTATAACAGTCAATACTATCATGGGTCGAATAACCGCTAGCCGCAAGCAACTCAAGCCAGATCCTGTTTATGGATCGCTTTTGGCGAGCAAGTTCATAAATTGTCTGATGTGTGATGGTAAGAAAAGTATAGCTCAGCAGATATTCTATGAGGCGCTGAAGATTGTACGTGAGCGGATTGCCGATCAGGAACCGATCGATGTGTTCACGCAGGCAATTGAAAATGTGAAACCGAACATTGAAGTTCGTTCCAAGCGGGTTGGTGGTGCGGCCTATCAAGTGCCGATGCAGGTAAACCGAAGTCGCCAGCAATCGTTGGCAATACGCTGGTTATTGCAGGCGGTGCGAGATAAAAAAGGGCGTCCAACCAAAATAAAGCTTGCGGATGAGTTGGTGGCTGCCTTCAATCGCGAGGGAACTGCCATGACGCGTCGCGAAAATGTGCACCGCATGGCCGATGCAAATAAGGCATTTGCCCACTTTGGTTGGTAACAGGGTGGTGGCTGGTAAATGGGCTAGAGGTTGGGGAGGAGGGTGTTTGAAGCTCCCTCGTCGCGAGCCCCTGGCTTTTTTGTGCGCGCAGTGTCTGGTCGAGCCTTACTTTTGGGGTAGCCGCAGCCATAAGTACTGACAGAGCAAAGATTTATTTGTGCGTCAACCCAAAAGGATAAGTTTGACAAAGCACTAGCCCTTTTTGTGCACACGGTGGAAAATTGATCTCGCCCCTTCATCAGGAAAGTACGCGTTTTAGTTCCGGTTGGCGATGTCGAGTTTTCTATTAAAAGCACTGAAAAACCCCAAGCCCATGGCCACTCAACTCAAAAATATTCGCAATCTGGGTATCATTGCCCATATCGATGCTGGCAAGACGACTGTCACTGAGCGGATGTTGTACGTCAGTCGCTCAAAGCACCGGGCTGGTGAGGTAGATAAGGGAACGACTACCACCGATGACGATGTCGAAGAGGAAGAGCGGGGGATTACGATTTACTCGGCTTGCGTCCAGTTTTCATGGAACGAGACAGAAGTTAACCTGATCGACACTCCCGGGCATGTTGATTTTACGGCTGAGGTAGAACGCAGTCTGCGCGTGTTGGACGGTGCGGTAATAGTATTCAGTGCTCGTGAAGGGGTTGAATCACAAAGCGAGACGGTATGGCGTCAGGCAGACAAATACCATGTGCCCCGTTTGGTCTTAATCAATAAAATGGATCGAGAAGGAGCAGATTTCGCGAACGTATTAGACGAAATAGCCAAACGGTTGGAGGCTCGGCCGGTTCCTCTTCAGATTCCAGTGGGCCAAGGCCCGACTCACGTTAAAAACCCATTTCAAGCGGTTATTGACCTGATTTCGAGGAAGATGCTTACGTTTCCCGAGGGTAAGCAGGGGCGTGAGGTCGTCGTTCAGCCAATTCCCGATCAGCTTGTTGACGAAGCAGATAGTTGGCGGGAGAAGTTGTTGGAAGAGCTGTACGACTTTAGCAATGAATTGATGGAACTGGCGCTTACTGAGCAGCCTATTCCTGAAGCATTAATCCATCGTGTTGTTCGGGATGCGACGGTCCATCAGCAAATCCAGCCAGTCCTGTGTGGTTCGGCGTTGCACGGTGTTGGCATTCAGCCACTGTTGGATGCCATCACCGCCTATTTGCCAAATCCACTCGATCGGCCACCTGTGCAAGGCGTTGCCCCGACTGGTGCGGGGGGGAAGGGAAAGGGGGCGAAAAAATCAGGAAGTAAATCCAGCAACAAAAGTGGAGTTTCCAGCGCCCAAGCGATCGAGATGCGCAAGTCTGATCCGGCAGAGCCGTTTTGTGGCTTGGTGTTCAAGATACTTCCGTACAAGACGGGCGACTTGTATTGGGTACGAATTTATTCCGGGACGCTCAAACCCAACAGCCGAGCGCTCAATGCAGGCAAGTGCAAGAAAGAAAATGTAGCCCAATTGTGGCGAATACATGCCACAAAGAAAGATGTACAGTTAGACGTAGCCCAAGCTGGTGATATTGTTGGAGTCATTGGGCTGCGTGAGTCGGTCACTGGCGATACGCTTTGTGATACGCGACAGCCAATCTTGTTGGAGTCGATTGAGTTCCCAGAAACAGTTATTTCGATGGCCATTGAGTCGGAGAATTCTGCAGAGAAGAAAAAGTTAGCTGAGGCACTCGATATGCTTCGCAAGCAGGATCCTACTTTTACCACGAGTGAAAGCGAAGAGACGGGACAAACTTTAATTAGTGGCATGGGTGAATTGCATCTTGAAGTCATTCAGCACCGATTGCAGCGAGACTTCAAGTTGAGCG
Organism: Pirellulales bacterium; assembly: GCA_039831705.1. GTDB lineage: Bacteria > Planctomycetota > Planctomycetia > Pirellulales > Lacipirellulaceae > JAJRWS01. Next base: position 23,349 of record JBDOMT010000079.1, on the reverse strand, counting down.
TCAAAGTCCACCATCCACGGGTCAGCTACCGTGAAACGATTCGTAATACCGTGGAGATTACCGGTGAATGCAATCGACTGTTGGGGGGAGTGCAGCATACCGCTAAGGTGAAGTTGAAATTGGAGCCGTGGGAAAGCGAATCAGGGGGGGTTGGGGTTGCCAATGCTATTCGCTTTGACGAAGAAGGTAGTCTGCCTGGTGAGCTGCTGGAGGTGGTATTGGAGGAGCTGGAGAATGCAGGCCAGGGAGGGGGCGTGTACGGATTTCCGCTGATGCGTATCAAGGCAACGCTCCTGAGTGGAGAAGTGCATGAAACGGATTCTTCGGAAATTGCGTTTCGTATGGCCACCGCTCAGGCCTTCGACCAAGGTCTCCGGGAAGCTGGGTCGGTGATCTTGGAACCCATCATGCGATTGCAGATAAATACGCCTGCCGATTATCTGGGAGAATTGGTGAGTGATTTGCAGCAGCGTCGTGCAATCATTCACCGGCAGGAGGTACGCGGCAATACTACGGTATTACACGCCGAAGCCCCTCTAGCTGAGCTGTTTGGGTATTCCAGTGCAATGCGTTCTCTAAGCCAGGGGCGAGCAAGTAGTTCCATGGAGCCAAGCTCCTATGGGGTTGCACCACCCGAGGTGATGGCGAGGTTTCAGTAGGGGGGTGGGGAGTGAAATGCACAGCATGCGGAAAGTAAAAATAAACTTATAAGAATTAGGCTTTGGGCCGTTGACACTTGTGGCCGATGGCCGTAAAATCTGCGGTTCGCCATCCTTTGAGGTGGTTTGTTATGATCTTTGAAACTTTGATTCCAAGACCAAATTAGCCTTTCAGTAGGTAGTCAGAGTGTCTTTCCCTCGGTGATGTGTTGCGGATGGGAAGGGCTGGCTTCTGCTTGTACGGTGTTTTGGTGAGAGGGGGTTGTGTAGCGTGGCAGCGTCTCAAGAGGTGATACGCATTCGTATGGAGGCTTACGACCATTCGATTTTGGATCAAAGTGCGGCAGATATTGTCGATACGGCCAAGCGAACGAATTCTGTCGTCCATGGTCCGATTCCTTTGCCGACTCGTATTGAGCGGTATACGGTCCTTTCGGGGCCGCATGTCAATAAAAAGGCTCGCCAGCAGTTCGAGATTCGGACTCACAAGCGGTTGATAGATATTGTGCAGGCCACGGCTAAGACGATCGAGGCTTTGAATAAGATAAGTTTGCCAGCTGGTGTGGATATTAAAATTAAGGCAACGACCGGGTGAGGTCTGGCTGGTGTCTGGCTAAGCCGCACTTGTTGGAATGCCGCGGTTGGCTGGGTGGAGTTGGAGAGTTGTTGGCGGCAAGCCAACAAGATGCGTTTGGCGGATTGTATCTGGCCAAGCCGCACTCGTAGGATTGCCGCAGTTGGGTTTACATTTTTGTATACGGGTATGCGTATTTTTATGAAATGGAAGTTGTGTGGGTAAGCCAGGGTAGCCCTGAGTCTCCCGCATAACGGCATGTCTTTGGAAAGAGCGATGGCAGACAATAGCAAGATTGTAGGCATTTTGGGTCGCAAGGTCGGGATGACTCAGGTCTACGATGACAGTGGGCAGGTTGTGCCGGTCACGGTACTTGAGGCTGGACCGTGCGATGTCTTGCAGGTGCGAACTTCTGATCGCGATGGCTATGAGGCCGTGCAGGTAGGTTATTTGGATAAACCTCGAAGGCTGGCTAGTCGCTCTCAGCGAGGTCAGGTTGCCAGACTGGATAGTGGACGCTCCAGGAGACGGGCTGCGGGTGGTGTTGAGCCGTCGGAGCGGGCCAACTGTGAACCGAAGCGATTTGTTCGTGAATTTCGTGGTTCTGCTGGCGATTTGAGTGTCGGCTCTCGTCTGGATGTGGGCGTCTTTGAGGGCGTGTCTAGTGTCGATGTGGTGGCGACAAGTAAAGGTCGCGGCTTCTCTGGTGCCATGAAGCGGCACAATTTTGCTGGGCAGCGTGCTACCCACGGTGTGAAAAAATGTCATCGTCACATGGGCGGTACGGGTTGCAGTGCTTATCCTAGTCGTCTGTTTAAGGGTGTGAGAATGCCTGGTCAATATGGTTCCAAGCAGGTGACGGTTCGTAATCAGAAGATAGTTCGGGTTGATATTGAGAAGGGCTTGATGCTCATTCGTGGGGCGGTTCCTGGCCCCAACGGTGGTTTTGTTGTTGTTCGGCAGACAAATAAACTGTAGGGCAAATAAACTGTAGTGTGTTGTGCGGCAAGTAATGGTGTTTTTGCTCGCTCGAGTCATTTGGGTCTTATATAGTGTGTTGGATGGGTCATGCCAAAATTAACCGTACATGATGCCAAGGGGAAAAAGGTTGGTACCTATACGATAGAGCCAACTGATTTAGCGCCTCGCATTAACAGGCAGTTGCTGCACGATGCAGTGGTAATGTATCAGTCGAATCTGAGGCAGGGTTCGCATAAAACTAAGACTCGCGCGGAAGTTTCGGGCACAACGAAAAAGCTGTATCGGCAAAAAGGTACAGGAAACGCGCGAGCGGGTTCGCGTCGTGCTGGAAATCGGCGTGCTGGTGGACACATTCATGCGGTGCGAAATCGGGATTACTCGTACTCGCTGCCGCGTAAAGCGCTGCAGTTGGCTACTCGGATGGCGGTGGCGTCGAAGATTCGTGATGGTGAATTGCTGGTGATCGATAAGTTGGAGTTTGGTGAGCCGAAGACCCGTGAAATAGCGGCCATCCTTGGCGCGTTGGGATGCGGTGGCGATTCGATGTTAATCTCTACCGCCGGCTATAGTCCGAATGTCTACAAGAGTGCCAGAAATATAAAGAGTGTGTCGGTCTCGCCGGCAGCAGAATTGAATGCATTGAGTGTATTGTCGTCCCGTCGGTTGTTGATGACTCCTGAGTCGCTTGATTTGCTTAAGGAGCGGGCTGGCGGGAAGGGTTCTGCCGAGTAGGTTTCTGGGTGGGTAAGTTTTTGGGAAGAGTGTGTGAGTGGGAGTTTTTAGGCTGGCGGATTGAGTTGGTGTTCCGTGGCCATGGTTTCAGGTCGGAAGTGGGAAGGGTTATCAAGCATGCCAAGACACATACCTCTCAAAAGTGGAACAAAGCTCGAGCCGCATCATATCATTGTCAAGCCGCTTGTCACAGAAAAGGGAATGCACCGAGCGACTCGGAACAATGCGTACGCTTTTGAGGTGAACCGTATGGCGACAAAGTTGGATGTGCGGTTGGCGGTGGAGGAGTTGTTTGAAGTAAAGGTTTTGAAAGTACACACGCAGAATCGCAAAGGTAAGCCACGTAGAACGAAGATGCGATTTGGTTATACCAAGGATTGGAAAAAGGCGATTGTTACGCTTGATGCAGAGCATAGAATTGATTTCTTCTGATATTTGGTCAAGCCAAACTTTTCGGGTGGGACGAGAGTTGGTTTTCTGGGTTCACGCTTTGCGGTACTCGGGGGCCGAAAATATTTGTTTGACGCGGGTGAGTTTGGTCAAGCTAAAGTAGAACGAAATTCCAATAATAGTTGGTTGATGATATGGGAATCAAAAAATACAAACCGACGACTCCTAGCCGGCGAGGAGCTACGGTCAGCGATTTTGCGGAGCTGACTCCGGGGACTGTGCCTGAGAAGAGTTTGTTGCGTCCTGTCGTTAAGACCGGAGGTCGCAATAATCAGGGTAAAATAACTGCCCGTCATCGTGGTGGTGGTCATAAGCGGCGTTACCGTCTTATTGATTTCAGGCGAAATAAGGATGGTGTTGCTGCAAAGGTAGACTCCATTCAGTACGATCCCAATAGGACGGCTCGCATTGCGTTGCTTCACTATATTGATGGAGAAAAAAGGTACATCGTGGCTCCGGCCGGACTAAAGGCGGGTGACTCAGTGATGAGTGGGCCTGATGCTCCTGCTGCTGTCGGAAATTGCTTGCCATTGAGTAAAATGCCTCTAGGTACTGCGATTCACAATGTTGAATTGCAGGCGGGACGTGGTGGTGTTCTGTGCCGCAGTGCTGGCACCAGTGCTACATTAATGGCGCGTGAAGCAGGCTGGGCTCAGATTTCATTGCCCAGTGGTGAGATACGTCGTATCCCCTCAGATTGTCGGGCTACGATCGGGTCTACCGGCAATTCTGACCATATGGGAATTGTGCTTGGTAAGGCGGGTCGCAAACGCTGGATGGGGCGTCGGCCTCATGTGCGTGGTACCGCAATGAACCCGGTGGACCATCCTCACGGTGGTGGTGAAGGTCGCACGAAGGGTGGACGGCATCCGGTTAGTCCTGAGGGGAAGAGTGCCAAGGGTGGAGGAACCCGTCTGCGACGAAAAGCTTCGAATAAGGCTATTGTTCGTCGCCGTCGAAGCAAACGCTACGGTCAGTTGAAACTCAAATAATAAATTATGAAAGTTTGCTGTTATGGGACGATCACTTAAGAAGGGTCCTTATGTCGATCCGAAGCTGTATCTCAAAGTCGAGAAACAGGAGGAGGTGGGGATTAAAGAGCCGATCACTACGTGGGCTCGGGCCTGCACAATAGTTCCTGAGTTTGTGGGGCATACGTTCATGGTCCACAACGGCAAGTCGCATCTCAAGGTGTATATTACGGAAGATATGGTTGGTCACAAATTAGGGGAGTTTTCGCCGACTCGTAATTTTCGCGGGCATGGCGGTAAGAGTAAACGGTAGGAGATTACTTAATCATGGCTTACACGGCTGTCCATCGACACGCGCGAATTAGTGCTACTAAGGTACGTCCTATCGCGGATTTAATACGCGGCAAGCGGGTTGATGATGCGTTGGCCATCTTGCGTTTTCAGCCTCAGCGGGGGGCTCGCATGTTGGAAAAGGTCCTTAAAAGTGCCCTGGGTAACGCAGAGGACTTGAGGGCTGCAAATTTGAGTGGTTTGCGTGTAACCGATGCACGTGTTGATGGTGGGCCCATGTTTAAGCGGGTGAGGCCAAGGGCACGCGGCATGGCGCATGTAATCAAGAAGCGCTTTGCTCATATTCATATATCAATTGAGTAATTGTTGTCTGGTCAGGCCAAACTTTTCGGGTGATTAGGTAGAGTCGGTTGTTGGGTATGCACTTTGCGGTACCCGGAGGGCCGAAAAGATTTGTTTGACGAAGTATAGTACTTGCAGAGGTGATTAGAGTTCGAAGGCATGGGGTTCTTCGGGCGAAGTTTAAATATTTGGGAAAACCAAAATGGGTCAAAAAGTCAATCCGATCGGGTTCCGAACGGGCATCATGCTCGGCTGGAAGAGCCGTTGGTATGCTTCCAAGCGGGAGTTTGCTGATCTGCTGATCGAAGACAAGAAAATCCGTGACTACGTACATAAGAAGTATAAGTTCGCCGGCATTCCCAAGGTGGAGATTGAGCGAACTCGGGATGAAGTGAAGGTTATTTTGTTTGCCGCCAGGCCTGGCGTCATTATTGGCCGTAAGGGTCAGGAAGTGGAGCAGCTTCAAGATGAGTTGCAAGGGCTTGTAGGCAGGCGAATTAACATAAAGATTGAGGAGGTGTCCCGCCCTGAATTGCAGGCTCAGTTGGTTGCTGAAGATATTGCTGAGCAGTTGGTAAAACGCGCGGGTTTTCGTCGCACAATGAAAAGAGCGATGGAGCAGACGATGGAGGCTGGAGCCAAAGGGATAAAAATCCAGATGGCCGGTCGCCTGGGCGGTGCTGAAATGGCCCGTCGAGAAAAGCAGATAACCGGTTCGATTCCGCTCAGTACATTAAGAGCTAAAATCGATTACGGTTTTGTGGAAGCCAAGACGGCCCAGGGTCATATTGGCGTCCAGGTTTGGGTAAATCAAGGTATGTACGAGGACGAGTCCGATGGCGCTGATGCCCAAGAGGGTCAAGCACAGAAAAAGCCAAAGAGGTCGTATAAGAGGTAATGCTACCCGTGGCAACCGAGTCGTTTTTGGCGAATTCGGATTGCAGTCCATGGAGGGTGGGTGGATAAGTGCCGCTACGATCGAAGCAGGGCGAATTGCTGCGCAACAGTATATACGTGGTGAGGGGAAACTCTACATACGTATTTTTCCACACAAATCCATTACCTCCATTCCGTTGGAAACACGGATGGGCAAAGGTAAGGGGGAGCCGGACTATTGGGCTGCTACGGTAAGGCCAGGTACGATTCTGTACGAGATTGGTGGCGTGTCTGAACAGGCTGCTAAAGTCTGTTTTGCTCGTCTTGCACATAAAATGCCAGTGAAGGTGCGAATGGCAAGGCGGAGGTGATTTTGGCGAAGTACGTAAGTTGATGATCGCTTTTTGTGAATTCGATGTGGCTTTTGGTGGGTGACTGACAGATGGGTAAAGACAGCGAAAACAGTGCCGGCGGTTTGCGTGACATGAGCGATGAGCAATTGGAGCTCACGCTCAAGGAAGCGGCTGAAAAGTTTTTCCACTTGCGCATTCAAGCTCAGACAGATCGCCTCGATGCGCCTAGCGAATTAAAGCGTCAGCGGCGGTTGATTGCTAGAGTTAAAACTATACAAACTGAGAGAAGTAAGGCAGGGGTGTCTGCTGATTCGAAGCTTTAGTGATTCGAAGCTTTAAGGGGCACATGTCTTGGGAGGCAGTAGCCTTATAGGTTGCGAAGGCCGGAGGCGCTGGTGCCAAACTAACAATATGAGACGACTATGCCAAAAAAACAACTAATAGGTGTCGTGACAGGCGACAAAATGGACAAGTCGCGTCGAGTTGAAATCGATCGCCTTGTAAAGCATCCGAAATACGGAAAATACATGCGAGGACGGACAGTTTGTCATGTCCATGACGAAGAGAACGAGTCGAATGCTGGCGATACAGTTGAAATTATAGAGTGCCCTCCACGCTCGAAAACTAAGCGTTGGGATTTGGTGAGGATAGTTGCGCGTAGCAAGCAAGTAGATATTGGCGCCATGCGTGCTGCAGCCAAGCAAGCACAAGAATAAACCTGTATTTAGAGTTCATTTGAGTAATTAGTCGTAGTTTAAATGAGGTAGAAAAGGGACTTGCGATGATACAAATGCAATCACGACTAGCCGTAGCAGACAATACGGGCGCTAAGGTCGTCATGTGTATCAAGGTGCTTGGTGGCAGTCGTCGTCGGTTTGCCCGTGTGGGCGATGTTATTGTTTGTAGCGTCAAGAGTGTGATACCAGGCAGTGACATCAAGAAGAAGACTGTGGTACGAGGTGTGATCGTGAGAACCAGGTCGCCAACTCGTCGCACAGACGGAAGCTATGTCCGGTTTGATACCAATGCCGTGGTGTTAATTGATAAGGACAACAATCCACGCGGAACTCGTATATTTGGCGCTGTTGCACGAGAGCTTCGCGAGCGAAAGTTCATGAAAATTGTCAGCCTCGCCAATGAAGTGGTTTGATGCTCGCGGCAAAATGGTAATGCCCGAGGTTAGTGGCGGTAGTGGCGGCATTTTTTGCGAAAGTCGACCTAAGTAGATAATTTTGACATGACTTTGAGTCATGTGGGCATGCAGGTACAAGGTGGTGGAAGACCAATGCTGATTCACACAGGCGATACTGTTGAAGTGATAACCGGGGCTGATCGGGGTACGCGCAGTCGCGTGATACAGGTCGATCGAGTCAAGGGAAAAGTACTAGTGGAAAATGTAAACCGTGTTTACAAGCATGTAAGGCGTAGTCAGAAGCACCCGCAGGGCGGCCGTCTGAGTAAAGAAATGCCAGTGAATATTTCGAACGTCATGGCAATTTGTCAGTCGTGCGATGCGAAGTCTCGTTTGGGAGTTCGTTATCTGAAAGATGGGGCTAAGGAGCGGTTTTGCAAGAAGTGCGGAAGCAGTGCGGGGGAAATTTCGCCCGCTCATGCAGCATACGCAAAGGTTGGAAAATAGCCAGAGATGCGTTTGGCGTAAGTTAGTAAACAGTAAATAGAATAGTTTGAAGGTTGTTATCATGGTGGCCCGTCTTGTTTGGTCAAGCCAAGCCGCACTTGGACGATTGCCGCGAGTGATGATTTTGGAATAGGCGACGGTTATCCGCGACATTCCTCCAAGATGCGTTTGGCGTAAGTTAGTAAACAGTAAATAGAATAGTTTGAAGGTTGTTATCATGGTGGCCCGTCTTAAAGAACAATACGAAACGGAAATACTTCCCAAGCTGTCAGAGCAGTTGGAGCGGAAGAATCGTTTGTCACTGCCACGGCTTGAGAAAATTGTTGTAAGCATGGGCCTTGGGAGCGCAGTCTCAGATAAAAAGCATTTGGAAGATGCGGTGTCAGCCATGAGCGAGCTTACCGGGCAAAAGCCTCAGTTATGTAGGGCCCGTAAATCGGTTGCCGGATTTCGGCTTCGAGAAGGTGTGGCCATTGGCTGCAAGGTGACGTTGCGCGGGGAACGAATGTATGAATTTTTGGACCGGCTTATTTCCCTGGCCTTGCCACGTGTTAGGGATTTTCGTGGATTGAATCCCGACGCCTTTGATGGACATGGAAATTATAGTCTCGGCTTGAATGAGCAATTGGTGTTTCCGGAGTTAAATCCTGATAAGTATATGCGAGTGCAGGGCATGAATGTTGCCATTTGCTGTTCCAGTAATTTGGATGACGAGTCGCGGCAGCTATTGCAAGGATTTGGCATGCCGTTCAAGGTGCCTGATGAGACGAACTGACCATTTTTTAAAAAGAAAGTATTCAAGTGGCGAGTAAATCGAAAATTGCAAAAGCGGTCAAGACGCCGAAGTATTCAAGTCGCATAGAATCGCGTTGTAGGATTTGTGGCAGGCCTAGGGCCGTTTATCGCAAGTTTGGCATTTGTCGTATTTGCTTTCGGAATCTGGCGGATAAAGGGCTGATTCCAGGAGTCAAGAAGGCCAGTTGGTAGGCACTGTGTATTACAGGGTTGCCTGCGGAGTAATGAGTATAAAGTTCACTTGGTCGCGATGGTTTTTCTGGCATTAAGCGTGAAACCTCGTGAAACTTGGGGGAATAAGAACGAAATGATGACCGATCCAATTGCCGATATGCTTACCCGCATTCGCAACGCAGTGCGTATTGAGCGGGCCGAAGTCGGCATGCCGCTTTCCAAGGTAAAAAGAGGAGTTGCCGAGGTGCTCAAGCGCGAAGGTTACATCTGGGATTGGAGAGTTGAAGAGGCTGAAGGCATGCCTTGTAAACAACTTTGCATCGACCTTAAGTATGGTCCCAATGGAGAGCGAGTAATACAACATATCAAGCGTGTGAGTACACCAGGTCGACGTGTTTATAGTAAGTCTATAAAGCTCCGTCCCATTCTCAATGGTTTGGGGATTTCGATCATAAGTACGAATCGAGGTGTGGTAAGCGACCGCGAGGCACGTCAAAAGAATCTCGGAGGCGAAGTGCTCTGCGAGTTATGGTAGCTGTTGAAGATCGTGTTACCTTAGTGTCGTAATACTGGGACGCGTGTTAATAAGATACACTGCTATTAGCTTTGGCTGGTAGCAATTTGCTAAAGGCTGACGGCATGTCAAGAATTGGTAAAAAACCGGTGATCATTCCCAAAGGTGTCAAGGTAAGCGTGGCACAGGAGGAAGTCACAGTTGAAGGTAAGCTGGGTAAACTTGTGTGGAGCCATCGCCCTGAACTAGAGGTGGTTGTTCGTGAGGAGGCTGATGAGGCCTCGGCAGTTGTCACTCGGCATGAGGAAAATCGTGAAAGTCGCGCGCTGCACGGTCTGACTCGGTCGCTAATCCAGAATATGGTCGTTGGCGTAACGAAGGGCTATGAAAAACGGCTGGAAATTGATGGAGTGGGCTACCTGGCTGCCATTCAGGATGATGTACTGCAATTAAGGGTTGGTTTTGCCAACGAGATCCACAGGAAAATACCAGCTGAGTTGGATGTATCCTGTCCGGATCAAACCCATGTGGTCATCAAGGGCATCGATAAACAAAAAGTCGGTCAATTTGCCGCAGAAGTCAGGTCGGTGCGCAAGCCTGAGCCTTATAAGGGCAAGGGAATACGCTACGTGGGCGAATATGTTCGCCAAAAGGCTGGCAAGACAGCCAAATAGCATTAAATCGCGAAAAGATAACAATCATGGAACATACCAAAACAGTCGGTCGGCAGCGTAGACGAAGATCCTTTCGTGTTCGCAAGCGTTTGCGTGGTACTTCAGAGAGGCCTCGACTCAGTGTTCACCGAAGCCACCGTAATATATCGGTTCAGATCATTAATGATCTCGAAGGCAAGACGCTTGTGTCCGCCTCGACCATTGATCAGGAGCTGTTGTCGAAGTTGAAGTATGGAGGTAATCGGGAATCTGCCGAATTGGTGGGTCGCATGTTGGCAGAACGGGCCGTGCAGGCAGGTATAAAAAAGGTTTGTTTTGATAGAGGCGTTTGTAAGTACCACGGCAGGGTTGCCGCTTTGGCAGAAGCTGCTCGTGCTGGAGGTTTGGAGTTTTAGGCCTTTCGTAGTCTGGTCAAGCCCAGGGTTTGGTCAAGCCAAACTTTTCGGGTGAGAAAAAACGGTTAGTTTTTGAGTTTATCCTTTGTGGTACTCAGGTGGCCGAAAAGATTTGTTTGACACTTGTAAATTTGCGACGTATTCGCAAAAAATATAAAAAGTGGTAAGAGTTATTTTTTTAATTCCTCAGGAGTGCCTTAATCGTGGCTTCGGAAAATAGAGACAAGCAACGCGGTGAATTGCTCGAAAAGGTAGTAAAGATCAAACGCTGCTCAGCAGTCGTCAAGGGTGGTCGGCGTTTTAGTTTTGCTGCGATGGTGGTAGTTGGAGATGGCCGAGGAAAGGTTGGCTGGGGGTATGGTAAAGCAAATGAAGTGCCTCCCAGTGTAGAGAAAGCGATGAAAGAAGGCATGCGAAGCCTGATCAAGGTGCCATTGGAAGAGGGAACTATCCCGCATACGGTCAACGGAAGATATGGCGCAGCAAAAGTCGTGTTAGTGCCGGCGAGTCCAGGTACTGGAGTGATTGCTGGAGCTGCTGTGCGAGCCGTGTGTGAAGCGGCAGGCATCCACGATATTTTAACCAAGAGTTTCGGGTCAAATAATCCGGTGCCACTTGTCAAGGCAACCATTGAGGCGTTGCGTCAATTGCGTCCTCAGATTGAAGTAGAACGATTGCGAGGAGTTACTCTGTCATGATTTTAAACGACGTCCATCGTGGGATACGTAAAAATAAGAAGCGTCGCCGAATAGGCCGCGGCATAGGGTCGGGCTATGGGAAGACGTCCGGTCGAGGGCACAAGGGCCAGGGATCGAGAGCCGGTTTTTCAAACCATCCTACGTTTCAGGGTGGGGCGATGCCTTTGGTGCGCCGAATTCCCAAACGAGGATTTAATAATCGTTGGGCCCTCAGTGTGGTGGTGGTGAACCTTGGCCAAATTGACAAGGCGTTCGAAGCTGCTGAAGACGTGACTCTCGAGGCATTGTCGTCAAAAAATCTGGCTAAGGGACGGTTTGATTTGCTTAAGGTGTTAGGGGATGGCGAGCTTACAAAAAAGTTGAATATCTCAGCGCACCGTTTTAGTAAGGCAGCGCTGGAAAAAATTGAGAAAGCGGGCGGCAAGGCGGTTGTTTTGCCAGGAAAAACACCCGTAGAGGTGAAGAAGCGTCAGCGAAGGTCAGAGCAAAGTAAATAGTGGCTGGTCAATTCTTGCTTTTGGGGCCTTACTTTTGGGTTGCCGCAGCAATTAGTTCTGGCAGGGCAAAGGTTTATTCGCGCGCCTACCCAAAAAGATAAGTTTGACAAAGTACGAGTAAGTTGTTTTTGATTTTTCTCTCATTGGGCCCCACGGGCAGAAAGACGGAAGCGAGTCATGTGGGAAAAAATACGAGTTGTTTGGCAAATTCCCGAGTTGCGTCGCAAGATCTTGCTGACCTTAGGCCTGTTGGCGATCTATCGTCTTGGCTTTCAAATCCCACTCTCGATCATCGACCCTGAAAAAGTCCAAGCACTCAATAGCCAAGAGGGTGGAATTGCAGAAGTGCTTCAGCAGGTGGCCGTTTTTAGTGCGAGTCAATTGACTCAGGTTACCATCTTCGGCCTGGGTATTATGCCCTATATTTCTGCGTCCATTATTTTTCAGCTATTGGGCAATGTCTACCCACCTCTCGAAAAACTTCAGAAAGAAGGGCAGGCGGGGCAGAAGAAAATCAATGAATATACGCGCTATGCAACGGTACTTATTTGTTTGTTGCAAAGTTGGATGTATGTGAATGCCTTTATTGTAAAGATGAACCTCGTCGATGAGGTTTATCTCGATGCATCGGGCGCCTTGCCATTTAGTTGGAAGGTTGTGGCCGTATTGACAATGACTGCTGGTACCGTCTTCCTGATGTGGATTGGTGAGCAGATTGACGAGTTTGGAATCGGCAATGGAATCAGCTTGCTGATCATGGCTGGGATTCTTGCCAGAATGCCTGGAGCCGGATTTGAGTTGCTGCAACAGGTCTCCCTGGAACTGGGCGGAGGTGGCACTAAGTTGGGCGTGGAAGACTTGCTGATGCTGGCTGCAATGTTCATTGCGGTGGTCGTGGGGGTGGTTTACATCACCTTGGGCCAGCGCCGAATTCCTATGCAAAGCGCAAAACATATTCGAGGCCGACGGGTGGTAGGCGGCACACGCCAGTATCTGCCGTTGAAGGTGAATCAAGCGGGTGTTATGCCGATCATATTTGCCAGCAGTCTGTTGATGGTGCCTAACTTGGTGTTCAGCCAACTGGCGGCCGTTAACTGGGGAGAAGGGTTTTGGCAACAATTTTTTAATATTGCCAACAACATGTTCGCTCGAGGCGCCTACTTCTATGTCCTCCTTTACGTTGTGATGATTTACTTCTTCTGCTTCTTTTGGACCGCCATTACGTTCAATCCTAAGGATGTCTCAGAAAATTTAAAAAATTATGGCTCGTTTATTCCGGGATACAGGCCTGGAAAGCGAACGGCAGATTATCTAGAAAAAGTGATGGCACGCATTACCTATGTGGGTGCCGGTTTCCTCGCATTGGTGGCAATTATTCCAATGCTGATTTCCGGTTCGTTGGGCGTTTCCTTCATGGTTGCCAGTTTTTATGGTGGCACAGGCCTTCTGATCGCGGTAAGTGTGGCCTTCGATCTCGTGCAGAAAATTGATAGCCATTTGGTGATGAGAAATTACACTGGATTACTGGAGAAGTCGTAAGAGGATTGGTGGTTATATTGGCGGAGTCATGTGATATTGGCTTGTTAGGTTGATGTAGGGGGGGTGGGGCGACATGCGAATTGTTTTCATGGGACCCCCAGGAGCAGGTAAGGGAACGCAGGCGGTTCGATTGGCGCCCAAGATGAAGATTCCCCATCTGTCCACTGGCGAGTTGCTTCGGAAAGCATGCCATTTGCAAACGAAGATTGGCGATCAGGCCTGTGAAAAAATGGAAGCGGGCAACTTAGTGCCGGATGAGTTGGTGTTTCAAATGGTAGCCGCTCGCCTTGAGGAAAAGGACTGCCAGTCGGGGTATATCCTGGATGGATTCCCGCGTACGGTGAGGCAAGCGGAAATGTTTGACGCACTACTTGCAGAGCGAAGTACCTCGCTTGCAGGAGTGCTGAATATTCGTGTGGAGGAACCGGAGTTGCTAAGGCGGTTGGCGGATCGGGGTCGTCAAGACGATGCCACCGAGATAATTAAAAAGCGACTTGAGCAATATGAAAGTTTAACAAGCCCCTTGCTAGACTATTATCAGGATCGTGGAAAGTTGTACACGATTGATGGACATGCAACCCCTGATCAAGTGTATACGGAGATACTACGAGTCATTCAGGAGGTGTGTGAATTAGAGGGAGACACATGCTCCAATTGAAGTCGATGCGTGAAATTGGTTTGATGCGCCAGGCAGGTTTGGCTGTCTGGAAGGCACACGAAATTGCCTGTGAAATGCTGAAGCCAGGTGTGGCCACCGCTGAGATTGATGATGCGGTGGACCAATACTTTCAAAGTATTGGTGCGGTTCCATTATTCAAGAATTATCCGAACCCTACCCGTGGCAAGCCTGTGTTTCCGGCTGTTACCTGCATGTCGGTCAATGATGAGGTAGTTCATGGAATACCCAGCAGCCGTCCATTGGTTGAAGGGGAGATTCTCAGCATGGATACGGGTTGTCGGCTTAATGGATGGTGTGGCGACGCGGCACGAACGCATGCTGTAGGTCAGGTTGATTCCCAGGTTCAAGAGTTACTAAACGCAACCCAAGGCGTCTTGGATTTGGCAATTGAGTTGATGGAGATAAAGCATTGTTGGAGTGAAGTAGCCATACAAATGGCCCAATACGTGGGGGATCATGGCTTTTCCACAGTGGAGTGTTTTGTGGGCCATGGTGTAGGGCGAGAGATGCACGAGGATCCCCAGGTTCCCAACTTTTTCAGTCGTTCGCTTCGTGGTAGCGGGGACTTCCGGCTGGAGCCTGGTTTGGTCATTGCAGTGGAACCCATGGTTAACATGGGGACAAAGCGAGTAAAGCTCCTCCAGGATCATTGGACCCAAGTGACTGCCGATGGTAAGCCAAGTGCTCATTTTGAGCATACATTGGCGATTATGGATGATGGCCCCAAGCCGCTAACAGGGGCTCCCACGCCGGCCGAAGCAGCCAGCTTGGTGGTCTGAGTGGTGCATAGTCCGTAGAGATTGCAGTCTGTAGAGAGTGGGGTGGGGTGAAAGGCAGCTTTGGGAAGTTGTGAGGGCATGATTTTGGACAATTTCGAAAGTGATATTAACTCGGGGTTGGTGGGTAAATTGGGATGGTATTCAAAAAACATGCCAAGATTGTTCAGCAGCCCTTGAAAGGTGGGCCTGGAAGGGTCTATATTCAGCTATTTCCCCTGCAGTGGGATGATGGCCGTGAAAGGGATATGTCGTGAAAGTTAGAGCGAGCGTAAAGCGGATTTGTGATAAGTGTAAAGTAGTGCGCCGCAGGGGTGTGGTGTATATCGTTTGTAGCAACCCACGGCATAAGCAAAGGCAGGGCTGAAGTCTGGTCAAGCCAAACTTTTCGGTTGATCGCGAAGAGAGATTTGTGTAAGTGCGAAGTTTGGTTTCGCGATCAACCGAAAAGATTTGTTTGACAGAAGGTGAGTCTGGCCAAGCCAAGCTTTTTGTTTGATGCAGGTAGAAGATTGTTCGTTGTTGTCGATTGTTTTGTGGTTCATTTCAAATTTAGCGACCAATTCCGGTAAGCAGCCTATTTACGAGATCCTTTTGTCCTAAGCGACTGAAGAATCTCACCTCCGGACACTTGTGGCCACTAAATTCGGTGAAGAATTTTTTTTATTAGTTTTGTAGGAGTCGTAATAAGATGCCCCGTTTGCTTGGTGTCGATGTCCCGTCAGATCGTCCGACAGTTGTATCTTTGACCTACCTGTATGGGGTCGGTCCTAGGACGGCGCGCGAGTTATGTCACAAAGCGGGTATTGATCCGAGTGTGCGAGCGCGTGAGTTGGGGGAGGATGAGGTAGCCCGTCTGGCAGCGTTGCTGGATAAGGACTATGTCGTTGAGGGGCAGTTGCGGCGGCAACTGTCACAGGATATCTCGCGTCTTCGCGATATTTCCTGCTATCGTGGCTTACGTCATCGGCGTGGTTTGCCAGTGCGAGGCCAACGTACCAAAACAAATGCTCGTACTCGCAAAGGCCCTAAAAAAACAGTTGCGGGGAAAAAGGGCGTCAAGGATCTTCGTTAGTGGGATCTTCGTTAGTGGGGTTTGGTTGCTCAGCAGTGTGGTTTTTCAGGATCTTGTTTTGTCGAAACGGTGATTTGTCTGGTTCGAGGTGAGTTTGGCTCAATGTGAAATTGGGTTTTCAATAATCATCGAGTTCGATTTCTAAATGTTCAATATTCGTTAGGGAGTGATGGTTCGTGGCTAAGTCTAAGGGTCGAAAGAAAGCGCGCCGTAATGTGACTGTGGGCGTTGCGCATATCAAGGCAACTTTCAATAATACCAGTGTCACTATTACCGATACGAAGGGAGATGCCCTGTGTTGGGCGAGTGCCGGCACTAGTGGTTTCAAGGGAAGTCGGAAAAGCACGCCGTTTGCTGGGCAGTGTGCAGGTCAGCAGGCAGCGGAAAAAGCGAGAAAGTTTGGTGTGAAGGATGTGGAAGTGAAAGTAAAGGGGCCCGGTAGTGGTCGTGAAGGTGCGATCACAGCAATTGAGGCGGCCGGATTAAAGGTCAAATCCATTGAGGATGTTTCTCCTTTGCCACACAATGGTTGCCGGCCACGCAAAAAGCGTCGAGTTTAGACGGTTTAGTCAATAAGAACATTTAAGTAGCAGTAATATTATGGCACGTTACACTGGTCCGGTATGTCGATTATGCCGTCGTGATGGCATGAAGTTGTTCCTTAAAGGGACGCGTTGCGACACGCCCAAATGTGCGTTTGAACGGCGTGAAGCGCCTCCCGGACAACAAAATTACCGTCGTGGTAAACAGACGGACTATGCAATTCATTTGCGAGAAAAGCAAAAGTTAAAGCATTATTATGGGGTGTTGGAGCGACAATTTCGCCTTTATTACAAGCGAGCCGAAAGATCACGCGGAAATACGGGAGACACTTTGCTGAGTCTGCTCGAACGACGATTGGACAATGTCGTACACCGCATGGGTTTTGGCCTGAGTCGCAGTCAAGCTCGGCAATTGATCTGCCATGGGCACGTCACGGTCAATGGCCGGCGAGTCGATGTTTCTAGCTTTCTGGTGAGAGTGGGGGATGTGATTCGTATAAAAAATCGTGCCAAGAGTCTTGATTTAGTGCGAGGTGCGTTGGCAGAAAACAGTCGGGATGTGCCCGATTTTTTGTCCGTTGTAGAATCCGATATCCCAGAAGGGTTGATGGGTCGCCTGCCCGGTGTAGATGACATATCCATTCCTATCCAGACCCAATTGATTGTAGAGCTTTGTTCTCGATAGTGATGGGCTCTTGAAAGTGATAGGGCTCACAGGTAACAGGAACTGAACAGAATAAGTTCCGCTTAAATAACAAGTGTAGGTATCTCATGCATATTCGATGGCGTGGACTCGAGTTGCCCAGTCAGGTTACTTGCGATGCAAAATCGCTCACCCCGACTTATGGTAAATTTTATGCCGAACCGTTCGAACGCGGTTTTGGTGTGACTGTTGGTAATAGTTTGCGGCGTATTCTGCTTTCCAGTTTGGAAGGTAGTGCAGTTACGCAAATCAAAGTACATAACGCACAGCATGAATTCACGACAATTCCTGGGGTTTTGCAGGATGCGACGGATATCGTCCTGAATGTAAAATCACTGGTTGTCAAGAATTACACAGATTCAACCAAAGTGCTTCTGGTGGAGCGAAACACGGCAGGCGATGTTACAGGCGCTGACATCGAAACCGATGAAGCGGTTGAAATTATTAACAAAGATCTGGTATTAGCCACACTGACGGACGATGTGCCGTTTGTACTGGAAATGGTCGTCGAAAATGGTCGCGGCTACGTTCCCTCTACTGAGCAGAATGACAGTGGCCAGGGCCAGGAAATCGGTATCATTCCCATCGATGCCATTTACAGCCCGGTTGTACGAGTCCAATACGGCGTAGAAGAGACTCGTGTGGGCCACAAAACCAATTATGACAAGTTGACGTTGGAGATCTGGACGGACGGATCGATCAATCCCGAAATGGCACTGGTTGAAGCGGCCAAGATCCTCCGCAAGCATTTGACCCCGTTTGTTCAATACACCCAACTAGGACCGCGGGTGTACTCTCCTGCTCGCGGCAATCAATTAGCAGGTGGGGGCGGAGCCTTGGAAGCAAAGCTCAATATGAGCCTGTCCGAATTGAACCTTTCCGTAAGGGCGGGTAATTGTTTGGAGTCAGAAAACATCTTGACCCTGCGAGATTTGGTTGCATTTACAGAAGACCAAATGTTGGAGGTTCGCAATTTTGGTGAAACAACACTAACTGAAATCCAACAAAAACTAAGAGAGTTGGGTTTGAGTTTGGGGATGCGTGTTCCCGTTCAGAGTTCCAGTTTTTGACAGAATTCCTGTTAGACAAGGGATTCTAATTTTTTGAAAATCCAATGGCTTCTGGCCCTTTGTGGCCAGCCGGATGATAGCGGAAAAAACCATGCGACATAGAAGACGTGGCCGTAAGTTGGGCCGTAATCCAAAGCACCAGCGAGCCTTGTTGCGAAATTTGGCGAGCGCGCTATTTATTACGGAACGTGATGCAGAATTTGATGAAAATGCTCCCAAGGTAAAGGGACGTATTGTTACGACAATCGCAAAGGCTAAGGAAGTACGCCCGCTTGTCGAAAAATGCATCACGATAGCGTGCAGGTCCCAGTCTGCCCAAGATGAAGCAGTGTCGTACGAGTCTACTGCGGAACGTGGTACCGAGCAGTGGAAGGCTTGGCGCAATAGTGAAAAGTGGCAAGCTTGGAACAAAGCCATTGCACCGGCAGTGACAGCTCGCAGACGTTGCTTGAAACTGTTGGGCGATAAGCAGGCAGTTGGGATACTATTTGACGAGGTTGCATCACGTTTTGTGGATCGACCTGGTGGTTACACTCGTATTGTCCGATTAGCGCAGCCACGATTGGGGGATTCGGGAACACGAGCAATTCTTGAGTTTGTCGGGGTCCACGACCGGGTCGTCCAGCGTAGCGAGAAGCCAGCGTTTGACGCTGAGGAGTCCGAGGAAACTTCGGAAGTCATCTCAGAAGAAGCCCAAGAGAGCGTGGAATCCGGACAGGAAGAGACCGAGTCAGCTGATAAAGAATAATCGTTTCTAGAGCTTAGCGTGTGCGATATTCGCCGGGTCTGTCGATATGAAAGGCGGAGAAGGAACTCCCCGGGACGGTTTCAATTTTACTCATGCTATGCGGCGTGTGTGTGAGGATATGGTAGAGCGACTGCCAGACCTGGATCATATTGATCTGACTAGGGTGGCATTCAGTTTTACCCAAGCACGCAAGTCAGTTTCTCATGGCCTTTATGCATCACTGACCCCGATGCGATTTGTCGCAGGCAATCGACAGACCAATATCCGTGGCCGCTCTTTCCGAGTGGCACCCCTTTTGGATAGTCAGGGCCGGGAAATTCTATACATCCTCAGTTTTTGTTTGCCCCGTTTTCTCAATGTGACGTTGGAGGAGAAACTCTCAACGGTGTTTCATGAGTTATGGCACATTAGTCCAGCATTTGACGGTGATTTACGTCGACATAGCGGCCGCTGCTACGCCCATGGACGATCTCAACGAGAGTATGACAGGCAGATGGATCAGTTAGCCCAGCGCTGGCTAGCCTTGGATCCACCGGCGCATTTATACGGTTTCTTACAATGGGATTTTGACGAGTTGGTCGCCGAATATGGCCCCATGGTAGGCACACGCATACCTGCGCCCAAGCTGATACCAGGTTAAACCTCTTTCTCATCGATCCACGACATGAGTCGGCGTAGTTGAATGCCAATTTTCTCAACCCCGTGGTTTCGTTCGCGCCGGCGTGTTGCCTTGAAGGCGGGGGCACCGGCCTTGTTTTCCAAGATCCACTGCCGTGCGAATTCACCGCTTTGGATCTCCTCCAGGATGCGTTTCATCTCAGCTTTGGTTTCTTCGGTGACAATCCGCGAGCCACGCGTGTAGTCACCATATTCGGCCGTGTTGCTTACGCTGTAACGCATGTAATTCAGCCCGCCCTGGTAGAATAGATCGACAATCAATTTCAGCTCATGCATGCACTCAAAAAAGGCCATTTCCGGTTGGTAGCCTGCTTCGACTAAGGTATCAAAACCTGCTTTGACCAGGGCCGCCGTGCCACCGCAAAGGACGGCCTGCTCGCCAAACAGATCGGTTTCGGTTTCTTCTGCAAATGTGGTGCGAATAACACCCGCTCGGGTGCCACCAATGCCCTTGGCATACGCCAGACCGATATTCAGTGTGTCATCACTGGCATCGTCATCAATGGCGATGAGACAAGGTACGCCACCATTTGCCTCATATTCGCTGCGAACCAGGTGGCCGGGGCCTTTTGGGGCAACCAGCAGCATGTCCACCCCAGGAGGGGCTTCTACCTGGCCAAAGTGGACATTGAAGCCATGCGAACACATTAATATATTGCCGTGTGCCAGGTTGCTCCGGATGTGGTCGCGGTAGATATCGGCTTGCACTTCATCGGGTAGCAAAATATTGATGATGTCAGCCTGGCTGGTTGCTTCATCGACAGAGAGGGGTTCAAAACCGTGGCGAACGGCCAGTTCGTGGTTGGGGCTGCCAGAGCGCTGACCGACCAGTACTTTGATTCCACTATCGCGCAAATTCTGGGCGTGTGCATGCCCCTGTGAACCGTAGCCTAAAATGGCCACCGTTTTGCCCTCGAGTACCTTTAAATCAGCGTCTTTATCGTAGTAAATTGTTGCCGGCATGAGAGGAATGTCCTTTGGGTGGGAAGTGTGTGGCGTTAATAGATGTTTCGCTAACGACTACCGAAAGCGGTGATTTTGAGGTTGCGGTAGACTCTTTATAATGCGGTAGGTGTTGATGTGGCCTGTTGGATAGAGCCATTGCCATTATCCGGACGTTGTACTCCACGAACCATCGCGATGCGTCCTGTGCGTGCCAGTTCCAGGATTCCATAAGGCCGCATCAAATCGATGAAAGCTTCGACTTTTCGCTCCTGGCCAGCAATTTCAATCATCAAGTCTTCAGGTGATACGTCGACAAT
This sequence comes from Pirellulales bacterium, assembly GCA_039831705.1. Lineage (GTDB taxonomy): Bacteria > Planctomycetota > Planctomycetia > Pirellulales > Lacipirellulaceae > JAJRWS01. Next base: position 2,662 of record JBDOMT010000079.1, on the reverse strand, counting down.
CCGAGCACGAAATATTTCGCACAGTTCACGGATTTCAGACCGTTTCCCTTTTGCCCCATCGACCTTGATGAGCATCAAGTCTCGCTCAACGTGCTCCACGGCACTAATGTCATCGACGCGTACCACGGTTACTATTTTTTCTAACTGTTTGCGGACCTGCTCCAATACACTATTGTCGCCAACCACGACAAAGGTCATACGCGACAGAGCGGGACTTTCGGTGGTCCCGACAGCCAAGCTATCGATGTTGTATCCACGCGAGGCCAACATGCCGGCCACATGGGACAATACACCCGGCACATTTTGAACCAGAGCAGAAAGGACATGTCGCATGGCAGAAAACTCCGAAAATCAGGGTAAACTTAGATGATAACTAGCGTATGGCGACCCGGCAAGCGGCCTGGGAGAGTTGAGGGTCTGTTGAGTCTAAAGGCAGGGGATCTGTAAAAATAGTATTAGTACTTGCAAATTGCCATCCAGCCCTACGTGGGGTAGCCCGATAAGCCGCCCGGGAAACGACGTTTTTAACCACGAGCACGCTGACCGGGTAGGCTCCATTGGCTATTTTTGGAACTATGAGCATGATAAAGAATCAACCGATTGAATAGCGAAAATCAAGGAATACCACGGAGTCACGGAGGACACAGAGAAGCCTTAAAAGCAACCTTTTTTCTCAGTGATTCTCGGTATCCTCTGTGCGTGGGCGTTAAAATAATTTGCCTACCAATATGACAGGGTTCATTTATCTCTCGTTGGAATTCGATGACTTCATTTGACTCAATCCAGACAGATTATTCCCGATCAGGATCCCCTTTGCCGCTAAGTGCCACTGGGGACACGGGCGCTGAACCTATCCGCATCCGTGGCGCTCGAACCCACAATTTGCGAGATATCGATCTCGACATTCCTCGAAATCAGCTTGTCGTACTTACAGGACTCAGTGGCTCTGGAAAAAGTTCACTTGCATTCGATACCCTGCTGGCCGAGGGACAGCGTCAGTACGTGGAAAGTTTGTCGATTCATGCACGGCAGTTTTTTGACCAGATGGAGCGGCCAGATGTCGATGTGATCGACGGCTTGCAGCCGACCATTGCTATCGATCAGTGCCCGATCAGCCATAACCGGCGTAGCACGGTTGCTACCATTACGGAGATTTATGATTTTCTCAGGGTGTTGATGGCGCGTACTGCTCAGGTGAATTGCCCAGGTTGCGATACGCCTATCGCACAACAAACACCTTCTGAAATAGAACAGGCCATCAGGCAATTGCCTGACGGTACTCGGGTGATGATTCTCGCCCCGATGGTTCGTGGTCGCACAGGAAGGCATGTCGAGGTCATGGGGCGAATTCGCCAGCAGGGATTTGTGCGCGTACGAATCGATGGTGAAACGTATGAGGTAGAACATGCTCCTGAACTCAATGGAGGCAAGCGGCATGATATTGAGGCGGTTGTGGATCGAGTGGTTATTCGTTCTGAGCAAAAGGGCCGACTGGCTGAATCGGTGAGGTTGGCGCTGACACACGGCGAAGGTGTGTTGCAGATCATCTATTTGACGCCTCAGGTAAAGGCTCGGGATGATACAGGTGATTGGTGCGAACAGGTGTATAGCACTCTCTATGCATGTCCCGGGTGCGGGCAAAGTATCGCGGAAGTGGAGCCCCGTACATTTAGCTTCAACAGTCCTTACGGTGCATGCCGTGCATGTGATGGGTTGGGTGCCAATGACGGTATTCTTTGTGATGAGTGTGGAGGGTCTTGCCTGCAACCGGTGGCAAGGGCTTGCCGTTTGGGTGGAATGGCCATCCATGAAATTACGGCGTTACCCATTGCTCAGGCGCATCAGTTTTTCACCTCATTGGAGTTTGAGAAACGTTTGCAACCCATTGGCCAGCCTTTCGTTGAAGAGATGGTTCGGCGACTGGCATTTTTAGTTCGAGTGGGAGTGGACTATTTGTCCCTGAATCGTCCAGTCAACACGCTTAGCGGTGGAGAGATGCAGCGTGTGCGTTTGGCGACTGGAATTGGCTCGGGACTTGTTGGGGTGCTCTATATTCTGGATGAACCGTCTATTGGGTTGCACCCCCGTGACAGTGATCGATTGATCCAATCATTTCGCCAGTTGCAGCGACAAGGAAATACCGTGTTGGTAGTGGAGCATGATGAAGCAATGATGCGAGCCAGCGATTGGTTGGTAGAGTTGGGGCCTGGCGCTGGGGAGCGGGGGGGGGCCATTGTCGCTCAAGGTCCCCCAGGCGAAGTGGCAGCGAAGTCGGACTCATTGACAGGTCGATATCTTTCAGGCAAGTTGCAAATCAAGCCACCAGCCCAGAGGCGACAACGCATCAAGGGTTGTACGCTTTCTTTACGTGGTGCCGAGCATAACAATCTTCAAGCGGTGGATATGGAACTTCCATTGGGTTTGTTGACATGCGTGACAGGGGTAAGTGGTTCGGGTAAAAGTTCACTGATAATCGACACGCTTGCGCTTGCGTTGACACGTCAACTCCAGGGAGCAGTCGCACAGCCTGGCCATTATGGGGCGCTGCACGGTGTTGATAAGCTGGACCGGATGATTCACGTGGATCAGTCACCCATTGGTCGTTCGTCACGTAGCAACCCTGCCACCTACACGGGAATGTTTGATGAAGTGCGTCGCATTT
>JBDOMT010000225.1:0-10649 GCA_039831705.1 Pirellulales bacterium | reverse complement strand
GAGGCGAATTTTGGAGCGATGGTTATTTTGCAAGTACGGTGGGGAAGCATGGAAGCGAGTCTACCATTTCGCAATATGTGAAAAAGCAGGGTGGATCATATAGCAAACTGCACGAGGATCGCCAAAAATACATTGTTTTGAACAAATACCCCGCCGCTTGCGGCGGGGATCTTTATTTCGGCCTCGGTCAAGTGCCACTGTGTTAGCAAGCTTACCGCTCGGCCGATGATAGCTTGACAACACACCCAGGGTGGCGGTCAGTCTCGCTATGGCTCGCTGACCTTTACCCTGGGCTAGAATATTTAACCCTTTCAGGGTGCCTGTCAGGAACCTTGGAATTTAGTAAATGCAGGTCGAACCAGTCGGCAAAATTACGTAGGTCCCAAAACATCGTCAGCCAGCCATGTTGACCTCCTGGGTGAACAACCAGTTGGACTTCGGCGTTCGCTTGTCGGGCTTGCTGCTGGTATTTTTCAGACTGTTCCAGAGGTACCAGTGTGTCTGCATCGCCATGGTAGATGAGTGTTGGTGGCAGCTTGTCGGTGATGTGATAAATGGGCGAGGTTTCAAGACCGATTTTTTTCCAGGTGGGAAGATCCTTGGAATTAGGACCAAACGCTTTGACGAAACTCTTGGGAGGGCCACCATCTCCAGGATTTTCGGTCGACTCACCCAGATTCAATAAGTCGGTAACAGGATAGAATATGGCTACCGCCTCGACGGCACTACTTTCACGGTCAATGGGATCGGGGGCGTCCGTTGGACCGACACCACCGCGAGTGGCAAGCATAAGGCTCAGGTGACCACCGGCGCTGCCTCCGGTTACGCCAATCCGCTTAGGATCAATGCCATAATCATCCGAATGGTAGCGGACAAAGCGTATGCCCCGATTTACATCATCAATGATCTCCATGACGGTTGCCTCCGGTTGCGAGAGGTGGCAGACCGCAAACACTGTGTAACCCCGCCGCAGCAATGGAGCCATCAACCAGGTTGGTGTTTCTCCTGGTTCTCCCGACTTCCATCCGCCGCTAACGATCAGAACGATACCGACACCATTGGCATGCTGTGGCCGTATGATATCTAGCGTCAGATCGTGTCCATGCCGCTGTCCATAAGCGATTCCGTCGGTTCGGGCGACCGTTGGATGGAAGTACCACCATGCCCAGCCGACCAGCAATGCAGTCATTACCATACAGGCGCATACCACTTTCAGTGTCATGCGGAGCCAACGTGGAGAGGAGTTCCAGAATTGTTTCATGGGAATGGTGCCTTGATGTTATTGTGATCCGAATGTGCCCCCGTACTCAAATATTCTTGTACTCAAATACGTCACCATTGGCGACCGAGTCAAAGTGCGGATCTGATTGTGCAATTGGTTAAAATGCGACAGCAAGCATCTTTGTCAATGAAATCGAAAGTCATGTGACGAGGCAAAAATTTAGGGCAGGGCAAAGGGGTATTTAGTTTATGCTTTGACTAATCAGGATGTTCATTTTTAAGGTTTATTGAGAGTGATAACTCGCTGACTTTCTTCGATTAAAAAATCAATGTCAGTTACGGCGTGTTCGGTGATTGAGTCCCAAAGCACTTGGCGATTGTCGTTAATGAGAATTATTCCGTGTAATGGTGACTCGAGAAATTCGTCCCATGCGCCCAACGTACGGTGGATGAGGTTGCCTTCATCAATTACCGTGTGAAACTCGTCCAACTCTGTCCCCATTTGCGAGATGACCACGATTTCAACATCCAAAGAAGAAAAAAAGTTCTTTTTGTTGAGTAGATCATTGAGTTGTGTGTTACAGGCTGGGCATGCGGCGCCGATGACAAATACCAACAGTTTGTACTTTTCCGATGCTGGAGTCGCCAGTACGTCAGTTGTTGTGCTATCGTTGTTTTGGTATTCCGCCAACGTGTAGTGTTGTGGGTTTGCAGGTCCATAGTCGTCTTCTACAGTTTGTGCGAGGTAGTGAAAGTCGGTGCCAGCATGTTCTTGCCATTGCTTAAAATAATCTTCTGCCTGCTGTATGATTCTCGTTACTGCATGAGGATGCGAATGGGTGTAACGAAAGCCACGAAAATCTGACAATGTTACTGGTGGGAGTACCAGTTTGCTGGCATAGGTGGTTAATCGTGATACCTGATCCAAGTCGCCAATCTCTGAATAGTAACTGAGTAAATTAAAGTAATCACTCACCTCGACGGTTTTGCGATCGGACAGAATGGAGGTTGCTATCTGTGATGCTCGGTCGAAGTGCCCGCTGTCATTGGCTAATAGTAAAATTTCACTTGCGCGTGTTTGGCCAATAGCTTCGAGTTTGTTGATGTAGTATAAATTGGTTCCCAAGGATTTTTTTCTGAGCGCGATTTCTTTCCAGGCCCAGGCATCGTCATAGATTTTTACGATCGAGCTATCTTTGCCATTGTTGAGGACGCCTTCATCGCGTAAAGTTTCGAGCTTCTCTAAATCCGCTGTGATTTGAGTACGGTTTTGCTGGAAACGATCGTCCGTGCTGGTATTGGCTCGGACACGCAATCGCAGTTTTTTTGCAGTTAATTCTCGGTCGTTTTTTTTGTCCTCGGTGGAGAGATGGTCAAAATAACCTCCGTCATGCAGACGCTCAAATTCATCCCAAAGATTGTATTGCTCGATTCGATTTAGGAGTTTTGTTGCCAGGAGGGCATGTCCATGTCTCGATCGTTGGAAAGGCAGTCGGCCAAACTTTAACATGGTCGAACCACGGCCAATGGCGTCGTTGATTTGGCCTGTTATTCCCTTAATTCGTAAGCCATAGTCGCGAAAATTATGGTAATAATTGTGGACATTGGTGGGCATGATTTTTCGCTCGTAAAGCTGCTTGTGGTCAACTCGGTGTGCGATTTCCATATGCTTCAGCGCACATGCGTAATCCCTGGTGCTGGTAAAGATGTGGGCAGGCATATGCCACAGATGTGCGGTTTGTGCTTGCGCGGGAGAGCATTCGCGGGCTGAATCGAGTGCGCGTAAGTCATTCTCGCCATCATTCCAAAGATGGATCTTTAAGTGGTGGACAGGATGATTGGGTGATTTTTTGAGTACGGATTCAATGAGTAGGTCTGCTTTGGCCTTGTACTTTATCTTGTCATCTTCTTCCGTTTTGGGATGGTTTGCTTTAGTTCCAGGTAGAGTTGGCGTTTTTGAGATGCCGTTGTTGATTTTTCCCATCCAATAGGCCAGCGCTAAAAAGGCTTTAGCATCCAAGTCTTGGTCAAAGTCATTCACCAGACTCTCTAGTTTGAGAATGTGGCATTGGTACCGTCCTTGGTCACTAGGCAAGTCTTCATCAAAAAGTGTGCTGATAGTTTTTAGCCACATTGACTCGCGCGGGTCGAGTTCGAAATTTTCAAGATGTTTCCGAGCAGATGCCATGTAGGCCTGGCCGCGATCGTAATCCCCTCCGGAGAAGATGGTTTGAATGTAGGCATTCAGAGCGTAAGGCAGGGGGTGATTTGGATTGCGCTGGATGACTTCGCGCATGGTACGCTCTGCCTCGTAGGTCCAGAATCCAAGAGCCAACTCGAGGGAAGAATTGACCAGATGCTGAGAGTCTTTGTCCAGACCGCTGACATGAAAGTGGACTTCCGGAGTGCGAACCGGCAGATCCGGTCTGGTCCGTGGGATATCGAATAAGTAGCCTTTGCTGCTATGCTCAGCCAGCGATATCTGGGTTGCGTTCCATAGGGCAACGATAGTAAGGACGGATAGAAGTTTGCCGCGCATCATGGCCTCAAATATTGGGTGGGCTACTTATGAATCAATACGCTCTAGTATCACAGCGTAGGGTTAAGTTAAAAAGAGAAACGCTAACAGACGCTAACAGATGCTAATAAACGCTAATGTAAAAAAAAGCCACAAGACTCCAAGCCTTATCGAAGCTGCTGTTTTTTCAGGGGCCCGGTAAGGTGGATCTGTGCGAAATCGACAATCGATCAAGGCATCATCTGTCATTAGCGTGTATTAGCGTTCATCAGCGGTTTTTTTCAAACGTCCTACTTCTTCAGTTCCGCGCTGTAGTACTAGTCTGCAGGATGAGATGACCAATGTCAAAAGATGGACCTGTGGGCTGCGCTCACTGCGGCCCGAATGCCTGGCGTAGTACGGCCAGGCTCTTGGGGATTGCTGTTTTCCAATCTTCATTTCCTTCGAACTCCAGAGAAATGTACCCTCGATAGTTGTGACGTCTGAGCATGTTGGCAATGCGCGGATAGTCGAGCCCGAGCGAGTACCAGAGCCCACCCCCATAATACGTTTTGGCCTGCACGAAGACCGTCTTCGGTGCCATTTTCTCCAACCGGTCGTAGGGGTCCTCAAGAAAATTACCTGTGTCGAGTGTGCACTGCAACCAGGGGGAATCGATGGCGTTGACGATACGCAAAACGCCCTCAGCGGTGATCCCTAATCCCCAGTGGTTTTCCAGTCCTAAGGTGACACCACATTTCTCCGCGACCGGCAGGCATTTTTCCAGCGAGTCGATGACCCAGCCGAAGCCATCGTCGTCGCTGTAGCCGGGTAGTCGAGGTTCGACACCCCGGTTTGCCATGAGTTCATCAAAATTTTTGCTCGTGCCCCAGCGGCCTGTGTCCACTCGCATCGTGGGAATTCCAAGCTGATAGGCCAGTTCGATGGTGTGGATGGTGTGGTCAATATTTTTTTGCCGTTTTTCAGCATCGGGTGATACGAATCCTTGGTGGGTACTGAGACCACATAGACTGAGTCCATTGACCAATGCGCGTTGTTTGAGACGTTGAAGATATCTCGGTTCTTCACTTTCCATCTGGATGTGAAGAATCTCGACCGAATCAAAACCAATGCGTGCGGCCTCGTCGATGCATTGTTCAATGGATAATTTCGAGTCGTCTTTGAAACGCCAGAACGAATAAGTCGACACGCCAATAGGATTGCCGCGTGACGTTGCGGTGGCAGGCGTTCGAGAAGCTTCGGCGGACAGAGAATGACTGGACAGTGGGCCCGCAGGGATAAATGCTGCAGATCCGAGCGCCGCCGCTTTGGCAAAATTTCTACGGTTCAAAGACATGACTAAATTCTCCTTGGAACGATCGAAGGTTCTTATGTGGTCACTTCGGTGCTCGTTTGCAGCAAAACCATTTCTCGGTACCTTCCATCGGCTGCGAGCAAGGATTCGTGTGTGCCGATTTCCGTGATTTGACCTTTTTCAAGGACGACAATACGGCTGGCGTGCACGATCGTGCTGAGGCGGTGAGCAATAACCAAGCAGGTGCGGTTTTGCATTAATTTTTTCATACTGGCCTGAATCTTTAGTTCTATTTGTGTGTCGAGATTACTTGTGGCCTCATCGAGAATCAGGATTTGCGGGTCGGCTAACACCGCTCGGGCGATCGCGATCCGTTGTCGTTGACCACCACTGAGCTTGACCCCTCGTTCACCAACGAGCGTGTCGTAGCCATTGGGGAGATCACGTACAAACTCGTGCACATTGGCAATGTCTGCGGCGCGTTGAATCTGATCGTCTGAGGCGTTGCGGTTACCATAACCAATGTTCTCGGCCACTGAGCCATCGAACAAAAATACATCTTGATCGACCACGCCGATGAGCTGGCGATAGCTCTCCACTTTAATTTCTTCCAGATTCTGGCCATCCAGGAGTACGTGTCCACTGGTGGGGTCGTAAAATCGGGCAGCCAGATTGCACAGGGTGGTTTTGCCCGAACCACTAGGCCCCACCAGTGCGATGGTTTCACCCGGTTCCACATCGAGCGCAATATCTTGAAGTGCAAACCGATCTGCGCCTGGGTAGCTGAAGCAAACCTGCTGAAAAGTGATCCGTCCGGAGACCTCCCGCTTGTTGATCGCGACCGCCGATTGCGATTCCATTTCGCGTGGCTCTTCGAGCAAATCCAGCACACGGTCGAGACCCGAGAGGCTATTCTGAAATTGGGCGGCACTTTGTGCCAACACTCCCAAGGGGCTGAGGAGCATCATCAGATAGACCAGGAACATCATCAGGTCGCCCAGGGTAATAGCCCCTTCCAATACACGCCAGCCACCGTACAGCAGCAGTCCGGCACTGGTCAGAGGAATTAATAACTCCCAGACTATCTCGATGGTTCGCATCCACCACCAAGCGTACAGCTCTTGCCGACCCATCACATGGTTGCCACGGAGAATGCGATTGGTTTCCGAACGTTGACGGCCAAACGCACGTACCACGCGCATGCCGCCAAACGATTCGGTGGCCACCGCATCGACCGCTTCACGTTGAGCTCGCACTTGTCGGTGTTGCGGGCGAATGCGGCTGATCCAGGTACGGTGAGTGAGGTAGACCAGCGGGATCAGAACGGCCGCCCCGAGTAGCAGTCGCCAGTCAACCCAGGCCAGAATGCATAGGCTTCCTAACAACTGGATGACTGCCCGCCAGGGATTGTAGAGCATGCCGAATACTAACTCACCCACGCTGCCGGCGTCCTGACGCAAAATGCTCGTAGCGCCACCAGATTTTATTTCTTGCACACGGTGCAAGGGAAGTCGTACAGCATGGGCAAATGCTTGCTTGCGAACTGACATTTGGAGCAGTTTGGTAACTCGAGTTGCATGCCAGCGGCCCCAGACTTGCAAGGCCAATTTGATGAGCGAAATTAGTAATACACCGATTGTGATCGTGACCAGCAGGGGCCATGGTTCGCGCGCAACCCAGGAGGGTACGGTTTCCGGTAGAGGTTCTCCACTGAAGACATAATCAATGACGACTTTGGTCGAAGCTGGAGGAATGAGTGCCAATAGGGTGGCCAAAGTCAGCGTGACTAGCGACCAAGCAATTGAGGCCCGATGACCACGGAGTAAACCGAGAAAGCTGCGAACCAGTACGAGTGCCGAACGGTCGCGCCGATGTCGTCCACCACTGAGAGTCCCTCGCTTTGATGTCTCCGAGTCTGATTTTTGATTGCCTTTGGCTCCAATGCGTCTGGTGGACCCAGTCTGTTTAGATTCGGTCTGTTTAGACCATCCTTCCCGTTCGCGTAGTTTTTCCTTCAGGGTTTCGAATTGTTGGCGGCTGGAAGGAAGTTGTCGAGGCATGAGTGGGTTGAAAGCCTAAAGTTGAGAGTTCAGAGTTGATTGAATTGGGATGCGAATTGGTAGTACCAGTCCATCATTCACGATCATAAGCACGGATACAACGCCCGGTTTACCCTTGTCTTTATATCGTTAAAATTTGAGGAAGTGATTCGATGTACCGACGGATTTCATCTCGGACTCGACGATACTGGTTCAGGCCTTCTTCTTCTTCAGTCGCTGCCTCTCGAGTCAGTCGTGGCGGGTCGTCAAATGGTTGGTGTACCACTTTTGCCTTGCCTGGAAACACGGGTCTTGAGCTGGTGGCGTTGTCGTAAACGGTGATGACATAGTCAAAATCAATAGGATTGAGTTGTTCCACATTTTGCGACTGCTGGCCAGTCATATCAACACCCACTTCGGCCATCACTTGGACCGCGTGCGAGTTGAGCCCGTGGGTTTCGATGTCTGCGGAGTAGGCTTCGATTGTGTCGGTCTTGATCTGGCGGGCCCAGCCTTCGGCCATTTGGCTGCGGCAGGAGTTGCCAGTACAGAGAAAGAGAATCTTTATCATGGGAACACTTCAAACAATATAGTATCCGGTTGTGTTGTCTGTCATTCGAGCTATTGTTATTATCTATATTGCAGATGACACGGCTAGTTGTACTGCGTCACTTTGCGGTAAATATTAACTCAAAGCGTAAGCGAGGTAACACTTGTGAAATCGATACAATGGGGTATTTTGTCGACCGCCCAGATTAATCAGGCGGTACTTCCCGCCATGGCTGGTTTGGAATATACGACTCCCTTGGCGGTGGCGAGTCGAAGCCAGCGCACTGCGGACGCTTATGCAAAGGAGCACGGAATTGACCGATCTTACGGCAGCTACCAGGCCCTGTTGGATGACACGCAAATCGACGCTATCTACATTTCGCTTCCCAACGGTTTGCACCATGAGTGGATTCTCAAGGCGCTGCAGCGGGGCAAGCATGTGTTGTGTGAAAAATCGATCACTACCAGCCTCCAGCAGGTGCTCGAAGTGAAGGCTGCGGCGGAGAAATCAGGTTGCCTGGTCATGGAAGGTTTCATGTATCGGTACCATCCCTTTTTTCAGAAGATCCTGGAATACACCACTTCCGACCGTATCGGAGCAATTCAGAATATCCAAGTGTCGCGGGCGGCCCGGCAAACCGATCCTTCCAATATTCGATTGCAGCCGGGATTAGGGCCAGGGTGCATGGGCGATGTGGGATGCTATTGCTTGAACTTTTGCCGCACATTGATGGCCAGCGAACCCATTGGGTGGCAGTCGTCTGTTCGCACCAATGCACAAGGGGTGGACATGGAAGCCTTGGTGAAGTTGGTGTTTGCTCCTGCCAGGACGGCACAGGTTTTCTGTTCCTTCACCACCAACGGCAGTTACGCAACGATCATCGGTGCACACGGGAGCTTGCAGATCCCTCAGCCATTCGCGACTACGGAGGGCGTATGGGAGTTCTTTTACACGCCCGATGATCGGCGGACTGCCGAGTCGGTTCAGGTCAACGCCGATCGAACCGGCCACTGGCTGGAAATCGAAGATTTCAGTCGCGCAATCCTGGAAGATCGTGCGCCTTATCTGTCGCTGCAAGACAGTGTCGGTAACTTGAAAATTCTTGAAGACGTGGTTGAAAATGGCCAGCCCCTGTAGGAACGGGCTGTTGATTTATTACTCAAAGGTGACGATCACATCAGCCGCCGGGCGTTAGCCCCCGGTTTTGTGGCGTGTTCTGAGGTCAGAACCGGGGACTAACGCCCAGCGGCTGATTAAATCAACAAGCCCTAAAGTCCCAGGCTATCACATGTCACCGCTCCGTGGTTGGAATAAGGAGTCATTGCTCAATCCCAACCAGAGTCGTGGAGCGGCGGCATGCGGTCGTTAGCAACCAATTTCATCATCGAACACGAGCCTCCCCCTCGATCTCCCGCCTTGCCTAATTTCTCGATGGCAAGGGTTTTTCGCTGCTAGCAAGCATTTGTTCCTGACTTGGTTTGATCCGCTCGACGTGGACAACCGAAGTAATGAACAGGCCTTATCACAATCAGCAGGAAAAACAGGACACCAAGATGAAACGACGCGAATTTATGCAACGGAGTGCGACAGTATTGACTGCAGTGCCGCTGGCTTGGGCAACCGGTTGCCGCTCGCACCAGTTTGGTCATGTGGTCAGTGCAGATCAGGCTGATCTGGTGGGCAGTCATACGGCGGGGGCGGAAACGTACAATGCACTGATTGGCGAGAGTATGGCCAAACTATTGGGTCGGCAGGAGGCGGAATGCCTTCCGGCAGCTTACAGCGAGGGCATGCCGGTGTCGAAACGCGTTTGCTTTGTCTGCGTTGAGAATTGTAGCATTGAAGAGATGGGAGATTTTAAGGAGCAGGTTTACGAACAGATCGATTCGCATCTTCTGCAGTCACCCGGCTTTGAGCCGATCAATCGCCGTTTTGTTGATGCGGCTCTTCGCGAAACTCGTCTGCGACCTGATTCACTCTTCTTGCCTGAAAATATGCGGCAGTTCTCAGCTATCCTGGAGAAGCAAGGGCAACCATTTGACTATTTGATGTACGCCAAACTTACTTCGGGCACCACCGAAAAGAATCACAACTATCAACGCGATTATCTGTTGACCGTAGAGATGATCGATATCCACACGGGCCACTATGACAAAGAATCGGCCAAGGTACGTAAAGGCTACCACAAGTCACGGTTTGGCAAATGGCGAAATTATAATCCGTTTACTCGGAGGATTTGATTGGCATTTCTGGGAAATCAATTTCGGATTGATCCATGGCCACCGCAGCTGCCCATCAAGGTGTTGAAATTGTTTTTTGGTCGCCTCTTCAATCCGTCCGTGGTGTTGACGTGGGTGTTGCTTTCGAACTTTGCGCTCCTCGGATGCACCTCACACAACCGCCGAATCCGGGATGCGCGAAACGCCTACTACCAGGGCGACCTGGTACATGCGGACAAGCTCTTGCAAACGGCCAGCACAGCGCGCTCAGGTGAGCGCGATTGTCTGGCTCTAGATCAAGCCATGGTTTCACTTGCTCAGGGCGATGCGGCCAAGGCGGAGCAATCGTTACGTACGGTGCGCGATCGGTTTGACTTTTTGGAGCAAAAAACGCTTGGCGAATCGACCCTCTCCGTGATGACCGACGACACGGCCATTGCCTACGGCGGTGAAGACTACGAAAAGGTTTTGATTCGCGCGCTACTGGCGCTGAGTAATTTGATGCACGATGGTACCGATGCAGTTGCCTATAGCTTACAAGTAGATCAGAAGCAGCAGCAAATTATCCAACAGGCGAAGGAGAAGCTGGGATCAGAAAAGGCAGCCCCCCATCAAGTTGCGTTGGGAGCCTACTTGCGTGGTATTTTGCAGGAGGAGTCGCACACACACTACGACGACGCTCAACGCGCCTTCGGCTCGGTAGCTAAGTGGGAGCCGGAGTTCGAGTTGGTCAAATACGACCTGCAGAGAGTCCAAACAGGAGTCCATTCCGCACCTGGCAATGGAGTTGTTTACCTGTTTGCCATGG
>JBDOMT010000214.1:0-2444 GCA_039831705.1 Pirellulales bacterium | reverse complement strand
GGTGGATCATATAGCAAACTGCACGAGGATCGCCAAAATACATTGTTTTGAACAAATACCCCGCCGCTTGCGGCGGGGATCTTTAATTGTGAAATTAATTTGCGCTGTCCGCTTTCTACGCATGTCACTTTGCGCTCATTAGCAACGTACGCTTTTTACTTTTGGATTCTCATCACTGGCACAGGCTCCATTGGTTTAGTTGAAAATCAGTAATATCAAGTTGCGGTCGACTACGGCGACGATGAATACCGACGCTGCGTGCCGATGTGCGCCGACTTGCCCTGCGGGATGCAGGTGTGTGACGCGAGCCACGGATCGCCGCTTGAGAGCGGCGCACAGGCATGATCGCCCTTTGTCTGCGATTTATCTTCTCAAGTCTTTCCATGTCTTCGACCGTGAGACTGTCATAGTTGTTCAAGGTGATGGTACTCATAACGTTCTCCTTTTAATAAAGGCCAGGTGTCCAGGGATTGACTAAGTCGAAAATTGCGTATCATTAGGGCGTTGGTAGAGCATGTCTATCTCTTGTGTGTTCGTCAGCACGCCTTGCCAGGCACTAAGCCACGACCATTGCATGGGTTTGCAAACATATTGAATTGCTTGTAATTCGAGAGCCCGTTGTTCACGTTGAGGGTCATAGTGGTTGTCGATCACTACCGCTTTACGTAACCTCGACAACGAATGGATCATTTCCAGCAGGTCCAGGCCATCCATGTCGGGCAATTGAGGACTCAACAACCACACGGCATCGGCAAAGCTCGGCACAAGCCGTAAGGCATTACTCCCGGTTGAGGTGGTAGTGAGTTGCACCAGGTGTTTTTGAGCTGGCTCGTACAGGCAGCGGTAGTCGTCGAGTTGAGGATCGACGATCACCAAACGCTCAGGCCCTGGGAAGATGGGAATTTGGGTTGTCATCCAACAAACCTTTCTGAAGAACCGAGACTTGCACACAAACCTATTGCACCTATTGCACCTGTTGCAAACGCATCATGTCGAGCTTGTGTTCGACTCTATGCCTTTGCACAAGCTGTGCCGAAGATTACAGGTAGGCCATTTGCAAGACGCTAACCTGTGGTGGGGCAAAGAGATGAGCGCGATGGCAGTGTATGAGAGAGCCAAGCGCGGGCTATTGAAAACTGATCCTTGGCGACCAGTAAGTGGCGAATCGCCATGGTTAAGCCATTGAGAAATGGGGTGATTCGCAACTAGCCCACATTTCTCACGTTCGTAGGCCGACCGGGAGTCGACTGCGAAATGTCGATTCCAAGTTTCTTGATACGACGACGAAGCACGCTACGGTCCATGTTCAACAATCGCGCCGTAGCTGCCTGATTGTAACCGGTATGTTGCAAGGTGGCTGCGATAAACTGTCGCTCACACTCGTCCAGTGAAGGCCAATGGCCATCCACTTCGTCGGGAAATTTCCAGTCGTCGTTGCAGCTATGGTTTTCTTGCTTAGGAACCGCAACCGACTGATTCTTGGGCCCAACCCCGTCGAACACAATGTCCAAGGAGTCGAGTAATGCTCCACGAGCTAGCATGGCGGCCCGTTCCAGCACGTTTTGCAGTTCTCGGACATTACCAGGCCATGTGTGCTGCCGCAATTTTTCCAATGCGTTTTGGGTCAGCGGTTTAAATGGCATGCCGTATTCTACACTCTGTCTGGAAATTAGATACTCAGCTAGTAGCTCAATGTCCTCGGACCTTTCACACAAGGGCAGTGTTTGTAGTGTGACCACAGCCAACCGATAATAGAGATCCTCACGAAACAGACCACGCGCTACATCGTCCATCAGGTTCCGATTGGTGGCGGCCACTACACGTACGTCGACAGTTTGTTCTTCATGGCCACCGACGGGTACGACGGTGCCTTCCTGCAGCACACGTAGGAGTTTGGCCTGCATGGCCGGGGCCAACTCACCAATTTCATCAAGGAAAATGGTGCCGCCGTCGGCAGCGCGGAAGCATCCGAGAGCGGCGTAATCAGAACCGGTAAAGGCTCCTTTCAGATGGCCAAACATGTGGCTCTCGAATAGTGTTCCCGAGATGGCTGCACAGTTGACCGGAATGAAAGGAGAATGGAAACGAGTGCTCTTGGCATGAACGGACCGAGCAATGAGTTCTTTGCCGGTACCGCTTGGGCCCACAATGAGTACGCTTGAAGAGAAGGGAGCAACGGCACGAATATCCGCCTGGATATCACGTACCCAATTGGAAACGCCCACCATTGGCCGAATCAGAGCGGCCAGCTCTTTTAATTGATTTTGGCTCACCGGATCATTAGCTCCCAAAAACTAAAGTCTCTGGGCAATACGGGGTGTCTTTCCGGTAAGCGTGCATGAATCAAATTGCTCATTTTGCTATCGTCATCTGTTCCCAACCGATATTTAGGAGGACAGCAGATGAGCAAGAGAAGATCACAGGATTACCCGTTGCGCTTACAG
>JBDOMT010000435.1:0-10733 GCA_039831705.1 Pirellulales bacterium | reverse complement strand
AACTCAGTGATGATTGGGAAACCGGGAAAATGAGATATCTCGTCTTCCAAAACTAATCCGTAAGAAATCGATCCCATCAATTTACAGAAGAGATGTTGCTTTACCCAGATCCTCACCCACCAGAAAGGTGTTGCTCAACCCGTCCGTGACATCCTTGAAATGAATGGGTTTCAAAAATGAAAATCGCCAAAAAAAACCATTACAGCTGTCAGAGGTATGGCAGTCCAAAATACCTGTGCCGACGCTTCCCATTTTGTTATTGCCGATATTGCCTTTGTAGTTGGTTACCGCAATTCCCCTGTTTACCCACTGATACTGTTGGATAGAAAATGGTTCCGACACGGTGGAGTCCGATGGACATCGAAATCCCGGTACAGGCTGATTTGCCATATCGACCAAGTCCTCATGATTGATTCCGGTTCGACTGGGAAACTTACCGGAAAAATACGGTTCCATCTGGTCATAGCGGGCCTGTTGTTCCAGGTAAGGCAAGGAGGCGGTGATCCAACCACGGCCGCTGAGGTTACCGTCATAAACACTTGTTCCATAAAGTCTGGTTACTTTAAACTCGGTATGGTAAGTGTGACTCATGGGGATGCGTTTTCTTGCCGCATGGAAGTTCTGAATGGCCAGACCAATTTGCTTGAGCTGGTTAACACACTGAGTCCGCCTGGCTGCGGCGCGAGCCGCCTGCACCGCAGGTAATAGCAGAGCCACCAAGATGCCGATAATGGCGATGACGACCAATAATTCCACCAGCGTGAAGCCACCTGATAAACTCCGTCGTCGCTGCATGATAAAAACCTATGACCGTGATAGGGCCTATGATTGCAATAGGGGAAGACCACGGCAGTCATCACTGGGCAGCCAAGCAATTGATGGAAATCACTGCCAAGCTAATAGATAACCTCACCGTACTCTTGTTCTGGCTGAGTAGCGATTGTATTCTGCAGATGGTCAAGACACAAGAATAGTAGTCGAGCTGAATTGCAAAGTACTGCAATGGCGGCCAAGATCAGCACAGCTATATGTTGATGAGTTCCCGTTGATTAATTCAATAAGTCCACGATTAGTGACAGAAGCAGAATTTCGTATTGCCAAGAAAAAACGCACCGTTACCCTATTGAAAACAGCACTAATCAAGGAGGACAACGACGCGTATGAAAGCCGAAACGATTCTGGAATTTGGAGAATCGGACGAACACCAGAATAGAATCATACGTGATTATTGCGATGAGTACAAGAGACTCAGTGAGATTCTAAACAAGCAGCCCAAGATCCTAGAATTGGTGCATCGAGATCTTGAGCAGCTCAGCAAAGCGACGCCCCGCCGGGGTCGTAAGCCGACATTCACGAGTTGCTGCCCGACACGGTCCCATTTTAACGACGAACTCCATTGCGCTCGGCACAGAAACAATCGACGTCGAGACACGATAATTCGGTGACGCGCAACTTCTTTTTTGTAATCTCCACGATGACAAAAATACGAGCGTCACAGCGGCAGTCCAGGTGCTACCGACTCGCGCTGGCCGTCTGACGGATTCGATGCACGGGTCGATTGTTTCGACCATCCGATAAGCTGCCAGTAAATTCACCGGAGCATATGATGCAACGCACTCTCAAGATCCCAGGCAAATCTGACAGTTCGTCGCAATCGTCGGGGAGGCAATGGGGTGCTAGGATAAATCTCTAAATTCCTCTCCAAAGCGAACTAAGCCAGAGATACCATGCAACGAATCTGGTACAAGTTCAATCGCCATGAACTCGTCACCAGCACCGTATTCATTCTCAAGCTGCCAGCGAGTAGCGGGCCGAAAACCGAATCGCTGATAGTAAGCGGGTTCGCCGAGGACAACAACATATGGGACACCAATATCACGGCAAGCATCCAATCCCGCGCGGACCATCGTTTGGCCAAAACCACACCCTTGATGCGAAGGGGCAACTGCAACTGGCGCAAGTCCAGCGCCTGAAAGCACTTCACCATCGAGTCGGACGGGACTGAATGCGACGTGTCCAACCCGCTGTGTCCCGTCCATGGCGACCAAAGAAACCAGAAGATGGTTGTTGAATCGGAGTGCTTCTACCAAATTTGCTTCGGTGTCATCATGAAACGCTGCGCAATGTATGGACCGTACGGAAGCAAAGTCCGCTTGTATTTCGCTTCGGATCATAGCATCAACTCGAACCGCCGACGGATTGCCTGGCTGGCAACAGACATGGATCGCTGCCAGTAGCATGTGGTTGATTGTAAACAGAACTAAAGGTTCTTTCATCCCCCTCTATCGCCAAAACTTATCGAAGTTGAGTTGAACATGTGGCTTGAGTGGCTGTTGACCAGGTTGCCTTTCTAATAATACCTGTACTTTTTTGGGACTCAGGGATCCGAAATCGCTGCCGCATAGCAGCAATCGATCGCAGTGAGTGTAGGACCGATTGATTCATGTACCACCTCGTCGGCGAGCGCGTCCAGTGGTGTTGAGTCACGGTTGATGATGACTAGTCGACCACCACGTTTTTTTGTGATGGCAGGCAAGTCCGCTGCTGGTGACACCACCAAAGATGAACCGATCGCAAGCAGTAAATCCGTTTGCTGGCACAACTCGACTGCCTTTTCTAATACATCACTGGGCAATGTTTGACCAAATGAAATCGTCGCATGTTTCAACCGGCCATCGACGCATTGTCTACAAGCGGGTACGCATTGGGTGTCAAGAAATTCGGCAACTAACGGGTCGGCATCAAACCGTGCTCCACAATCCTGGCATAGGATTTGACGTGCCGTCCCATGCAGTTCCAGGACATTTTGGTTGCCGGCGATTTGGTGGAGTCCGTCGATATTTTGCGTGATGACACCTCGGACCTTACCTGCTGCTTCCCATTTGGCAATCACACGGTGTCCAGCGTTGGGTTGGGCATCAGCAAAGTCGCGATGCCCGATGGATTTTTGTTGCCAATATTCGAGGCGCGCGTCGGCACTGGCCAGAAATTCATCGTAGTAGACGGTTCGGTACTTCGACCAAATGCCACCTGGCGAGCGAAAGTCGGGGATCCCGCTTTCCGTGCTGACACCAGCTCCAGTGAAGACGATCGGTTTTTTTGCCTGTGCCAACCAAAGAGCAATTCTTGTCGTGATTTCAGAGTTCATCTGGACAATTTTCAAGGTAGATGTGGATTGGGTAATCGCATATTACCAGAACGACGTTTTTCATATTAGCACCCCTCCGGCCAACAACAAGCCAACCGGAAGGGTGCAGGGCAAGTCTTACTTCAGTACCATTGCTGTAAGGTATTCGTTGGTCCTATGCTGAACTCTTACTTATCTACGCGATGCCCAATTGGATCATCCTCCACGAAATATGAAAAAAGAATAACCGCGTCACAATAGCCCAGGAGTGAGATTGGATCGATTTCAATCTCAATACCCATGACAAACATTTTCGCACGTATCTCGAGAGACCTTCCTGAAGAGCTCGTTGAGATCCTGCTCGACGCCGAGGGGATTCGCATCGAGAGAATCGTCTCACAAGGCCACGCCTCGTCCGCCGATTTCTGGTACGACCAGGATCAGCACGAGTGGGTTGTTTTGATAACCGGATCGGCGACAGTTCGATTCGAAGACCAAGATCGGCCAGTGGAATTGAATCCAGGGGATTACATCCACATCCCGGCCCACAGGAAACATCGAGTCGAGTGGACAACGCCCGATGAGCCAACCGTTTGGCTGGCGGTTCATTTTGGTTGATTTTGCCCGGATATTTCATCCGTTTCGTCGCGAGGCCCATGTTGCCAGAATTGCTGAGTTAAGTCCTGTCGTGGCAAGGCATGTGAGGTTTGCGACCGCATGCGTGTTTTTTATACACGTTGAGGATCGCGGACCGAAACATAACGCAGCCACGGAAGGACTTGGGACGCCGTAGCAGAAACGGGTGAAATATGCGGGTTAGCCCGCATATATTGCTTTCGCAAGTAAGTTCATTCAAAATGGCAACTTCTCAGTGCGTTCGTCTCTGCGCGCTGATCATGATAACCGCTTGTGAATGTATTCCTGTGGCTTATAATCGACTTCTTGCACTGAATCCGTATCGCGATGGCATGAGTCGTCGCCAGTGGCTTTCGACCAGCGCCGCCGCGACGGTCGCCGCAGCGGTTGGCCCTGCCTTGTGCTCGGCAGATGGCACGGCTGCTGAGTCAAACTTGCAAATCTGGGACAACCACTGCCATTTGTCCGGCATCGAGGGAAATACACCCGCAGAGAAAATGGCTGCGATGCTCCCTTATGCCAATCGGATGGGCATTGAGCGACTCGTGATCTACATGGGTTGGCCATTTTCCCAAGATCCCGATTCGGCAGAATTGATTCGACAAAACGACCAGGTACTCGCGGCACTCGAAGGCCACGAAGATCGCGTCTTGGCCTATGCCTATGTCAGCGGCAATCATCCCGACGAAAGCATAGCCGAAATGCGCCGGCTGATCGAAAAAGGACCGATGCTTGGCATCAAGCTCTGGGTGGCTCGTCGCTGCGATGACATGGCTCTCGACGCAATCGCAACTGCGGCTACCGACCTCAACGCCGTGATCTTTCAGCACACTTGGATTAAGACCACTGGCAACCTGCCCGGCGAATCGACTCCCGAGGACATGGCCAAATTAGCCGCCCGGCATCCTCAAGGCAAATTTATCTGCGGTCATGCCGGCGGTTCCTGGGAGCAGGGGATCCGCGCGGTTCGGGCCTACGAAAACATTTTGCTTGGCACCGCCGGATGTGATCCTACTGCGGGTCTGGTTGAAATGGCCGTGCGCGAGTTAGGAACCGAGCGGGTTGTCTTCGGCAGCGACGCCGCGGGCCGCAGTTTTGCCTCGCAGTTGGCAAAAGTCCTGGGCGCAATCCTTACCGAAGAGCAAAAGCGACTTATTCTCGGCGGCAACCTACGCCGATTGCTCACCCCGATCATGAAATCCAAGGAGATGCAGGTCGGATGAAAGCGCTTATTGATACCAACATTTACCTTTCTCGTTGGCCGTTCCGGCGTTTGCCAGGGGATGAGTTGAAGACGCTCGTAGAGACGTTACAACACAATGGTATAACACAAGCGTGGGCGGGAAGCTTTGACTCACTATTGCATCACGACATTGCAAGCGTTAACGAGCATTTGGTTGAATCATGTCGCGACTACGGTAATGGCTTGCTGTTACCGATCGGCACAATCAACCCGTTGCTTCCTGATTGGCAAGAAGACCTTCGTCGTTGCCACGAAGTGCACAAAATGCGTGGCATTCGGCTGCATCCCAACTATCACAGGTACAAACTCGACAGTCCCCTCTTTGCCTTGCTGTTACGGCAAGCCGTTGAACGAGGCCTCGTGGTCCAATTGGCCGTCACCATGGAAGACGAGCGGACTCAGCACCCTCTGGTTCAAGTGCCTCATGTCGATACGAGTCCGTTAGTCGCTCTCGCCAAAGAGCTCCTTCAGATGCGATTGCAACTGCTCGGAGCGTTTCGCAGTATTCGACCGTCGGCTGCCGCCGAATTGGCTGCTGCTGGCAACATTTCCTTTGAAATTTCGATGCTTGAGGGCGTGGGCGGCGTGGAGCAATTGCTCAAGCACGTGCCACTAGAACGGGTTTTATTTGGTTCACATGCACCGCTCTTCTATGTTGAATCGGTCATACTCAAAATGCAGGAATCGGTACTGCCCAATTTTCAGCAAGTAGCCATTTTCCAGATGAATGCTAAACGATTTTTAGCTGGGGAGAAGTAACCAACATGCAACGACCGATCGATACGTTGATAAGCCTCGGTTGGAAATTTATTCTTTTGCCGGCTCTGGCAATGGTTCAGGCTGAGGAGGTGGAACCTCTGCCTCGTGCAGAGCCTGTGTCTGCAGCCGAGTCGGCGGACTCTTTTCGCCTACTGAATGGCTTTCGCATGGAGTTGCTCGCCGCCGAGCCGTTGGTCACCGACCCGGTCGCGATGCAGTACGACGAAGATGGCTTGGCTTATGTCGTCGAAATGAACGACTATCCCTATACCGATACAACTCTCGATGTCGCTTGGAAGGAACAATCCTCCGCGTCGATCGGGCGCATTCGGATATTGGAAGATACTGACAACGATGGCCGCTTCGATAAGAGCACCGTCTTTGCGGAAGGCCTCTCTTGGCCCACAGGTATTGCATTTTGGAAAGGTGGCGTATTTGTGACCGCAACGCCCGATGTCTGGTATTTGAAAGATACCGACGGAGATCGTCGGGCAGACGTCCGTCGTAAGGTGCTCACCGGTTTTCGAAAATTCAATGTACAAGCGGTGATGAACAATCTTGCTTGGGGACTCGATCACCGCATTTATGCAGCCGGCTCGAGCAATGGGGGCGATATTCGTTCGTCGGACGAAAGCAATAAACCGATACGGATGAGACGCAGCGACTTTCGCATCGACCCAAGAACCGAAATTTTTGAGGTACTTTCAGGCGGGGCGCGATTCGGGAACACGTTCGACGATTTTGGGAATCGTTTTATCTGTAACATTCGCAACCCGGTGCAGCATGTTGTACTTCGACAGCGTTACCTGGCCCGTAATCCTCACATGCCGGTCCCAAAAGGGGTACACGATGCAGCCCCGGCCGGGGATGCAATCGAAGTGTTTCGGATGAGCCCTCCCGAACCATGGCGTGTGCTGAATGCGGCTCGCTTAGCTAGTGATTCAAGTCGCAAAAGTCCGCGTAGCGAAATGACCGCAACGGGTTATGTGACATCGTCAAGCGGTATCACCGTCTATCGTGGCGCTGCCTACCCGGCTACCTACTATGGCAATGCGTTCGTTTGCGAGGTCGCGGGGAATCTGATCATGCGATATAGTCTCGAAGCGAAGGGACCTACCTTTCTTGCCACGCGAGTGGTTGACCGCCAAGAGTTCATCGCTTCGACTGACAATTGGTGTCGGCCGGTGAATTTTGTGAATGCGCCTGACGGCACACTCCACGTACTGGACATGTATCGAGAAACGATCGAGCACCCATGGTCGATCCCCGATGACATCAAGGCGCGACTCGATCTGCAAAGCGGTCGTGACCGAGGCCGTATCTATCGACTTGCCCCTCCTGAATATCCTGCGGGCTATCCGACCAACCGACAACCGCGGCTAGGCTCTGCAACCGTTGAAAAATTGGTCATTGAACTTGAGAATCCAAACTGTTGGTGGCGAGAAACCGCGCATCGGTTGATTTTTGAGCGTCAAGACCGTGCAGCCATTGGGCCGTTGCGTGCGCTATTGGCAAACAGCAAAAATCCGCTGGCTCGATTGCACTCGCTATGGTCGCTGGAGGGAATGGACTCGCTCTCAAATGCCGATCTTCAAGTTGGATTGACTGACGCTTCACCAAGAGTCCGAGAACAAGCAGTTCGACTTGCAGAGGCGCGATTGAACGATTCCGAAGATCTTCTTAACCGTGTGATATTATTGTCGACCGACTCTGACATTCGGGTACGATTCCAAGTGGCGTTTTCGTTAGGCGAATATGATGGCTCTCTGAGTGACACGGTGATCAGAGCGTTGGCCGATATTCTCGCCAACGATGGTGGCAATACGTGGATGCGAATTGCGGTACTCAGTTCGCTAGCCGGACAAGAGGCCGAACTGGCTGGCAAGTTGGTTCATAATATATCGTTTGTGGCCAGCGCACCGGCCTCGGCTGTGATTTCTGCCCTGGCAGAGATTGTCGGCGCTCGCGGCCAACAGGATGAAATTAACTGGTTATTTGAATCATTAGAAAGTGCTCCAGAAGTGGCACTCCCATCAGTCGTCGCACTGGGTACCGGCTTGAGGCGAGCGCGAAAACAACTTGATCTGAAAAATAGTCTTGTTACGCGTTTGTTTGCCCAAGCAGAGCAAGTGGTTGCCGACACGGACGCAAAACTGGATGAGCGGTTGAGCTTTTTGGAGCTCTTGGAGTTTCAATCGCTAGCGCGGGCCGAGCCTTTCCTGTTAGAACTATTAGATGCTCGTGAGCCGCAACATTTACAGACTGCGGCCATCGATGCGTTGGGACGTTTTTCCGACGATCGAATAGCCCCGCTACTGCTCGATTCCTATTCACAGTTGACCCCTACCGTACGAACGGCAATGATCGATGTTTTGCTTGCACGAAGCGAGCGGATCAGCCCGTTACTGAACGCGATCGAAGAAGGACGCATCGCACGAGTAGAGATCTCAGCTGTGCAAAGGAGACTGTTGTCGAGAAATCGCGATGAAAAAATACGCAAGCGTATTGCGGATCTGTTTGCTGATGATGCGCCAAGTCCACGAGACGAAGTCATCGCAGCTTACCAACAGGCTCTCGAATTGACAGGCGATATTGCCAACGGTGAAAAGGTGTTCCGACGAGAGTGTATAGGCTGCCATCGGTTTGGCAAGGAAGGACACGATGTGGGAATTAATTTGGCAACCGTTAAAAACCGTACCGCAAGTGAAGTCCTGGTGCATGTGCTCGATCCGAATCGGGAAGTGTCGCCGAACTTTTTCGAATATATCGTCGTGACAAATGATGGCCGCACGAGCACAGGCGTAATCGCTGCCGAGACGGCCACCAGCATTACCTTACGCCAAGCGAAAGGAAAACAGAAAACGATTTTGCGCAACAACATTGAGGAAATCGCCAGTTCCGATGTCTCGCTAATGCCTGAAGGGCTTGAGAAGAAAATCACGATCCCTGAGATGGCTGATTTGCTGACATTTCTTCTTGAATTGAAATTTGAATAAGAATTCCGTCGACCTCAGTATCACTGCGCAGGGTTAAGTTAAAAAAGCACCGCTAATAAACACAAATAAATAAGGCACAGGACTTTAAACCCTATCGAAGCTGATTTTTTTCAGTTCGTCGGTAAGGTAGATCTGTGCGGAATGGAAAATCGCTCAAGCCACAACCCGTTATTAGCGTGTATTAGCGTTTATTAGTGTTTATTAGCAGTTTTTTAAAAATGTCTTACTCATTCAACTCTGCGCTGTAGTATTAGGTTACCACCCCATTCTTTCTCTTTGGCATGAATTAACTATGAGTAAATTACGTTTTGGCGTTTTGAGCACCGCGAAAATTGGCACGGTCAAAGTGATTCCTGCCATGCAAGTGGGACAGTTTACTGAGGTGGTGGCCATTGCTTCGCGCGACCTTGAGCGCGCTCAAGCAGCGGCAGACCAACTGGGCATCCCACGCGCTTATGGCAGTTACGAGGAACTGCTCACCGACCCGGAAGTAGACGCTATTTACAATCCATTGCCGAATCATCTGCACGTGCCCTGGTCTATCAAGGCGCTCGATGCTGGCAAACATGTACTGTGCGAGAAGCCCATCGGACTGTCTGTGGAAGAGGCACAAAAATTAGTGACCGCTGCCCATGATCGGGAGCCATTAAAAGTAATGGAAGCGTTCATGTACCGCCATCATCCGCAATGGAAACGGGCACAGGAAATCGTCGCTGCGGGAGGAATCGGCCAGTTAGTCACGGTCCACTCGTTTTTTTCTTACTTTAACGATGATCCGCAGAACATCCGCAACCAGGCCGATATCGGTGGTGGCGGGCTCATGGACATTGGCTGCTATTGCATCTCGTTGGCCCGGCTGATGTTTGCCGCCGAGCCAATCCGTGTCTGTGGTCTCATTGACTATGACTCACAGCTAAATATCGATTGTCTGGCCTCCGGTATCCTGGAATTCCCCACCGGCACGGCCACCTTCACCTGCTCGACTCAGCTCACTCCGTATCAGCGTGTGAATATCTTTGGCACTTTGGGCCGAATCGAGATTGAGATTCCTTTCAACGCTCCATCCGACCAGCCGTGCAAAATGTGGCACGAACGTAATGAACAAATTGAAGAGATCATGCTTCCCAATTGCGATCAGTACACAGTGCAGGGCGATTTGTTAGCCCGTGCTGTCTATGACGACACTCCCGTACCGACTCCCCTGAATGATGCCGTGGCCAATATGCGGGTAATCGATTCACTCCTTGAGAGCGGCAAACAGGGCGGTTGGATCACTGCTTGCGAGTGAACACGGGGCCATGGTCGGTTGAGAGATGACGTTGGTAGCGATAGCCGGCGGCACGAAACTTTCGGATGCCACTGACATTCGTTATCTGGTTGCGAATGATATGCCGCGCCATCAGGCCACGTGCTTTTTTGGCAAAAAAACTGATGACTTTGTACTGGCCATTTTTGTAGTCTTGGAAAACGGGCGTCACCATCTGACAAGGCAAAATCTTTGTCTGTACCGATTTGAAGTATTCGTTGGAAGCAAGATTAATCAGAAGATCATCCTCCTGCTGAACCAACCCCTTTTTTAACTCTGCTGTAATTCGATTGCCCCAAAAAGCATACAGGTCCTTGCCATATTCTCCTGCGAGTTTGGTACCCATCTCTAACCGGTAAGGTTGAATTAAATCGAGGGGACGAAGAACTCCATACAGGCCAGATAGTATGCGCAGGCAATCTTGGGCAAACTCAAAATCTGCCGGCTTGAAATTTTCGGCAGCCAGTCCCAGGTAGACATCCCCACGAAAGGCGAGAATGGCCTGCTTGGCATTTTTTGTGTTGTATTTTGCTTTCCAAGAGTTCACGTAGCCATGAACCTCGGCAGACAGTTTGTCGCTGATACGCATCATTTTCCCCAAGTCGTTCTGCGAGAGAGTACGCAAATTCTGAATCAGCTTCTTCGATTGCGTTACCAGGGCTGGCC
>JBDOMT010000208.1:0-42470 GCA_039831705.1 Pirellulales bacterium | reverse complement strand
CATCGATATCATGAATCATGAGATCCATAACCACGCCTACGTCCGTTGATCGACAGGTGTAACCACTGGTACGTTGAGCATCGATGTACTTTGGGTCGGTCAGCTTTCCTTGAACTGAAGTAAACCCCGGATTGAACCGTTCGACATGCCCTACCTGCAATATCAAATTTTGTTGACGGGCGAGTTGTACTAAATGTTCACATTCTGTGCGTGTGGGAGCCAGCGGCTTTTCGATGAGCGTATGTATGCCAGCCTGCATCAACTCACTGGCAACTATTGAGTGCGACGAAGTGGGTGTTGCAACGATAGCGGCATCAATTTCTCCAATGAGATCTCGGTAATCCGCAACACCACGTGCGCCGATTTCCGTGGCCACCGCTTCACGGGCCTTGTCGCAAGAATCAACGACTGCAACCAAACGCGCAGAGGATAAACCAGCGGCCAGCCGGGCATGAATACGACCCAGGTGCCCTGTACCAATCACCGCCAAACGGAGTGGCGTCTGTTGATTGTAATTCATGCGGCTTTCCTCACCAATTCTCGACGACGACCATGTTGACCTTCCAGTTGCCCCTCCACAAAAGTCAGCAAGTTTTCCACCTCATTGCTCATCTGCTCGTTGGATTGCAAAATTTCGCGAGCATGCTGCACTCCGACTTTGGTTCGGTAGAGTAATCGGTGGGCTGCTGCGAGTGCGTCGATGACCTCGCGAGAAAAATCATTTCGTTTCATCGCCACAATGTTGATACAGCGAGGCCGCGCTGGAATACCTTCGACCAACATGTAGGGTGGTGCATCGTGGAGCACTTTGCACATCGCAGCCACGAAGCAGTAACTGCCAATCGATACATAATGATGTATGGCACTATTTCCAGAAATCGAGGCATGGTCGTGTACGTGAACATGGCCTGCCAAGAGTGACCCATTGGCGACGAGGACATGATTACCCAATTTACAATCATGGGCTACGTGGCTGTTTGCCATGAGATAATTATGATCGCCCAGTCGGGTGATGCCGTCTTCCTTATCGGTACCCCGGTTGATTGTGACCCCCTCACGTAGGGTATTGTTATCGCCAATTTGCACACAAGATTCCGTGCCACAATAGCTGGTATCTTGCGGATCAGCCCCAATCACGACATTGGGATAAATGAGATTATTGCAACCGAGAGTACTATTGCCCATCAAGTTGACATGGCTGATCAAACGTGTGCCGCGGCCAATTTTGATCCCCGCACCGATGTTGCAGAATGGTCCGATTTCGACTTCTTCGTCGATTTCGGCCTGTGGGTCGATCCAAGCGTTTGCTGCGATACTGGTGGCCATTTGTCTGTTCTATCCAGGGCTATCGTGGAGAATGCCGAGATGGCAAAGTGATCGGAATCATCAGTAGTTTCGTGTTATAGCTCTTGTTCAAAAATTGCTATGCTGTTTTTCGTAGCGTGTGTTTAGTTGAAAATCGTTCTATTATGGATTTGGCAGCCAGTGCATTGAGTTGGTGCCCACTGCGACTGGCAACGAAGTGCCCTTCCAGTTGGCAGCCAACCAGAGCCAAATCGCCGACCAGATCAAGTCCTTTGTGCCGGGCGCACTCATTCTCGAAATGAAGCTGATTGTCAATCAGCCCCGTGTCGCTGTACAGTAGCAAGTCGCGAGGGGTTACGCGTTTGCCTAGCCCCTGCTTGATCATCTGATTTGCTTCGCGTTCCAGAACAAAGGTGCGGCAGGGAGCAATCTCTCGTCGAAAGACCTCTGGAGTGATGGCAAATTTTGCCGATTGTCTTCCCAAGATTGGTGCATGTGGATAATCCAGATGGTATTCCACCAGACAACCTCCACCCACCACGGGACGGGCTTCGACCCACTGATCTCCTTCGGTTACACGAATAGTTTCGGTTACTTTTATTTGTGCAACAAATGCCTCTTGTCTAACTCGCCGGGCCTTGTCCAACGCATCGACAAAGGCCATTGCGGAGCCATCGCAACCGGGCATTTCTGCCTGGTCAACCCAAACCTCGCAATTGTCGATTTGCAGTCCTGACAAAGCTGCCAGTATATGCTCCACCATTTCAACTCGTACATCACCACATTGAAGGTTGGTACGACGTGGCACATCGATACGGTTTTCTACCAGTGCTGAAACTCGAGCCTTGGGTCCCATGTCACCGCGCACAAACACAATGCCGGTGCCAGCTCTGGCAGGACGAAAATCAACACGAATATCCTCGCCACTCCAATAGCCAAATCCGGCTACGCTGACAGGATGCTCGATCGTGTGTTGCATCGAAGGGGACATGGCTGATTAACATCGAAGGGAACATACAAGAACCTTCAGACCGAAGGAGGTGTTCCTCCTTCGGTCTAAAGCACTAAGTGCTTATCGTTTCTGCAAACCACCGCGTACAGCCGATGGAGGTACTCCTCCACCCGCAGACGCGTTATTACGATTCAGCAGTGCCAATATATCTGGCGTGATGTCAATATTATTTTGATTAACGATGGGATCGTTAATAGCTCGCAACACACTCTCGCGGCGGTTGGGATCGATCTGGTCGCCGTTGAACCGCAAGACCAAACCAATGTCGTGTTGCTGGGCATAGTACTTCACTATGTTGCTGACTTCCAAATAAGTCTGATAGTAGACTTTCGCCTCACGCTCTAAAAAATCCTTGCGAATACGCCCGGCTTTTAGATTAAATTCAGCTTTCAAGCGGGCGATATCCTCGTCCAACTTCTTGAACTCGGGAGAACCTACTTTGAAATCGGCCCGTTCTGATTCCCGAGACTGAACTTGATCACGTTCGGATTTAAGTTGCCCTTCCGCTGATGTCATCTCCTCTTTCATCGCATCCATTGAGGTGCGAAATTGTTGGTAATTCTTAAATACATAACTGACATCGACGACAGCAATGTTGAAGCGGGAGGAGTTCGATCCCGCCGGATTTTGTTGCTGAGCAACAGCAACGGATATCGAAGAAAGAACTATTGCCAGAACACCGAAAGTTAGCAGTTGTGATTTCACGTCAGCACTCCTTGCTGAAAAAGGTCATCCATGACCCGTAGTTAGTGGCTATTCGCCATGCGGATTGTCCATCCCTGTCGACTGCGGGAAAGGAAGGACGAAGGAAACTTGGCGGGTATTGTGTCGAGGAGTCCGTATGACGTAAAGAGCAATTTTTTCAAAATGTTCATTTGACACCTGAGTCAGTAATTTCTATGCTCCCGCCCCCAATTCCTTCCCTCCCAGACCCGCAGTCACCATCTTGCCAGATAGCAACCTGCTATCTACCGGAGGCACTAAATTGTTCAGCAAGACATCCCACAACCGTTTCCATAGAAATTTCCAAGAGAATTCTCAACAGCGGATTCTCATTGTCGACGCTTCGAGTGAATCTCGTGAAATTCTGCGTTTATTACTGGAACGTAAAGGCTTAGAAGCATTTGAGGCCAGTGACCCGGACCGAGCTTCTCAGTTGGTTCAGCAGCGTCAACCTCATCTTATTGTCTACGATATGGATAGTGATCTTTGCCCTCACAGTCAGACTTGCCTGGATTTGGAGCAAGCAGCTACCCGCAGCAACATCCCAATCGTTGTACTCGGAACAGCTAAGCGGCCTGGGGGGCCCACAATGGCAGGGCAATTCGTTACCAAGCCCTACCATTACGCGCCCCTGATCCGTAGAATTGAGGAGTTGCTGGCTGAGTGTGCCTAAGCCCATTGTCAAACTTATTCTTTTGGCTGTCACACTTAAAAACGTTTAACCTGCAGGTGCATGTTGATGTGGCAACTCTAAAAGCAAGGTTTGACCAGGCACTATTCTTGCGGAAATGAGATACCTCGTGGCATCGCTATTTGTCATTCAAGGACGCGACCAGGGAACACGTTTCCAATTGGAAGACGATATCATTACTGTGGGACGCACCCAAAATAATGCGGTGCGATTGCATGACACAGAAGTTTCTCGGGTTCATGCAGAACTCATTCGTCGTGACAACATCTATTTGCTACGCGACCTCAACAGTTCCAATGGTACCTTTGTCAATGGTCAACAACTGCAGACAGGCCACCCAGTAGAGAATGGGCCAGTAGAGGTTAGTCCAGTAGAGGTTGGGGAAAAGGCTGAACATTCTCACTTGGCTAACGGCACGGCTGGTTTGCATGGTTCCCATGACAAAGAAAATAGTGTCCACGACAAAGCCAAGGAAGGGGTGGATCAAGCCGTTGCTGCGCCCGTGGCCGGCGAACGTGAATTAGTCAGTGGAGACCAATTGCAACTGGGCAAATCACTGCTGCTATACACGGGATTTGTCGAAGACTCTCTGGACAATGTGGCCGATCAGATAAACATTGTGCCCAAATTGGCAACTGATGAAAATTCACGTATCGTTGCTTCACTTAGCCATAGCCATGGAAGTGAGTGGTTCCTTGCCGATGCCAATGATTCCTCCAGTCCTTGGCTTGCTCGGGCTCGCAGCAATTTGCAGATAATGTACCGGACTGCGCTGGCCGTTAGCCACACGATGGACATTGATCAGCTTCTGGCCCGTATCATGGACATGATTTTCGAGTGGGTCGATGCCGATCGTGGCTGTATTATGCTCAAAGATGCGCAGAGCGGTCGATTGGTGCCCAAAGTACGTCGCCATCGACGTGGCGTGCGATCTGAAGAAACCATAACTCTCAGTAAAACAATTCTCGATTATGTTGTGGAACGTAATGAGGGTGTTCTCACCAGCGATGCCCGCGAAGATGATCGCTGGGATCCAGCGAATAGCATTGTAAAACTTGGCGTGCGCGAGGCGATTTGTGTGCCGATGCAGGGGCGTTATCACGTGGTGGGAGTTATCTACATTGACACTTCGGTAACTCCACAACGGATGCTTCAGGGCCAGCTTGCAGGTGCCAGCGGTAAAGGAAACCAATTTACCGAGGAACATTTAAAACTAATGATTGCCATTGCCCATCAAGCGGCTTTGGCAGTTGAGGATACTTCTTACTACCAAGCTCTAGTGCAAGCGGAACGTCTGGCTGCCGTGGGTCAAACGATTGCATCCCTCTCTCACCATATAAAAAACATTCTACAGGGTGTGCGTGGAGGCAGTTATTTGATCGAGTTAGGTTTGGGCGATCATGCATTGTCAGGAGATAAAGCTGATGCGAGCAGTGATGCCAGGACAAGCAATGGTGAGGCCGCAAGAAACAAAGCGGTAGAGACCATCCGCAAAGGTTGGGATATCGTAGAGCGCAACCAAGATCGCATATCCTCTTTGGTAATGGATATGCTCACCTATAGCAAAGAACGAGAGCCTGTACGGGAACCCGCGGACTTGAACGAGGTCACCGCTGAAGTAGTAGGGCTGATGCAACCGCGTGCTAAAGATTTAGAAGTTGATCTCCAGTGGCATCCAGCCTCGACAATGCCCATGCTGACGTTCGACCCAGAAGCTTTACATCGAGCGATTTTGAATGTCGTGACTAACGCAATTGATGCGTGTCGGCAGTTAGATTCGAAAGATGGGGCCGATTCGAAAAACGGGGAATCAAAAAATTGGGTTAGGATTAGCACCAACCATGAGGATGGAGCCGACCATGTTCAAGTGATTGTCGAAGATAATGGCCAGGGAATTGACCCCGAAGAATTAGAAAATATATTTGCTGTCTTTGTCTCTCATAAAGGAGGCTGTGGGACCGGGCTGGGATTACCGGTGAGCCGCAAAATCATGGAAGAACACGGCGGTCAAATTCACCTTACCAGCAAGCTTGGAGAGGGAAGCAAATTCATTCTTGAGCTTCCTGCCAGATAATTTTGAGCAGCCGACCACGGCCATGATCCGTGTGCGGCTGCTCAAAGTTATCTTATTTGCCCTTCGTGCCTCAGGGTGTGTTGTGCAACATTTGGAATCGAAAGACAAGCATGAATCGCAAGCGATTGAGTTTTTGCGACTACCATGTCCTTACGCGTTCACCCCTACATATGGGTTGGATCGTTTTTCTTGGCCGATGGTTGTGGTTGGGCCGTGGCCCGTGTAGACGATGGCTTCGTCGGGGAACTTGAATAGTTTCTCTTGGATCGACGTGCGTAGTTGCTCCCAGCTACCATCGGGAAAGTCGGTTCGTCCTACGCTGCCAGCGAACAGGACATCACCGCCAAAGATATGCACCGGATCCAAGCCTTGAGTAACAAAAACAACATGGCCGATTGAGTGACCGGGCGTTTCCAATACGGCAAGTTGAAAGCCGGCCAGGTCCAAAGTATCCCCCTCGCGCACGATACGATCTGCGGGAGGACTGGTCAAACCTACTCCGAATCCCGCAGAGAGATTCTTGACTGGATCAGTCAATTTCTCCGCATCGCCATGGCCTATGATCAACGGACAGTTGGGGTAGGCTTCTTTCACTGCGGCATTCCCAGCAATGTGATCCGCATGCCCATGCGTGTTAAGAATCGCAGTGGGATTTAATTGCAAATGCCTGAGCTGCTCTAAAATCTTATCCGGATCCAATCCTGGGTCGATCACCAGGCAATCCTGCCTGTCATCTCGATGAACCAGATAGCAGTTTTCTTCGAACGCAACAGAGACGACTGTTTGTATGGTGACTTGAGATTTTGGCATAGCTAGCATGTTTTAGAGGGTGAGAGAAGGTTCTATTTCCTTGACGCCAACAGTTCACTATGATGCTGCCCTTGGTTAGCGGTCCTGCGGGCGATTTCGGCGATCAACCGCACAGCAAGTTAATTCAGACTGGACCAATCAGACTACCCCGTTTACAGTGGTGGCATGAGGAAAATTACAATCATGACTAGTATTAAGCATTTTGGCTATCTCCCCCTGGCATTTCTCTTGATTTTAGGAATGTTCGATCAAAAGGCTCATTCTCAGGAAGTCCAAAAGGCTCAGGAAGTCCAAAAGGCTCAACAAGAGCAACAAGAAGAGGGCCTACAGGCCGAAAACATAGCGAGCCAATTGTCGGAGAGTGATTTATTGGAACCGCTCATTCAGATTGCCCACGAGAAAAAGTCCAAAAACACACCTCAACTGGCCGCTCGGGTCACACCACAGAAAAAACCGCTTTGCCCGTTCAACCTGATCCAAAGGCCCAATGAACATCCACTGCGCCCGGCTTTACGAATGGCAGAGGAGTGTCTGACACATATCGACAAAGAAATCGCTGACTACAGTGCAGTGTTGATCAAGCAAGAACGCATCAATGGCCAATTGGGGGAAGAGCAGGCAGCATTTGTAAAGGTTAGACACCAACCATTTGGTGTTTATATGTTTTTTCTCAAGCCGTGCAAGGGCCGCGAAGTTTTGTACAACGACGCACCTGACGGTACCAAAGGTGTCTTGGTGGCCATGGATTGTGGCTGGAAAAGGCGTTTTGGCAAGTTAGAATTTGACCCTGAAGGCAACATGGCCATGAATGGCCAAAAATACCCCATCATGAAATTGGGGATTCGTGAATTGACCAAAGAACTGATTGACGTTGCCAACGCTGACGTGAATTTTGGTGAATGCAAAGTGAACTATTCACAGCGGGTTATGAATGGCCGATCGGTGACCATGCTGGAAGTTGTGCATCCCACGCCGAGAAAAAACTTCCGTTTTTACAAAGCCCAAATCTTTATGGACAACGAACTACGAGTACCAATTCGATACGCGGCCTACCTCTGGCCTGAGAATCCAGGTGAAAAGCCTCCTCTGGAAGAGGTCTATACCTACTTAAAGTTGAAAACCAACAATGGCTTTACCGATAAAGACTTCGATAGAGAGAACCCGGAAATATTTAAGGATTAGGCCCCTCGATCCTATAAAGGTGCGTGTCGGTCCGTAGCAGTAAATCTCCATCATCCAACACTGCCAACGAAGCCATGATCTGGCCGTCGAGATCATTTTCGGCCATCACATGAAAATCGTCGTCGGATAATACAGTGGTTCGCCCTGCTTGGTTGCATAGATATATGCGGCCATTTGCGTGCAAGGGTGAGGCGGAGTACTTGCCGGCAATTCTCTTCCGCCAAAGCTGTTTTCCCGTGACTGTGTCAAAACTGATGGCGATGCCCTGATCGTTAATAATCAAGAGACGATCATCGACGAGTAATGGCGAAGCCATGGTTGGCATCTGTCGCTTCGTTTCTTTCCAGGCGGTGTGTTCATCGCCGCTAATGTCTCCCAGACCATCCGGACGTACCGCCCACAACTGTTTCCGCATGTAACCCGTACAGAGAAACAGGCGGTCACCG
This sequence comes from Pirellulales bacterium, assembly GCA_039831705.1. Classification (GTDB taxonomy): domain Bacteria; phylum Planctomycetota; class Planctomycetia; order Pirellulales; family Lacipirellulaceae; genus JAJRWS01. Next base: position 34,227 of record JBDOMT010000208.1, on the reverse strand, counting down.
TCATAGACAGGTCTGGGAGCGAGTGAAAATCCATTGCCGTGGTCGAATCGCCAAATTTCCTGACCGGTTGTCGGATGGTAGGCTACGAACCATTGAGCCCCGGGGACAACTAGCTGATCCTGCCCTGCAACACGGATCACCAAAGGGGTGGAAAACGATTTTTTGTAGTCTCCCTCATCGGTACGTAGCGGTGGGCGTTCTGTCCTCCAAACAGTATCTCCCGTACTCTTGTTAAGTGCCAGGATGTACTGCTGGTCGGCTCCATCGCAAGTAAGAATCAGCAATTGTTGATACAGGACCGGTGAACTGCCCGGGCCAACCTTGTGGTCCAGGGAGATCGTCCTATGCCACACCACTCGACCGGTGGAGGCATCCACGCAGGCGGTGCCAAACGCACCGAAGTGGCAATACAGTCTCCCGTTTTCCAACACGGGAGTCGGTGAGGCATAGCTGTTGAGAGTGTGGATCGCCTGTGGCGATTCAACCTGTCCTAACTCAATGTTCCGCATCACCCGACCACTGGTCAAATCCACTTCGAGTGCCAGCAAAGTGATGGATTGAGCTACTTCCAACTCCAATGCCATGGGCCGACCTGCAACACGGGCATTCCGTTGGCTCTCACTGGCGGCAGATTCTACCGCTGTCGTCAGCCACACACTGCCATCGGCCACTACTGGCGATGACCAACCGCGACCAGGCAATGGCGACTTCCAACAAATGTTATCTTGCTCGCTCCAATGCAACGGCAAACCAGTCGTCGTGGAGTGACCTTGCCCACCCGGGCCACGAAACTGGGGCCACACATCGGCCCCTTCCAATGGTTGGGCCATGCTAGCCAGTGTCATCAACACAGAAAATTGAAATGAATATCGCAATAAGGAGTTAGCATTCATAGGCCCATAATACCAGATCTAGACAGTTGGCAATAGTTAGAGGGCAACTACCGGGTGGAGAATGCAATCTAGTCTGCTATCGACTACTCGTTAATATGCATTTTCTTGTCGGATCACGACCTGGGCAGTTTTAAACAAAATCTTGATGTCCATCCACAAGGACCACTCACGGATGTAACGGTGATCGCATTCAATACGGCCCTTCATTTTTTCGATGTTTTCGGTCTCTCCTCGCCAGCCGTTGACTTGGGCCAGTCCCGTGATTCCCGGTTTGACCTTATGGCGCAACATGTAACCATGTATCAGTGGACGATATTGTTCGTTGTGCGCAGCCGCGTGAGGTCGAGGACCAACCAGGGACATGCTGCCATCAATCACATTGAACAATTGAGGTAATTCGTCAATCGATGTCTTACGTATGATGCGGCCAACGGGAGTAATGCGCGAATCGTCTGCTGTGGCTTGGTGAACCGTTGGTCCATTATCGCAACAGTGCATGCTGCGAAATTTCCAGACGCAGATTTTTTCCCCTGACAGACCATAACGCATTTGTCGAAAAAAAACTGGACCGGGTGAAGTGAATTTAATCAACATCGCCAGGATTGCCATAGGCACTGCGAGCAGCACCAATAAGACTGTGGCGACGATTAGATCAAACCCTCGTTTCAGAACACCATCGATGCCACTGATGGGCGTTTCAAAGACACTGACCACTGGCATGCCGTTGATTTGGTTCCAGCGCGCATGCAGCATTTGAAAAACAAAAAAGTCGGGGACGATATAAACCGATGCGGTTGAGTCACTCAGCAACTCTAGATAGCTTTGAATTCGCTTTTCGGCACGCATTGGAAAAGTAATGTAGATGATATCGACGATACCCCGTTGAGCCATGTCTACCAGTTGAAGCAAGTCACCAGAATGAGGTATGGATCGACCGATTGTCTGTTCTGTACGGTTTTCCGGTCGATCGTCATAAAAACCAAGTAAGTTCATCCCCAGTTCGGGACTCTGCTCAATATTTTCGGCTAATTGCAATCCCAGTTTATTGATACCGCAAATGGCAACTCGCTGAGTATTGAATCCGTGCTTGCGCATTATTCGCAATAACAATTTAAAATGTATTCGTGCGCCTGCCAGCATCAAAGGTGTGGCAAAAAGCCAAACCAGCTTGGACTCGTAGGAGTACCATGCATTGGATTGAGATAACATACCCAGTCCCAGTACGGCTGAGGATGTGTAGATCCAACTAATAACAACGCACCAGATCTCATGCAAAAGATGTGATCCGCGCCAACTACGGTACAGTCCGCTAACTTCTGCAGCGACTCCATAAGTTAGTAGTATGGTTGCGATGATGATCAGCAAAGAGCCCATAGGAAGCTGTGAAGAATAGCGAGCAGCCAGCAGGACCATGGACAAGATGACCATCGAATCAATGACTCGATAGACCAACTCGTACAGCGATCGATGGGTGAGTACCTGAAATTGAGATTGAGTAACCACGGCATCAATGCTTTGTCGTTAGAGTTGGGGTCCTACAGATATTTTATGGCCTTCAAATTGGCCAGAGCTGCATATCGGTATCCAACCCATGAAATATTCTGGCTCTATAGACAGTACCTTGTGATTGTTTTACCGGTGAGTGATCTGGTAAAATGTGAGGGATATTTTTAGTAATTGGTAAAGTTGACACAGGTGACATGATCATGACAGATGGCAAGATGAGAAACGGATCAAAGATACCTTCAGTTAAATGACATTGTTCGCAAGGGAAAGAAAGGACTCTCGCAAAGACGCAAAGATCGCGAAGAATCGGACGAAAACAATAACATTCTCTCGTGCAGGAAGTTTCTTGGCGATCTTTACGTCTTTGCGAGAATGATTCTGGATTTCAACAAGTCAGACACCCTGAGCATGGAAGTTAATATTGAACTGTCCCTAAGTTGCGTTGGCTAGGCTCTTATCGCTGTAGGACTAGATTCTCGGCCTTCTCCTCCCCCTTACACGACCCTTTTTACATTGTATAATCGCCGTTGGAGCCATCTCATTACCCGTGCAATCGAAAGGATTCGCTGTGTCTACCGTAAAAGAAGAGTCTTCCAGCCAACAGAGTGTTGCTGAGGAACGTGTATTGGTGGTACCTACGACACTGTTTCATTCGTTAGGGCACTTTCAGGGATTTACTGACGATGTCGATCGTTATTTACCAGGCCTGCTGGAAGGTGAGCAGGTCAGCTACCGACCACGCAGCGAGATGGAAGAGGACCCCAGCTTTAAGCAGCTTATTCCTTACATGTTATTTTGCCACCACCAACCAGATGGTTCGGTGCATTTATTTCAATACACGCGCGGCGGTGGCCAGGGAGAATCCAGATTGCATGCCAAGCGAAGTGTAGGTATCGGTGGTCATGTTTCTACGTTGGATACTGGTCCGAGAAATGCGACGCCCGGTGCAGAGACGCCCGGTGCAGAGACTGGCCATCAGAGTGTCTATCGCGAAGGAATGCAGCGTGAGTTGGCTGAAGAGGTGGTCATTGAAACGCAGTATACCGAACAGTGCATTGGCCTGATCAACGACGACGAGACTCCTGTGGGCAAGGTTCACCTGGGAGTGGTCCACCGTTTCGATGTGCAATCACCCGCTATTCGCGCCAACGAAAGTGAAATTCAAAACGCTGGATTTCGACCCATCGAAGAAATCATTGCCAATCTCAATCAATTTGAAACCTGGTCTCAAATTGTCGTCCGGGCACTGTTTAGCTAAGACGGCAGTGAAGAAGGAATACGGTCGTTCCAGTCATTTCGCTCTGCGCGATGGCTACATTGCTTCAATTCACCGGAGGCAGCGACAGCGGGGAATTTCCGACTGGCAGTACCGAAGTGGTGACAGGCAACGTTTTTGGATAACGTGTGTCGACTTGGCGTTGCGCTAGCTGCACAGGATTGGCTGGACTTTCAGGGTATGTTGAATTTGACGGAACGGTTGGATTTAGCTGGTCATGCAATATTCGGGCTGTATGCATTTCTGGATCGATGGCAGTCGCCTGTGCCAGATAATTGGTTGCCTCCTCCATCCGTCCTCTTTGTGCAAGCAAAAACCCAAGATTGTAATGCGCAACAGCTGGTGGATGAACTACTGCCAGGTGCACCAAAGCTTCTTCCTGTCGATTCATTTCGGTAAGCACTTTGGCAATATTATTGCGATAGATAAGTTTATCGGGTTGTAACTGCACCGCTTGCTCAAGCAAATTCAGCGATGTCTGCAACTGATTTTTTCGGGCATAGCAGATCGCCAGATCGTTCAGTAAAGTTGTGTTCTGAGGATGCGCTGTGATTGCTTTCTGATAAATTGGAATGGCATCATCCAGGCGACCTTGACGGTCTTCCAATCTTGCATGACCCAGTAGGGCCGGCAGATTATCTGATTCTAGAGAATATGCTTTTTTATAGAGTTCTCGCGATTGATCAGTGTTGCCTCCTTTGTCGCTGAGCTCCGCCATAGAAACATACAGTTGTGCACTGGGTTCTCCAGATGCAAACCCGAGAGAGATGGGATCTTGTACTTTTGGTACCTGCGGTTGCTGCGACGTGGACTGGTTGGTTGAAGTTATTTTTTCCTCTTTGCTTAACCAGTCAGCAACTGGATTATTTTTCCAAGCGGTTGTCCACCACGCTGCTGACATGGGGCCAGGTGTGACGGATCCTGTTGGTGGATTATTGCTTGAAAGTGCGTTATTTGGGTTGTTCAAGCTTTTGCTACTCCCGGTACTTATGCACCCAGATAAGCATACAACCGCGGTCACTAATAATATCCAATCCCGATGCACGACGTGGCCCCTCCCTGGTTAGTTATGATCGCTGATTCTTAGTTACTTTCTTCAGTACCCGAATTTGCTGCTGGCAACATGGGAGCCGGCTTGTTCTCCTGATAGCCAGTAAACATAGCGTCCACAGCAGCAGCCGGATGTCCTTCTGATACCAGATGCGTGTCGGTAACGCTGACCGGACCCTGCACGGGGCTCATACTAGCAGTATGCTGGTGAATCGATTCGATTCGTGTCGTTGTCTGAGTTTCGTTGACACCACGTTCGACAAAAATATTTCTTCGTTGAGGAGGTGCCTGGGTGAGAATCCACTTGATTTTAAGTTTACCAGCTTGAGTCAATTGTTGTGTATCTTCATCAAAGTGGTGTTTACCTAATAAATTTTGTCGACGCCAACCATTGCTGACCATTACTTCATACATCACATTCACACTGTTACGTGCTGGCATGACATAGGGTCGAGGCCACATCGCATTTATGTCATAAACCGACCGGTACCATCGTGCAAAGGATTGACAAAACGTTGGATCGCCATTTTGGCACTCACAACTTTGATAAACAGAACTGGGAGGAATGCACTGTTGACATTGTCCGTGTACTTCCAGACTTAAATAGGAAGCAACTGCAAATGCGATGGCAAAAATGCTGGCGCTCTTCATGATCTAGCCTTCAGCTGATTGAGTCGAGATAGATAGCAGGATATGACTGGAATGGGCTTTGACTGAGGTGGGTACACTCATGGACAGGGCTCAATCCATGAGATGGACCAACCGCTACCGTCCTCAGTATCGACACGGATAACCACAGAGCTGCGTTTTGACTGCTGGGATTGAAATAAACTACCCAGCCCACCTGGGTTAACCTTGGGGTTAACCGCCCATCGATGGAAATAGCTCATTGACCATGGTGATGGCGGCGGGTCCTACCAGGACGATGAAAATGGCCGGGAAGATAAATAGTACCAGTGGGAAAATAAGTTTTACCGCTGTTTTAGCTGCTTTTTCTTCTGCCATCTGGCTCCTGCGTGTACGCATGGAGTCGCTCTGTACGCGTAAAGCCTGTCCTACACTGGAGCCAAATTTGTCTGCTTGTATGAGTATAGCAGCCAATTGTTTTAAGTCGTCTACCCCCGTACGCATACCCAAGTCGTGTAATACATCGTTGCGTGCCCGCCCCATTTGTAGTTGCAAATTACAAAGGGCGAACTCTTCAGCAATCACACGATAAGACTTTTTCATCTCCTCAGAGACTTTACGCATCGCCTGGTCCAGGCCAAGCCCTGCCTCGACGCAAACAACCATCAGATCGAGTGCATCGGGTAGACCGTAAAAGATGTTGTCCTTGCGTCCTCTGGTAATGATCCACAGTATGATCTCTGGTAGGTAAAACATGATTCCGGCGACCAGTACCGTGTACATCAGCGTATCCAGGCTGTAGCCGTGAGTGAACAGCAATGCACCTCCGCCTAGCACAAAGCCAACGGACAATCCTATGGTTTTCAGAGACCAGTAAGTCGTGACTGAAGTCTCCGAGCGAAAGCCTGCTTGGTTAAGTTTGAGTCGAATCTTACTGACATCTTCTTCGGTTTTAGGCTTCATTGGCTTGGAAAGCGCCGGTGCCGCTACTCCCAGAACTTTGGCCATGGCTCCAGGCTTTTTACTGTCTAATAGCAGATCACTTTTACGTGAGTTGGGCTCACGAAACTCGTCTAATCGTTGCTCGGCGCGTGGCTTACCTTTAGAAAACGTCTCCAATAGCCACCATGCAAAAACCGCCACGGCACCGAAGGCGGCCAGTTGGACGACAATAACAGAGTTCCAAAATCCAGCAATTGGTAAGGACATGTCAAACTCGAATGTTTACAATTTTACGGATCACCAAAGCACCAACAATCTGCATGACGATACCACCAACCAACATCTGGCGGCCCATCTCATCGGTGAACAACAACGACAGATATTCCGGGTTCATACGATAAACAGTTACGAACAACAACGGCGGCAATGCCAGTAGGACAATGCCTGAGAGGCGTCCTTCACCCGTGAGTGCCTGAACTTGTCCCAATATCTGAAATCGCTCGCGGATGAGGCGGCCGATTTTGTCGAGAATTTCCGCTAGATCACCACCCGTTTGCCGCTGTAATACAATCGCCGTGACAAAGAATCTCAAATCAAGATTCGGAATTCGCTGAGTCATATTTTCCAAAGCTTCTTCCATCGGCAGACCAAGGTTTTGTTCTTCGAAAACTCTACCAAATTCCGTACTGAGAGGTGCGGACATTTCCGTAGCACATAGGCGAAATCCGGCTGCAAGACTATGGCCCGCGCGTAAAGCTCGTGCTACCAGTTCCAGCGCATCTGAAAGTTGCCCTGCAAATTTCGCCAACCTTCGCTTACGTCGAAAACGCAACCAAAAATAGGGCAAAATTGAAAATGATATACCAATGAGCGGCGTTAGGCCCGCGTGGACATTCACAAGCGTACTAGTCAACCATGCGACAAAGCCAATTCCTGTGGACTGCGCGACAAAAGTTGACACGCCCATCGATACGTCTGCCTGCTCGAACAAAAGTGCTAAATTAAATCTTTTGGTAAGTGCATCACTGAGTTTCCCCTGATCTCCCATTTCCTTGGAAAGTAGCTGAGATGCTTCGTTCAAGCTGGAAGGGTTGTTCCTGTCACCCTTGCCAGTCAGTGAACTTAATCGGTCTTCTACTTGAGAATCCGATTTGTCACGCATTAGCATCGCAATGCCCACGATCAAGGCAACGACCCCAAAGAATGCCGCAATAATAATCAACTGGCTGGAAAACATAGTCGACTCACGATGCCATAAATGTAGCGAGAAATAGAATGTTCGTAATAATGTCTGTCAAGGATCCCATCTAACGTGCTCACTTAAGCATAGCTTTCTGACAGCAGTTTGTTTTTTGACTAATCTCTCATCATAATTCGCTCACGGAATATACTGGCAGGCAAACGCACCCCATTGGATTCCAAGCGTGGAATAAATGTAGGGCGTACACCGGTCGCTAAAAAATTCCCCACCGCACGGCCACTCTCATCTACACCCTCTTGGATATAACTGAAAATATCCTGCATGACGATCGTTTCCTGCTCCATGCCTAGTATTTCGGTGATTGCGGTCACTTTTCGAGGACCACCTGAAAGTCGGTTGACCTGGACGATCAAATCTACAGCACTGGAAATTTGCGTGCGCATTGCCCGCAACGGCATATCAAAGCCGGCCATCATGATCATCGTTTCTAAGCGGGCGATAGCATCACGTGGTGTGTTTGCGTGACAGGTGGTCAACGAACCATCGTGTCCAGTATTCATTGCCTGCAGCATGTCGAGAGTTTCTGGTCCTCGACATTCGCCAATGATGATGCGATCGGGCCGCATACGCAAACAGTTCCGAACCAGATCGGTAGCCGTAATTTTGCCTTTTCCTTCGATATTAGGAGGTCGAGTTTCCAGGCGTACGACGTGTGCTTGTTGTAGTTGCAGTTCTGCCGCATCTTCGATCGTGACGATACGGTCCTCGTTGCTGATGAAGCTGGAAAGTGTGTTGAGCAGAGTTGTTTTACCAGAACCTGTACCACCTGAAATAATAACATTCAGCCTGGCTTTCATGGCTCCCTCCAACAGCATGACCATTTCAGGAGTCATGCTCTTGAAGCTGAGTAGATCTTCCAATTTGAGTGGATTGGAACCAAATCGGCGAATGGTCACACTCGGCCCATCGAGAGCCAAAGGAGGGATAATTGCGTTGACACGAGAACCATCTGCCAACCTCGCGTCCACCATGGGACAAACTTCATCCACGCGACGACCTATTTTGGAAACGATGCGATCAATAATTTGCATCAGATGCTTATCATCGCGGAAGGTTACCGGCACTTTCACCAGGTTACCGCTCTGCTCCACATAGATATTCTTGGGACCATTAATCATTATTTCGCTGATGCTCGCGTCCTTAAGCAGCATTTCCAAGGGTCCCAAGCCAAATGTTTCATCTAAGACTTCGTCAATGAGTCGATCACGCTCATTGCGATTCAAAAAAGTATCTTCCGTATCACATAAATGCTCCACTACCAGACGGATTTCACGACGCAGTACGTCACCTTCCATGTCTCCCACATGGGTCAAGTCGAGTTTATCCACCAACTTGGAATGGATGCGCTGCTTGAGCTTTTCAAACTCAGCTTGTTTGTCGTGCGGATACAATGCCGAAGTGTTAGAAAGTGTATTGCTCATTGCTATCCATTCTTTACTGTAACTGCAAACATGGCTTCTTTGCCAAAATAGAAATCGCTGGTTACGCAAAACTATAAGTTTGTACGATCCTGGTGTGCCTAGCCTATTGATCGTTGGGCTCAGCATTGGTACGTCATGCAAACATAGCTCATAACAGACGGGCTAGAAGATGTGTGCCTCAGACGAGACCGGACTTCAAGTGATACCGGCTAGTGATGCTGAATTTAGCGATTGCAAGGGTACTATTACCCTGAGAAGGCCTTCAACTTTATCAGAGGAGCCTTACTTATCGACAGATACTTTGCGCGAGGGCCAGAGATTGAGCCAACGCCGACTCTTGCCATCCAGTTCACCGTTATCTTCAGAGATTTTACCACTGAGTTCATTAGCCAATTGGCCAATCGATAAAGTGATTGCGGCCTTGGGGGCATACTCGACTAAGGGAATGCCATTGTTTCGTACTTCGATCATGACTCTGTAGTCGTTGGGGATTTGCCAGTAGATATCCCGTCCAATCGTCTCCTTCGATTTTTTTATACTGATCTGCCCGTTATTCTCTCCAGAACGATTGACGATAACTTTCACCTTATCCCGCAAAATGGAAGATTCGTCAAAAACCATCATCAACCGAACGACATTGCGCAGGCAGGGCAAATCTAGCTGAGTCACCATGAGCACATCACTGGACTCTTCAAAGGCCATAAAGTCGAGTGGCCCATAACTCTTCGATGTATCTATCACCACGTGCGTGAAGCACGTTTTTAACAGGCTTATGATACGTTGAAGGCTTTCTCGAGTGACCAGCCGAACATCATGAAGTTGGACTGGCCGTGGAAGCAAGTGGATGCCCGATGAATGTTTGGTCAGTGATTTTTTGAGCAGAGTCAGATCGAGCCGTTCGATATTCTGAGCCACATCGGCCAATGTGTACTCTGGTATCGTGTCCAGAAAAACATCCGCATCGCCCAAGGCCATATCTAAATCCAACAGCACAACGGAGTTGTCCTGATCGCCAGCCAAGGCACAGGCCAGGTTCACAGCGATACTGGAGGCCCCCACTCCACCCGTTGCACCAGCGACACTTACGACCTGACAGCTCGCCAAGGCAGCATCACTCAAGCCCATACGTTGACGTTTGACCCGCTGCAGCGCAGTGGACAGATCTTCTGGTTGAATGGGAGCGGTGAGGAACTCCTTAGCACCAGCCCGCATCGACTCCAAGATCAATTGACCATCGGTAGAGCTGCTGGTGACAAGGATCGTACAATCGGGCGTACTTTTAGAAATTTCCGCCACAAGTTGAATGGCCCGCTCTGGATCTCTATCCATAGCAATCAGACCAATGTCTGGCTTTGTTTGTTCGACCACATCGCCGAAAAAATCATAACGAGAGCACTCTGCCTCAAGCCACACGGAGCTCAAGCCCAGGAGAACCGTTTTAAGGTGTTCACGAGTGCTGTCGTTAGGGTCTACGACCACGATTCTAAATGCGTTAGCCATATCTGGTTACTATCAAGGTCTGCGATCATTAGAAGATGTCCGTGCTAACGTAGCTTATTTTACGACGTCGTAGCCAATCGGGCCAATGAGACCAGGAGTTTGTGTCGTGCTTTGAGGAAGATTTCGATAGGCGTCTTGAAACTGAGGTTGCTTCGGCTGAATCGGATTGGTTGGGTTCTTCCGATAATTAGGAATATTTTCCCGGTTTGCCAATTCAACCTTAGCTTGCGTGTTAGGGAGCATTGCTAGAGCGTTGCCATCAGAAGTCGTGGATACGTCTATTGGACGTGACGTCAGCGGTGTCGAAGGAATGATGGGGCCAGATGAACTTGTTGCGGGCGAATTGATATCAGGCGATTGGCCGGTAGGCAAGGAGTCATTATTTTCCTGTTGATCCAGTACATCCGAACCTGCTTCAGGGCCCGAGTCTACTGGCGAGGGAATCACAGGAATTGGTATAAATTCATCCGTGGCCATGATCGACGCACCTCGGGGTCGTTGTTGACACGTATTACAACCAGGACCCTGGACGCATTGGCCTTGTGGTCCACAAGGACCGCAAGAAGGAATTTCGATATGTCCATTAAAATAGAGCTGACAATCACTAGGCGACATACTTTCCATTCCAGGTCCGCACGGTGGAACTTCATGAGGATCCATGCCATCGACTAACTCTGGAGTGACCAAAATGAGCAACTCGATTTCGTTGATTCTTTCATCCACTCTGCGAAATGCCGCGCCGATGTAGGGAAGATCAGAAATGTAAGGAATGCCTCGATGCTGTGCCTCCACCCGAGTTTGAACCAAACCAGCCAGTGCCAGTGTCTGCCCCGCCTTCATTTCCACTGCCGTATCGACTTCCCGTACGTTGAAAGCTGGTACGATGTCTTCACCAAGGGTGACTCCTCGAGTATCGTCAATTTCGCTGATGCGAGGTCTTACTTCCAAGCGGATATTTCCATTACCCAGGACAATAGGTAAAAAGTCTACCTGCGTACCATAAGGTTTGAACTCAATCGAAACCTGCCCCAGGCCCGCGGGTACCAGGTAGGGAATCTCCCCTCCAACATTGAAGTGAGCAGGCCTGCCACTGATCGCAACAATGGTTGGATCGGCTAAGATTTTTGCCAATTGGTTTTGCTGAAGGGCATCAATAAAACCAAAAAAGGCATTACCGCCGTTCACAACCCCAAAATTCATGGTGCCACCACTACCCGTGGCAACTCCTTCGGTTACGGAAATCGAGGACAGTAACCCGGAAATACTAGACGTAAAAAAGTTGCTTCCGCTAATTTGGGCAAAATCGAAACCTAATGCCCGTAGCTTGGTGCGAGAGACCTCCATGATCTTGACTTTGAGCAGTACCTGCTGAACTCCACCCACCGTGATGTTGTTGATGATCTTGGGTGCGTAGTCCTCTGCCAATCGAATGATGGGCCCGACGGCTTCGGGTTTTTCCACGAATCCCTCCAGCACCAGACTGTTGGTAAGACGGATCACTTTCACCGAAGATTTCGGAAAGATTCTTTTCAAGGCAAGTTGCAACTCACGGACATCGCCATAGATCGAAATGTCGACAGTGTAGACGTTGTCATCCTCATCCCAAAGATTAATCTGAGTAACTCCCGTATTACGGGCAGCAACCTGGATTTGGTTTTTGCTGATTGCAGTTACTGAGACCAGTTCGGGATTGTTAACCACCATTCGAGGAATAGATTTCTCGAGAGTAAGAATCCGGCTCGAATTGACGGTCAATTCCAAATGCTCATTCGACTGCGTGATATGACGAATCACAGACCCTTGCGCCAGCACGGATTCTACTGAGGCGAGTGTGGTAATTATTACTGCAATGGTCAACATCGCAGGTACAATCAGGTCACGGATTGATTCATGATGATGTCTGAATGTGTACATCCTTGTACTTCCTTCGTTTAAATCCGACTGGCTAACCTTGGGCAGGAAAATACCTGTATGTCGAACGAATGCACTCAGGATCGAAACTTCCTTGTCTCGTTACCCCCTCGTGCCTGAATAACGACTGTCGTTTACTTTCTACGGAAATTTATTGGAAAAGCATCATCGATTTTCACGTTTTCACCACTGGAATCAACTTCCTCATTCGCTGGAGAAGCGTGGTACGTGGGTATCTCGGGAATGGCTGCTGTGTCACCCGGTGAGTCATAAATTGGGTTGCCTGAAGGATTGAAACGCACCTCTTGAACTTTATCGGGAAATATAATTCTCAATCGGAAAGGATCTTCTTGCTCTTCCGATTCATTTTCAGCAGGTACCTGGGCGGTCAATTGAGGCCCCGGTTGCAGACCGAGAAGACTGCCAATACCATTTTGAACTACTGCGAACCCCTGTTCAGCCTCACGACTTCCCGGCTTGCCAGACTGAAGTAAATCATCGCTGGTCACTTGAACATCGTCCACAATTTCATCATCGTCGGGATGGCGGGGTATCAGACTGATTTCACCAAGATTCTCCGCCAGGGTGACTCGGTTTGCTTGCTCAGGAGTAAGAATGACCGAGACGGTTTTTGCGATATTTCGAGCTTCACCGCCTTCGACAGACCGTTGAACTGCCTGATCGACTGCAAAGACCCTGATGTTCTGTAGGATGATTTTGGTGAAGGCGAACATGATCCCTTGCCGCTCGTTCTGCTGTACAAACAATTGTATATCTACCCGGTCACCTGGGCTAAGCAGCCCCGCCGCGCTCTTTCGGGCATCGACCGAGATCGTTTTTAGCCGATGGTTCCTTGGAATGGCGGAAATGGGATCTTGTGAATGTCCCTTGGGCAGCAATTTCCCATCCAGCAAGGGCTCACCCTGAAAAATGGTCGTGCGCGGTCGTCGCTCCTCGATGTCTTCCCATTTAGTAATTGCACCTAGAGGAATTTTTCCCTTCGGCCATTCCTGGAGTGAGAGCATGCCATCATCGATGGGGTCTCCTAGATTGATATTTTGCAGTGCCACGTAGATAGGCACGGTTTCTTCCGGCGCACCACGCTTATTGCTATCGATAACTTGACTAATGCCAATGGATGCAATGAGTCCACAGCCAGATGCCAGCGCTAGTAGTACGAGCGATTTGGGTCGCATCACACCCCCCAGGTATGAGAAATCAGTCCCGTGGATTCTTTTCAACCGAACAAGAACATCTTGTCAGTTGCCATCGGACCTTGTCAGATTCTTCGGCATTGTCCCTACAAACGGTCCAGGTGAATCTGGCAGTTATTGAAATTCGTCGCCATTTTCGCCTGCAGTGCCAGCAATGTTATGGCACAACTGCAAGGAACGATTCATCACAGACGCATGCCAAACCAGGCGAAGTAACTAATGGTGCCAATGGCAATGGGAATTCCATAAGGCAGCAAGAACATGTTCGGTTTTCGTACAGCAGCAATTTCCGCCAATTGTTCCGGATCCTTGATCGTAGCAATTTCGCTCAGAATTGACCAAAACTGATTCTTGTGTTTATTCCACGATTTTTTCCAGAGCACCATGCTTACCGCGATGACTCCGCCGACCAGAGTGGTGACTGCAAACGCATACAGAGTGTGCGTACCCCAAACCCAAGCTCCAACCCCAGCTAACAACTTTACGTCACCGGCTCCCATGCCGCCAATTGCATACGCTGGCATCAATAGTGCCAGACCGACAAGGGTGCCCACCAAGCTGTATCCCAGGCCCTCCCAGCCAGGATAGGCTGAGTAAGTTGCGCTGTAGACCCATCCACTGACAATCATCGGGAAAGTAATCCAATTGGGAACTTTCAATTGCAACCCATCGATCACTGCTGCAACAATGAGGGTGATGGTAACCACCCAAATTGGCCAGGTTTCGGAGAGGTAACTACCAAAATTGTTGAAGTCAAACATGGAAATTGTCCGCTTATCTAATTGCTTGTGAAATATTGGGGCTAACTGCGTAGTGCAAATAAGTAGGCAAATACGGTAGCACAAACTGCGATGCAGTAGCCTACAATTTGGCAGGCCGAAGCAATCAACTCTTCAGGTACAATAGTTATCATCGCTCGACGATACTCCAGGTACTTCGTGACACCTACCGACAGTCTGCTGAATCGGTGATCTTCTACCAAGCCCTCGATCAACAGCCTGCTATGCAAGCGTAGCTTATAATATTACCTGTTCCATAAAAAATCCCCTCGGGAACGAAACGTCCCAAGGGGATTTGATTGAAACATTTTCCCAATAGGGTGTTATTCAGACGATTTAGGAACCCAATTGTCCTGCAACATTACTGAATGTAGTGTTGGCACTCGTACCAATCGCACGGATCGCTGTTAAGCAAACAATCACAATCAGGGCCAGCATAACAGCATATTCTACCGCTGTTGGACCATCTTCCGACACAAGGAAACGCTGTACCTTCTTAGCAAAATTCTTCATAAGTATCCTCCGATTCCCGAATGCCACCCTCTACGGGTCAACACCCTACATGGTTGTCAAGAGCCTGGAATGGCGTTAAGTCATCCCAATAAGGCTTTGCAAGCGGGTTGCTACATTACGCATCCACATTTGCAAAAATCCCTAAAAACTCCCGTTGTTAGACTCTGTCACCGCAACCCGATTCATTAGGTCAGGCGAGCCTGTGCAGTGCGGCGTCAGAGCCCATTGAAACAAATATAACAGGCTCATGGAGCAATCGATTCCTAATCTTTTCAACATTCACAGAAGATCAGATTGTGTCTGAGAAGAGTTGTCGGAGAAGAGATACGATTGCATGATAAATGCTCATCACATTTACCACTTGGAAGTAGCAACTCAACATGCTTAAGTCTGCGTGTCACTTGCTGTCTCCACATGAAACCTATGCCCCTTCAGGGTGATGTCAAACGAACGATATCAAAATCATAAGCTTTTTCTTAGGACTCCTTAAAATCGGAATTCTTGGTGTATTCATAGCACTCTGTTGTGGCAAATTGTTGTCAATTCTTCCGTCTCGTGGCATGAGAGCATCCTATGATTAAATCGTGGATGCATGGATACGACATCCAGGTTATTGGAGTTTTAAGTGAATACCACCCAGTTGCTAGCCCAACTCGAATCCACCGACCAGTGGGCCTATCATGCGAACGGACCCACAGCTTCCGAGCCTGCTGCATGGGCCTGCATGGCACTGTCTTTTTATGGAAAACACGATGCGGCTGAAAAAATTGCAAACTGGCTAGTCCATATTCAGCAACCAAGTGGTGCCATAGGCATTACCGAAGACGAAAGTACCCCAACCTGGCCCACCAGTCTGGCAATCTTGGCTTGGCTATCGGTCGTGTCGCATGAATCGGCCCATGGGAAAGCACAATTCCATCAATCCATCCACCGAGCAATTCGTTGGAGCCTTGATATGCATGGGAAAGCGTCGCCGCAAAAATCGCATATTGGCCATGACACAACGATTGTCGGCTGGTCCTGGGCGGCAGACACTCATTCTTGGCTTGAACCCACCTGTTTTCACGTGATCGCATTGAAAGCGGCAGGACAAGCGGAACACCCCCGAGTATTGGAAGGGCTCCGATTAATCATCGATCGCATTTTGCCAACTGGGGGGAGCAACTACGGCAACACTCAAGTGCTAGGGCAAACACTACTCCCCCATATCCAACCCACAGGATTGTCGATGCTGGCTCTGTCTGATACCTCGGCCGAGGATCAGCGGATTGAATTATCCTTACAATACTTAGCAAACTCGATGCAACAGGAGCAATCGACATATTCGATCGTACCAACCGCTTCGCTTTGCTTTGGTTTGCTTGGGCTCACCGCTCATCGCCGTCGACCTGCGGCCGCCAACACCTGGCTTCAGACTGCCTATGAACAAGTCAACCAACAGCAACCCAGCATCTACAAACTGTCCCTGTTAGCCCTGGCTGCAAGAGAGGATGGTATGTTTGAGAGTTGAGAGTTGAGAGTTGAGAGTTGAGAGTTGAGAGTTGAGAGTTGAGAGCGAAAAACAGTAGTCGAGAGTTGATCGAATTCCAAACCGAGGGTTGCACTTCGAGATGTGTTCACATTCGTCATCAAGCAATAATTCGCACGATGGGGCCCGTTGTGAAAAAGGTCCTAGTCGCCGGGCTATCTTGGCCGCCGGTGGTGTGGCGGCAGTCGGCCTCACTGGACTTGGTCTGGCACGTCAGGCCTGGCTACCTAGCGCAGAAGTATTCATTGCCAGACAGCAGCGTTATGATGGTCCACTAATGCAAACCATAAGGGATGGCCTGATAGCCTGCGAAGTTCAACCATCATGGTTTCAAGGGAAACGGGTATTGCTCAAGCCCAATCTGGTCGAGCCAACACGCCAGATTCCCCACATGACGACGCATCCGGCCGTCATCCTGGCTGCCGCCGAAGTATTTCGAGATTGGGGAGCGGCAGTATGTGTCGGTGAAGCTCCCGGACATGTTCGCGATACGGAAATGGCGCTAATCGAGTCAGGAGTGGGAGAGTCGCTCCGTGACGGCGGCCTCTTTTTTGCCGATCTTAACTACGAACAAATCGGCAGTCGCCACAATCTGGGGCGGCGCAGTACACTCAAGGAAATCTACTTCCCACGTAGCGTTCTGGAAGCTGATTTTGTGGTGTCCTTACCCAAAATGAAAACACACCACTGGGTCGGAATGACTTGCAGCATGAAAAATTTTTATGGTGTACTCCCTGGCATAAAGTATGGTTGGCCCAAAAATGTATTGCACCACCATGGAATTCCGCAAACGGTCGTCGACATTAATGCGACCCTGCCACGGAAGTTGGCGATTGTGGATGCCATCGATTGCATGGAAGGTGACGGACCGATCATGGGAAGCGTCAAGTCCATGGGACTGATTCTCGTGGGGCGCAATCTGCCTGCCGTGGATGCCACCGTAGCACGTATCATGGGCCTGGAACCCTCACGAGTGAGCTACTTGAATCTGGCCGCCGACTGGCTAGGCCCTATCGATGATCGACGCATCTCTCAGCGTGGCGAATCATGGCAAGCAGTGGCCAGTCCATTTGAGATGCTCGACACCGAGCTTCTACGCCCACTGCGCGCGAGCAATGCAAGCTCACTCATCAAATATCGCTAATGATCTGGTCGTAGAATTTCACGAAGTCATCCTTATCGTCTCCACTGCGGTACTCGATGGCTGCGCGCGGATGGCGATTCATTTGGCCGGTGATATTGAAGGGGATCAGTGGCCCCCACTCAACCGTTTCTCGTAGTGGGATGATATGATCTTGCAACAGTCGAATGATCGGCCGCAGGTCGAACTTAGGATTACGGAGAAAGCCCAGGAGCAACTCCATCGGGCAGTTTCCCGCCCCACGACCTAGACCGGCCATGGTGCCATCGGCCCGATTCGAACCGAGAATGATTGCCTCGATCGTGTTGGCAAAAGCCAACTGCTGGTTATTGTGTGCATGGATACCAATTTCCTTGCCGGTCCCCTCCATCGCTGTCGCATACTTTTTATACAGTCGATCGATTTGTTCCCGATAAAGGTAGCCAAAACTGTCTACGATCACCATCACGCCAGCCGACGTAGGGGCAATCGCCTTGAGTACCGTGTCAATTTCGACATCTTCGATATTTGACACGGCCATCAAGTTGGCGCAAGTTTCATAACCGAGCCCATCAAAGTAGTGGATCATTTCCACCGCCTCAGACACTTGGTGGGCGTAGAAGGCGACGCGGATGATGTCCAACACGCTCTGGTCGCGCGGCACCACCTGCTCCTTGTAATCACTCTTTCCTGCATCGGCCATTACGCACAGTTTTAGCCCAGTTTTTTCCGCATCGTGGCCACCTAGTACCCGATTTAAATCGGCTTCATCACAATGCCGCCAGGGACCGAAGTCTTCCTTGGGAAATAATCGGGCTGAGTTCTTGTACCCCACCTCCATGGCGTCGATGCCCGCAGCGACACAAGTTTCGTAAACGGCCCGAACTAACTCGTCGGTAAATTGATGGTTGTTGATCAAACCACCATCGCGAATCGTGCAGTCCAGCACTTTTAGTTCGGGGCGGTAGGTAATCCAGGGGGCGGAATCGGACATCAGTTTTTTCCTCATTCTAATTTACTCTACCATCACCTCAGGATGATCTTCCCGACTGGCTCGGCTATATCTGAAACCCATTCTACACATAACAATGATGCGCTGCTGCTTGTTATGGCATAACTTTCATCTCAATTCACGCATTGGTGCTGTGCTATCCCGCCCAACCGCTAAAATCGTTCTTTGTTACGACGCAGCGCCGATTCGCTGCAGTACCGTGTCGACGGTCTGACGCAGCACCTGCCCACTGTTACGAATACCCTGAACTTCCTTGGGCCACAGCTCGATTTCGTGGGTTGCTACTACGCCCGCACGGCCCACCACGGTGGGTACAGAGAGGGCTACGTCCCGAATGCCGTAGCAACCATCTTGGACACTGGAAACTGGCAGCACGCGCTGACTATCGAGTACCAGTGCCTCGATCACATCGCCAATGGCTACCCCCACGGCAAAACCGGCTCCCCCCTTCTTGCGGATCACCTCCGCGCCTGAACCCTTGGTGCGGGTAAATAGTTCGTTGGCCAAATTGGCGGTCCAGCCTGGGTACTTGTCCATCGGCAATCCGGCTATGGTCGCACTTGACCAGATCGGCACCATACTGTCACCATGCTCGCCCAAAATCAAGGCGGAAACTTGTGAAGGTGGAGCGCCCAACTGCTTGGCGATTAGGCTACGAAATCGGATTGAATCAAGTTGAGTCCCCAAACCGATCACGCGTGAACGACACAGTCCGAGACGGTTCCAAGCCAGGTAGGTCAATACGTCAACCGGATTGGAAACCACCAATACGATCGCATCCTGCTTGAGTCCAGCCGATTGGATTGCTGAAAGAATTTTAGCGAACAGATCGACATTGCGATTGATTAAGTCGAGTCGGCTTTCCCCCGGACTACGACGCAATCCGGCGGTGAGACAAATCACATCACTGTCGGGAATATGCTCATAGCCGCCCGAGGAAATTATCTGATCGGCCACACTCGGCCCACCATGGAGCAAATCGAGCGACTGACCCTCAGCCAATTCCTCGTTGATATCGAGCAGGGCGATCTCACGAACCAACCCGCTCAATTGCAGGGCGTAGGCTGCGCAGGAGCCAACCAGTCCACCGCCACCAATGATGCTTACTTTCATGAGTTACCTTATTTCTCACTCATTTGCTGCATCACTCGCTCGGTAATTGCTTGGATCAATGCCTCTTGATCCAATGAAGGCGAAACCGCAGGAGATGCGTTGGTTTGAGGGGCAATCGTTTGCTTCACGTCCGGATGGGGGGCAAATGCTCTCTGTTCTGCATCTGCGGCAGCCCAACTGTCCCGAAAAACATCGTTCGCACACACATCGCAGTTTTCATATTCGGGCGTATTGCGAGGATCCTTGAAGCCCCACTTCTGTTTCAGGTCGAGAAGTTCGTGAGTTTTTTCATGCGATAAATATTGCACATTGCCAAGACTTCGGGCAAGCATCAGCATACGGCAATAGGAATCTAAAATTTCTGTCCACCAATAAGCCTGTTCGACCGATTCACCATAACTTACGGTGCCATGATTTGCCAAAATGATAACGTTGCTTTTCTCTACAAACGGCAAGATCGTTTCTGCGAATGCCTGACCGCCCGGAGTCTCGTACTTGGTGATCGGCACATCTCCCAAAAAGACTTCCACTTCAGGCAACACGCATTGAGGAATGGGTTCATGAGCAATCGCAAACGCCGTTGCATGAGGCGGGTGACAGTGCACAATGCTCTTCACGTCAGGCCTCTTTTTCATGATTTCCAGATGCAATAATGCCTCACTACTACGCTTTTTACGGCCGGCTATCTGGTTCCCCTTCATGTCGATCGTGCAAATATCGTCCGGTTTCAGGAACCCCTTGCAGTGCAAGGTCGGAGTGCAAAGCACTTCGTTGTCGCTGATCCGATAGGTGATGTTCCCATCGTTGGCTGCGGCAAAACCTTTTTTGTAAATCCGATCGCCAATTTCACAAATTTCTTGCTTGAGCTTATGTACATTTACCATCGTCTTTTATCCTCTCTATATCTATCACATCGAGTATTGCTGCGTTGTAAGCATCTACCGGCTTGAGTTCGGGATAAAACGGCTGAGCCGCTTCCCCCCCTTCACTTAAAGCGATTCGATCCTTCTGCCCCGCTCCCAGGCAATCGTAAACCACCAGCGGCTCCGCCTCATTGGGCGCACCTTGCTGCAACTGGGCCAAGCCCTGCGGCACCACCAATGGCAACAACGCCCCCTCAAAGGAGGGCAAGCATTGACTGAGCGTCACTTTTCCAATTACTTCAGCGATTCGCATGGTTTCAGTGTTTCAGTGTTTCGCTGGTGAATATTTACAATCAAACGAACGAAACACCGTCATCCAGCCACCTGCGGTATTCTTCCGGACATGGCTGTATCCCTTGTTGGTAAAATTTACTGACCAAGTTTCCTACTTGGAAAGTACTGAGGCCGTGCGGTGAAACCACCAATAAATTCGCTCCCACGGCCTGAGTATCACGGCGTACGGCATCCTCCTTGTTTGCTAAAATGGCCCGTACCCCCGCTTGACGGTTGGCCAGGCAATGAGCCACGGCTGTTTCTACCGTTAGCAGCATTCCCAACCGGGTTCCACTGGCCAGCAAGGATCCCATCTCTTGCACTAGGGTCGCTAAATTGGCTCCAACCACCCGTCGGCTGCTAATTCCCAAACGCTGAATTTGCTGCCAATAATTTTCTAAATTTTTTCCATTCGCCAAACTCTTTTCATTCACCAGCAGACCCCCAACCAGCAGTTGCAATTGACTGGCTGATGCGGTCTCCAAAGTTGTTCTGGTCACTGCAATCTGTTGCTGTGTTAACACATCACGCACGGCGGGTGTCAAAATGGCCTGCGGGCCGATGACCACCTCTTTCACTCCCTCCAACCGACCCTCTACTTCAGCCAGGGTGACAACTCGTACCCCCAGCTTGACGACGCTCTGTGTTGCTCTCTGTTGCGTTGGTCCAAGCGAAGTCCTCGGTGCGTCTTGTGGATCATGTTTTTTTTTAGTCGAGACGGTCGCAGTCTGAGTCATCGCACGTAGCTGTCGCACAACTTCACGAACAATCGTTTCTTGCTGCTCAGGTTCAATTTTACCGGACCGCGATACCATCAATCTCTAATTCCTAACACGCTCCAACGTACCGGTGTGTTGTCACACTTCAACAACTCACGCGTATAGCGCCCATCGCTGGTCAGCACAACCAATTCCCCTCGGCCGACTCCCAATAAATCAACCGCCAACTGTGGATCTCCATCGGGCGACCTGCCATCCGCGGCCAACGGTTGCACCACCAATATCTTCTGTCCCTGCATGGAACGGTGCTTCACCGTAGCCGTCGCGGTACCAATCGTCCGAGCCAACAACATGGGCTGTTCTCTCCTTAGTCTTAGCGTCCCAAAATGTGTAAGTCGTCAATCAAGGAACAACGGCGTTCACGGGTAAACGTTAGCGGCGTGGTGACTCCTTCACCGGTCGGGGTGGCAATCGAGAACGATATGTAACCCTCGCCTCCCAATCCTAACGCGGCCATGCAAGGTCCGTTTTTCACGAACAATGTGGTGTCGAGTGCACGCCCCATCTTGGTCATGTTCCTCACATTGTTGGTATGGATAATGCTGGTGTGCCGAAATCCATGTTCGTAGTACTTTGCCTTGGCAATCGCCTCGTCGATATCGCGCACACGGACAAAAGGTAAAAAGGGCATCATCTGTTCGACGGGGACAAATGGATTGGATTCATCCGTTTCCCCAAAAACGACTGTCGTCTCAGCAGCGACCTGCCGTCCTGCCGCTCGTGCCAGAACGGCCGCATCTTGTCCAATAAATTCTTTGGCCGCCACTTTGTGACGATGGTCTCCTTCTCCCACAGTGGCAATCGCCACGCTGGTCAATTTGTCGATTTCCTGAGAATTCAGACGTACGGCTCCCGCTTGCTCCATGGCGTTCAGCATGGCGTCGAACACACGATCGACCACAAAAACTTCCTTTTCAGCAATGCAGAGTAAATTATTATCGTAAGAACAGCCTTGAATGATTGACCGTGCCGCCCGATCCAGGTCGGCCGATTCATCCACCACCACAGGTGGATTTCCGGGACCCGCAACAATTGCCCGCTTGCCACTGTTGAGTGCGGCACGGGCCACGGCAGGGCCACCGGTAACGCAAATTATATCAATTCCTCGATGGGAAAAAATCGCTTCCGCCGACTCCAAAGTAGGCTCCGCGATCAGACAAATTAAATTATCGATTCCCAAATCTGCATAGATAGCCTCATTGAATCGGCGTACACCTTCCGCTGCGACCTGTTTGCCGCTGGGGTGTGGATTCACCACCAAGGTATTGCCACCGGCAATCATGCTTACCGCATTGCCGGTAATCGTAGGCAAGGAATGGGTCACGGGCGTAATCGCTCCAATGACCCCGAACGGAGCATGCTCAATCACTGCCAAACCCCGATCGCCGCTGAAAACTTCGCTCCGTAAAAATTCCACTCCCGGAGTCTTTTCACCGAGAGTTTTGAGCTTTTCAATTTTGTGTTCCAGCCGACCAATTTTTGTCTCTTCCATTTCCATCGTACCCAACTCCACGCATTGGTCGATTGAAATGCGTCGGATGTGGTCGATGATCCGCTTCCGGTCTTCCTTGTTTCGTTCGCTAAGCTGCTCAAAAGCTTCCCGGGCAGCACGCACGGCCTCATCTGGACAACTGAAAATACCATGTCGACCAGCCAGGGAAGGGCTACTGGCGAGTGGTGGTTGAGAACCTACCTGGGCCAGTACCTGTCGGACCACATTACGAACTAATTCTTCAGTGGCTGGGGATGATGACTGCATGGTGGCTTGCATGGTTTATTTCTCTCTGCTTGACTGAATTTGTTCTCAGTAAGGGATCCAAGTTTTTGGCAACTCTCAACTTTTTCCAAACACACAGTTTTTATCCACGTGGACCGTGTCGATAATTCCTACCACCAATGTATCGATGGGTAAGTTTGTTGTTTCCGGAGTCAGCCGGGCGCTGGATCCCTGGGTGATCAACACAAACTGCCCTTCTCCGGCTCCTAGCATGTCAACTGCCACAAATGTGCGACCCGTGGTCACCAAACTGCTACGTTCCTTGGCTTCCAGGCGATACGGTTCGACCATCAACAATTTGTATCCACTCATCGACTCAACTTTTTGAGTCGCGACCAGAGAACCGGTTACTTTGGCAATAAACATGGTATTCGAGTATCGGGGGTCAGGTATCGGGTATGCAGGTATCGGGAATCGGGTGTCGGGTTTTGGTATTACCTGTTACCCTTGATCACTTCAACCGTCTTTCTGGCTACTACTATTTCTTCATTGGTAGGCACTACCCAAATTTGGGTTCGACTCGACGCCGAGCTGATCTGGGCTTCACCCTGAGCTGCTGTATTTTCCGTGATGTCTAGGACAATCCCCAACTCTTCTAAATCGGCACATATCTGGCTGCGCAAATCAGCGCCATTCTCACCAATTCCACCGGTAAATACGATTGCATCGGCACCGCCAAGTTCCACCAGGTACGCTCCCAGGTAATGTCGAATGGCTCCCACATAAACCTCGAGTGCCAAGCGGGCAGACTTTTTTCCCTCTTCATCAGCAGCCCGAATATCACGCAGGTCACCACTGAGTTCAGAAAGCCCTAACAGGCCACTTTCGCCCGCCAGCATGCCTAAAACTTCGTTAAGCGATTTGCCCGTTTTTTCCATTACCAACGGTAACGCAAACGGATCAAAGTCGCCCACACGATTGTTCTGCGGTAACCCCGATTGAGGACTCATCCCCATCGAAGTCGCCAAACTTTTACCTCCTCGGCTCGCACAAAGGCTGCTTGATCCGCCTAAGTGACACGAAATCACACGCAGGTCATCGCGCTGCAATATTTCAGCCATCCTAGCCGCAATATAGCCGTGACTCGCTCCATGAAATCCCCATCGGGCAATACCATACTGGTCCGCCCAAGCACGTGGGACCGCATAGTATCGGTTGCGATCTGGAATGGTGGAATGAAATCCAGTTTCAAAAACGGCCACCAACGGAATTTCTGGTAAACGCTCCCCCAGCAACCGCATCGCCGCGATATAAGGAGGATTATGTGCCGGTGCGATCGAGTTCATTCCTTCCATCGCGCGAAGAACTTCAGGTGTAACCCGCTGTGCTCCGCTAAAACGCCCACCATGCACCGCCTTGAGACCAATCGCCGACACTTCCGAAGTATCTTGCAGGCAGCCATGTTCAGAATCGGTCAACTGCTCCAGGCACCGGCGAACCGCCACCGCATGATCTGGCACCGACTCCACCGATTCGCGCAAAACTCCATCGATCTCCACCAACGAACGGCTTTCCGGTTCACCAATTCGCTCTATGCCACCGCGCGCCAATTGAAGCTCCTGCTGCATATCAAACAGGCGATACTTAAAACTAGTCGAACCCAGATTTGCCACCAAGATCTTCATGATCCCACCGATACTTTGTCAAACTTACTCTTTTGAGTTGACACACGGGCAATCCATTGACTTTCCAGTACGCATTGCTGTGGCAACTCTAAAAGTAAGGCCCTAAAAAGACTAGAACTGACCAGACACAGTAATTAACTCAAATAGGCTTCCACCAGACCATCCGAAGGGCGTGGAATGATGTGGCTTGAGACCAACTCACCCACCTGAGTCGCAGCCGCCGAACCTGCTTCCACCGCAGCCCGTACACTGCCGACGTCACCGCTGACGACCGCAGCCACCAAGCCGCCGCCGATGGCCACTCGCTTTTCAATTTTCACATTGGCAGCCTTGGCCATCGCATCGGTTGCTTCGATCAGAGGCACCAAACCTTTTGTTTCTATAAGTCCAATAGCATTTTGCATCGTTGTTCCCTACTTCCATAGCTTCGATAGTTAAATTGCCCTAGTGCTTTGCCTTACTTAGTGGCCATACGTCTTACCAAGCCAAGTGGCACCCAAGGTTGTTACGTTACTTGCCAGTTTTCTTCGATGCAGGAAGCATGACTTCAACATCATCATGAGGCCTAGGAATGACCTGCACACTGGTGACTTCGCCAATGCGACTCGCAGCACTGGCTCCCGCATCGGTTGCAGCCTTCACCGCAGCAACATCTCCACTTACAAAAGCGGCTGCTAATCCTGCCCCAACCTTATCCCAGCCAATGAATTGCACATTGGCGGCCTTCATCATAGCATCGGTCGCTTCCACCAAAGTTACAAACCCTTTGGTTTCAATCATCCCAAGCGCTGCCGTCGTCTTTGACATCACAATGGTCCTTATTAGTTATTTGACAAAAAAAACTACACTCACATTCCAACTTCTGTATACTCATCGCAAAATTTTTGGCGGTACTAACTCTGGCAGCGGCATGGTCCTTGCTGCTTGACCAATTCCACATACGTGGCATGATCCAAATCGATGGCATTGCCTTCGTCAGTATCTAAATGCACTTCCAGCTTGCTGGTCTCGTCGGCGCGTACCAGTAAGTCCTCCAAAATCACCGAACAGGACGAAGTAATTTTCAGGTTCATCCGATCGCCATTGCTCACTCCCAAGGAACGTGCATGATCTTGGTTCATGTGCACATGTCGCTCCGCTCGAATCACACCCCGCGAAAGATCCACAACCCCCTTGGGTCCCACCAGTACACAACCGGGAGTACCTTCGATTTTGCCGCTGGCACGCACAGGCAAATCGATTCCCAGAGAAATCCCATCGGTGAATGCTAATTCCACTTGACTGTAGGAACGAGTCGGCCCCAAAATTCGTACCGCTGGTAACATACGCCGGCGTGGCCCTACGACCATTACCGTCTCTTCCGCCGCATAAAAACCATCCTGATACAGGTCTTTCATGGGTGTGAGAGTATGCCCTGCCCCGAACAGCACTTCGACATGCTCGTCAGTTAAATGGGCATGTCGTGCGGAGATACTGATAACAAGCTCCGACTCCTGCGGCACTGACTCCTGAGAATGAGTGTTTCCCGCCGCCAAAAAGCTCTGCTGCAACACTATCTGACGAACTATTTGCTCAACTACCGCATGATCTAGTTGTGGTATAGGCGAATTATTGACTACTTGCATGTCGATCTCAGATTATGCTATTTCAGTAATTTTATTCCACTGACCTCTACTCTTCGCCACATGTCGCCAACACCAAATTCACACCGGCTGCGACAATTTTCTTTTGCCACGCTTCATTCAACTGGCTATCGGAAACCAAACTGTTGATTGAGTGTAGCTCACACACATAAGCCAGGCTTTGATGACCGAATTTTGAGCTGTCTGCCACCAAAATCACTTCATCCGTTGCATTCATCATGGCCCACTGGGTCTCAACCAACATTCGATTGGTATTGTAGACCCCCTGGTCATTGATGCCCGCCGCGCTAATCACCGCTCGTCTGACATGCAATTTTTTCAGCATCTCACTTGCGTAAGGCCCTTGTACCGAGCCCGTACGTGCATGCACATAGCCGCCAACGATGATCAAATCCGTACTGGCGTCTGTATTGAACAGATTGGCCACCGGCAAGGAGTTGGTCACCACTTGCAGAGGCCTGCCAACCAACTCACGAGCCAACTCGTAGGTGGTGCTGCCGCCATCCAATAGAACCGTATCACCATCTTCAATCAGGTCTGCAGCAGCTTGGGCAATCTGTTTCTTCTTGTCCCACTGAGCTTCTTGTCGTTGCCTGAAATGCGGCAAGTTGGGTGTCGGCCCCGAATAAAACGCACCTCCATGCGTCCGCTTGATCACTCCACCTTCCTCTAAGGCATCCAAATCCCGACGGACGGTAGATTCCGAAACGGTCAGCAATTCGACCAGATCTGGCAAGGACGCAAATCCTTGCGACTGAACCATATGCAGTAGTTTTGCACGCCTTTCTTCTGCATTCATGGAAAAGTTCCTAGCCGCTTGCGTCTGTCCTACCCTACCTATAATAACTGTTTACTTTCATAATACAATAGTTTTCTTTCATAATTATGATATTTATACCTCATATAATGCTTTTAATAGCATTATTACTTCATTGCCAACTGTCTTATATGAATGTTTTCTTTCATGCTTAGTCACAAATGCCTATCTTTGGCCATAAAACGCAAGCTGCTTCCTATAAGATTGGTCGCGGACAAAGTGACACACCGGCGAGGACGACAACGTTAGGGGCTGTTGATTTAATGCCCAAAGGTGACGATCACATCAGCCGCCGGGCGTTAGCCCCAGGTTTTGTGGCATGTTCTGAGGTCATAACCGGGGGCTAACACCCGGCGGCTGATTAAATCAACAAGCCCGTTAGAGGGGGACGGCAACGGTAGGGTGTCTTATATTTCGTCTTATATTTCGTTCTTAATTTCGGAAGTATGACCTTAACTCTTTCTCACAATCTTGACATTGGCCACCCCGCCATCCATTTTGAAAGGTAGCGTTCTCTTGTATTCACCTAAAAACCGGGAGATTCACAGACATTCTCTCTCCGTGCGGACATGTTCTACCGTGAGTCCCTAATTAACCTGCCCTAAATTGCCATGATGGAATCGAGAAGGATGGACCGCTTCCAACCGTTTCACGGTTTAATTCGCAGCATGAGCTGTTTGGCAATCTGTTCAATCATCACTTGCGGATGCCAGTCCGCGGTGAATGATGGCCCGCCGCAACCTCAATACGCGTCTGAAGAAGCGCGTCAAGTCGTTGCCCTGGGCCGGTTAGAGCCCTATGGTGGCATCCTTTCGATCGGTGCCTTACCAGGCCAGCGTCTCAGAGACTTGCAGCCTGAAGTTCAAGAAGGTGCGGTCCT
This sequence comes from Pirellulales bacterium, assembly GCA_039831705.1. Classification (GTDB taxonomy): domain Bacteria; phylum Planctomycetota; class Planctomycetia; order Pirellulales; family Lacipirellulaceae; genus JAJRWS01. Next base: position 5,844 of record JBDOMT010000208.1, on the reverse strand, counting down.
GACGATTCCCGCGGCATCCCACTCTCCGGCAGGAAGCAGAACCCCAGAGAGGAACGAACCTGTTAACAGCCAGGAAATCACGGAACAGGAATACGATCCCTGTCTCCTGGGACATCTCGACAGCCATGCCATCCGTCAGTCCCAACTGACCGCATTACTGTCGAAAAGAATCCTGGTTGAGAAGCAACAACAGGGCGAAGTTCGCCTGGCCGAAGTGCAAGTATTGCAGGCGACTGCGTCTTATCGACAAGCCATGGCCAAGCTGGTTGAGATCGAAGCACAAAAAGCTCGGTTAGACAATCTTCGAGAAGCAGCCGAACTAACAAATCAGCAATACGAAACACTCCACCGATTACGCCAAGATGACCCGGACTTGGTGACAGCACACCAATTAGCGCGACAGAAAAATCAAAGCGAGCGGGCCATGTTGGAGCATGAAACAGCCAGCCTCAGTTTAGGCCCGACCTTAGAAGCAGCAACCGCCGCAGTCCAAGCCGCCAAGCTGGGCATGGAAGTGGCCGAGACCAATCGACATCAACATCAAGAGATCGGGCAGTACCAACTGGCAGCGATTGATATGGAAATTGAAGCCGCTAAACAATTGGTGTCTCAGACAGAGCTAAGGCTGCCTCAAAACGAAAACAGGGACGCCGAAAACGGGGACGCGTTAGAGGTTCAGTATACAGTACTTAAAGTCTTTACCCACCCAGGCGAATTGATCACCCAATTGCCAATTCTGCAAGTGGGCAATTTGAATCGTATGGCTTGCATTGCCGAAGTCTATGAGGCCGATGCCAAGCAAATTCGCGTCGACCAAAAAGCGACCCTCCGCAGCTCCGCTTTTTCCGGTGACTATGCACCTTATGCCAAAAGTGGCCCGGGGGGGCTCTCAGGAACCGTACGGCGAATCAGTAACATCATTTCCAGCCCCGGGCTAACCGATCGCAATCCGCTGGCCCCCATGGACCGCTCCGTCGTTGAAGTCTTGATTGAAATTGATAACAACGACATCGAAGCCATCCAAGAAGCATCAAAACGTGTCGGCCTGCAAGTAACCGTTGAATTTGGTGAAATGCCAACTGAGCAGGCAGAACGGGAAGAGTAGGCAATGGCCTATGAATACGCCACTGGCATGGAAGAATCTGACTCATAACAAAGTACGCACGGCGGTTGCATTAGCAGGCGTAGGGTTCGCCGTCATTCTGATTTTCATGCAGATGGGATTTAAGGATGCCATCAAAAAGACGGCCACCCAAATCTATTCAGCGCTGGATTTTGATTTGATGCTGCGCTCCCCCGCATACATTCATTTAACCGATGCGCGTTCATTTCCCCGCACCCGCATTCATCAGGCAGCATCGCTTGCTGGAGTTACTCAAGCGCGTCCTTTCTACCTGGGGCTAAGCGAGTGGCAAAAACCACAAACGGCAGGAATTTCACATACCGACTGGGAAGGACAATGGCGCGGAATCATCACCATGGGTGTCGATCCGAACGATCCACCATTCGTAAGATCCGACATCCGGGCCAAGGCAAGCCTGCTCACCAATCCGCGTTTTGTCCTAATCGACCGCAAGTCAAAACCTGAATACGGACCTGCCAATGGGGTAAAGTTTGGCGACCAAGATATTAATGTAGAAACTTCTCTGGGTCCTTGGCGAATACGAATCATCGATCATTTCGAACTTGGAACAGGACTTGCTTCCAATGGTGCCTGCCTGACGAGCACTGCCGGCTATGTGCAAGCCTGTCCATGGCAGCCCATTGATCAGGCTACCTTTGGCCTGATCACGCTGCGTGACTCACAGGAATTGGAAAAGGTCAAATTGCGTTTGCAGCAAATGTTCGCCAACCTGACATCGTTGCCGGCAAACTCATCCGCTAGTCAACAGCAGCGTTCCAATGTGGAAGTACTGACACGAGGCGAAGTCAACATACGCGAAGAACGTCGCTGGGTTGTCGAAACACCCTTGGGGCAGATCTTCAACATGGGTGTCTGGGTGGCCCTGATTGTCGGCGTGGCTATCGTCTATCAGGTACTTTCCGCGGACATTGCCAACATGATCGGTGAATATGCCACGCTTAAGGCGATGGGCTATTCCAACAAATACCTCATGCAGGTAATCCTCGGCCAATCCTTCCTGCTGGCCGTCTTGGGATTCATTCCGTCGATGCTGATATCCTGGGTTTTGTACATCGTGGTGGGGACCGAGTCGGGCATGCCCATGACGATGACCTGGCAAATCGCAACCACTGTCTTGGCACTGGCTATCGTGATGTGCGTCCTCTCAGGTCTGGCAGCCTTACGCAAACTCTACCAGGCAGACCCAGCCGATCTGTTCTGAAGGATGATTCACGAAACTTTCATGAAAACCTACCACAAGACACCACTGGCCTGGAAAAACCTCACGCACGACTGGCGTCGTCTATGTGTGGCGATTGCGGGAATTTCGTTTGCCGTTCTGCTGATGTTCACACAGGTAGGATTTCAGAACGCTCTGTTTGATAGCCAGGTACAAATCATCGAAGAACTGCAAGGTGACATCTTCTTGATTAGTAAAGCCAAGTACACCTTGGCTGCTGAAAAACGGTTTCCCATCGCACGTCTTCATCAAGCCCGTTCTTACCCCGGCGTCCTGGGCGCATACCCACTTTACACAGAACTAACTACCTCGGTGCTGAAGAATCTCGCCAAAGGTGGACAAGGAAAAGATTATCCCATCCGCTCGATAGGATTCTATATGGAAGACCCCATTTTCAAATCTCAAGATATCAAACAGCAACGGCACAAACTGAGAATCCCCGCGACCGCCCTGATCGATGATAGCAGCAGAAAAAGCAAATTTCCATTCCCCGTAAATCGCCCAGCAGATCTGGCCAGTCATCCGGCGGAACTGGCCCGGAAAAAAATAACCATGGTAGGTTCATTCCACTTGGGAACTGATTTTGCCCATGATGGCAATTTGATCATGAGCGCACAAAATTTTGCCAATTTTTTTCCTCAACACCAAAGGTTTGGCGACCCTTTGGGGGTCGTAGACATGGGAATTGTCCATGTTGAACCAGCACGCGATGTGGACTCGATCCGCCGTGGCTTGCAGGCCATCTTGCCAAACGATATTTGGGTGTTCACACGCCAACAATTCTGTGAGCGTGAAGTACAATTTTGGGATAAAAGCACGCCCATTGGAGTTATCTTCAACGCTGGGAAAATCGTAGGATTTATCGTGGGTATGGTCATTTGCTACCAGGTTATTTATTCCGACATCGCCGATCACATGCCAGAATTTGCTACCCTGAAAGCCATGGGTTATACACATTGGTTTTTTATTCAATTGATTATTACCGAAGCATTGCTCCTTTCGCTGATTGGATTCCTCCCCGGAATGATTGCGAGTCGGGGGCTCTATGCCTTTCTGACCCATACTACCGGCCTGCTCATGAAGATGACCTTCGAAAGTATACTCCTGGTGCTCATACTGACCATGACCTTATGCATCGCCTCCGGATTGCTAGCCGTGCGCAAACTACTGAAAGCAGATCCGGCAAGTTTGTTTTGACTAGTTGAGTGTTCACTCAACATTACACACCAAAACATTACACACCAAAACATTACACACCAAAACATTACACACCAAAACACTACACACCAAAACACTACACACTCAACACTACAATGATACCGCCCCCCTCCATCAAGACCAATTCACTTCCGGCAACCAGTGGCGCCTACACCAATGGTGATGAAATTCCTAAAACGGTACAGGTTACGAGCCTGGATCATTTCTTTGGAGAAGGCGAACTACGTAAGCAGGCGTTGTTCAACAATCACCTGGAAGTCCGTCGTGGCGAAATCGTAATTATGACTGGACCTTCGGGATCAGGAAAAACAACTTTGCTCACACTCATCGGTTCGTTGCGTACTGTGGAACAGGGCAGTCTTAAAGTACTGGGACACGAACTCCTAGGTGCAAGTCGGGAGCAAATCGTCCGTTTGCGCCGAAAACTTGGATTTATATTTCAAGCACACAATCTATTTGAGTCACTTACCGCTTATCAAAACGTAAACATGGCAGCCGAACTGGCCAATCTGGACCGCGACATGGCATCGAGAAGAATCAAAAAACTTCTCACTCGCCTGGGTCTGGGTGAACGCATACACTACAAACCCAAGTCTCTTTCCGGTGGACAGAAACAGCGGGTGGCGATTGCCCGCGGCTTGGTTCATCGGCCTCAACTTGTCCTGGCCGATGAGCCAACTGCCGCGCTCGACGAACAATCGGGAAGAGAGGTAGTGACCCTGTTCCAGGAATTGGCGCGTGACGAAGGTTGCACCATCATCATGGTCACCCACGACAACCGTATTCTCGACGTGGCCGACCGAATTGTGAGTATGGTCGATGGCCATATCAAATCGGATGTTTCAGTGCAGGAAGCGTCGGTCATCTGCGAATTTTTGAAAGAGTTTCCTCTCTTTTCCGATCTGACCCCAAGCACTATGTCGAATATTGCCGACAAAATGCTGGTCCAGCAGGCAAAAACTGGGGAGGTCGTAATTAGTCAGGGAGACCCGGGCGAATTGTTCTACCTGATTCGCAGTGGCAGTGTCGAAGTGATCGTTGAGCAGACACATCAAGGAAAATTGGAACAAAAGCAAGTTGCTTTGCTGCATGAAGGACAGTTCTTTGGTGAAGCAGCACTCATTACCGACGAACCTCGCAACGCAACCGTTGTAGCACGCGAAAATTCAGTGTTCTACACGTTGGGCAAGAAGGACTTCCGCGAAGTACTCGACACCAGCCCCACCTTCGAACAAGAACTACGGCAGGCTCTTTTTAATCGCAAGTAGAGATTGGGAGTTAAAGTTCATGGATCTCTGATAGGCAACAACTAGCGACAACTGGTTCCTCGGCAGCAGGCGCCGTGACAGCAGCCCTCAAGACACAGAATGGGTTCAAATCCACACTCTTTCGCCAGTAAGCCTTTGGCCTTGCGTAGCCGCACCTGGGCAATTTTCAGTTGAACGACCTGCTGAATGAGTTCCGATTCAGCTTCAAACAGACGGCCGCGTGCCTTACTCAGTTCGAAGATGGCAATCTCATCGACATCCCGTTTGACTGTCAATGCATGAAGTCGCTGACGGCGTTGCTTGACTGCCTGTCGCGACAACACAATGCGTTTCTGTTGCAACAAAACCTCATAGACGGCACCCTTGATTTCGGCTGTGGCAAGCTCTTGTGTGTCCGAAAACATCAGCGACAATTGACGACAGCGGATAGGTACTTCCCCATCGGAACAGCGAAAACATCGTAGTTTATGGACAATGCCCGCAGTGGGTTCCACCGAACCGAGGGTTCCGTCAGCGATCGCCACCACCCCCCGAGCTACCGGCAAGGTTCTTTTTTCCAATTGGCAAATCATCAATTGCAAACCTCGGAGATCACTCCGCCCAGCGAGTCCCAACGCCAATTCCACATCCGCGTCGAGTTTCGACTCCTCGACCTGCCAATCGATTTGCGGCCAATAAAAGGATTGTTCATCCTGAGGACAATCCAACATCATTTGCAACTGGCCATTGAGTTGCACACGCAGATAATCCATTTGCAGTTGGCGATCTTGTAACTGACTGAGACTGCCCGCAATTTCAGCCCGGTCGATCTTTAAGGGCAATCCCTCTTTGCTCAAGCTATCAGCCCGGTTGAGTGATTGGACCGTCTCTTGCAGAGCTTGCTCAAGGTAAAACTTTCTCGCTTCCAGCCCTGCCAATTGGTAAAAGGTTTCTAACGCCGTCCCAGCGGCCTTATTTCGAATTCCTGTGGCATGCCGGGCCAACAAATCACGTTC